>JAUQZC010000104.1 GCA_030587435.1 Candidatus Baldrarchaeota archaeon | reverse complement strand
AAGAAATACGCTCCTAAACGACATGGACTTTGATTACTTAGTGATGGACACAAGCCCAGGGCTACAATACTCGTCAATAAACGCGATTGTAAGCGCCGACACAGTCATAGTGGTAACAACTATGGACATATCAGACATGCAAGGAACAAAACGCATGATACATGAACTCTACGATCTATTCGAAAAGAAAACAGGAATAATAGTAAACAAAGTCCCCATAGAAATGATATCAACCCTAGAAGAAAGAGAGAAACTAAGGAAAAAATATGAAGAGATAAGCAACCTACCAGTAATAGATGTAGCGCCATGCTTCTGCGACGTACTACGCCTAGGAGGAAACACAATATTCAGCCTAGAAAAACCAGAACACCCATTCACAAAAATACTAAAAGAAATAGCAACAAAAATACAAAAACTCTAGTATTCAGCCTTTTCGTACTTTTCTCGGATTTTTTTAGCTTTTTCAACGTACTTCCTCAATTCCCTACGCCGAATTTCCTTTTCAGGCAGGGTTTCGGGAGCATACATCAACGGAATTACCGCTAAAAATAGGAAAAAGCTAGCAAAAGAAAAAGCAGTAGATACTGGAATGGCAACAACGTATGGTGCTAAAAGTTCACGAACAAAAACCATAAAGAAAAATGGGAAGCTCCCAACAGCGTAATATTTTTCTCTCATCCCCTTTGGCGAAATGTCTCCCCATATTGTAAAAACAAAGATTACAGCGAAAAACCCCAGCGCAACACCATTTATCAAGAAATAGAAATACCAAAAAATGATGTTATAAGGATCTATTCCAATACAAGCATATGCTATGCCTAAAGCTGTAAATCCGTAGATTAGTGCGCGTTTTCTTCCATATAAATCAATTAAAAACCCAACGATAATTATTGAGAATGCCATAATTATGGTACTTAAATTAAGCATGAAAACTTTGAATGCTTCTCCAAATACTTCTTGCACAAAAGGCCTGAGAATGGAAACCTCAAAATTGTCAACAAATGAAAAAATGAACCAAGCAACAAAGTATAAGTAAAACTGCTTATTTGCTAGAATATACGTGAAGGAAATATTTCTTTGCACTACATCTACTTTTGCAGGCTTAAGCAGCAAAAGCAAAAGAAAACCTCCAACCATCCAAATTACAGAAAAAATGGAGAAAATACCCAAGCTAAATGATTCATATATGAATGAAAGAAGAGGTAAAATAAGACTTGTTAAAAGAAATATTACGCCTCCTATCCTTCCACGATTTTCTATTTCGGTGTGATCTGCGAAATAAGATAAACAGTACGGCGAACCCAATCCTAATGCTATTCCAGCAAACAATACATACAAAAACGAGTATAGTTTATGCCCGGTTAATGTAAATAGAAATAGGATTAGAGAACTCATTATAGCAAAAAATATCCAGAGATTTGGATTGTAGGTTTTAACACGTTTCGCGGACAAAATCGAGTAGCCGATGCTAACTATTGCGTATGAAAGATAATATGCGGCATAAACTCCCACTCTCTCTGTATAGGATTTACTTAAAATATCTAATAATCCGTTCATAGAAATGAATGACATTTGGAACCATGTAAATAATAGGAACAAAAGTAAAAATTGTGTTATGAGTTCCTTGGAATTTATTCCCAGAAGTGTATATCTAGCCATTCTTATTCACGTTTTAGTAGCGAATTGTAGATGTGTACAACAAGACTTATAAATGATTAACGTCCTAAAATATAGAACTGGAGAGGGGGAATATGAAGAAAAAACATAACAAGTTTGTAAGGTTTAGCTGGTGGCTGTAAACCTCCCTATTATTTCTCTAAACAATCATAGCTGATCGGAGAAGTGTTGATAACCTGTTTCGCAAGTTTCCTTGATGAATAATCTCTATATTACAAAGAGCTTGGTTAGCTATTTGTTCCATAAACTCTTTAGCAAGCTTGAAACCTCCAGATTCCTCTACTTTTTCAAGGAAAACTTCTAGATTTTCTTCGAGAAAACTTTCTTCCTTTAGCGAAGCATACGTTGATAATATGTTTTTTTGCGTGTTTAATGCGTAAATTGCGGGCAACGGTAAATGTTCCTGCAGTATTCTATGTTTAGCTTCTTCTATGTCAAGTAGGTCGGCCATATCATCTCTTATTATAATTATCATTCCTAGTAATCGTCCGTATTTACCGAGGTTTTCTTGCTCTTTTTTTGTTGCGTCTCCGATTATTGCCCCTATCCTCGTGTGAGCTTCTACATCTGCTGCTTTCTTCTTTATTATATGCAAGTATTCTTCAGGAGTTACGTCGGATTTCCTTCTTAGATTGAGCTCTAAAGCTTCAGCATCACCTAGCTCGTAAAATGCGTTCTTTACAATTTCCATTATTTTTATTGCTTTTTCCATAGGGATTTGCGTGCATGCTTTGTGTAGTAGTGTAAATCCTTTAAATAATAATGCATCTGCTACAAGCAAGGCTATTTCTTTTCCGTATTTTCCATAGACAGTTGGGCGGCCATGTTTTGTTTTCGATTGGTCTATTATGTCGTCTTGTATGTCTAGTGCTCCGCTTATTAGGCTAAGAGGAACTGCGAATGGTATAGTTGCGTTTGGGTCTCCGCCTACTGCTTCGCAGCATATCGACATTAATGTTGGTCGAGCTAGATCATGCCAATACTCAATTATAAAATAATGTAGAGCCTCTCTAACCTCTCTACTCTCAATTTTTTCTTCTAGAATTGCTTTTCTAGCCATTTCTAGTGGTTTTCTTCCTCTTTCTTCCATTAGTTTTTGTACTTTTTCGATAATTTCTTCATTTTCATTGTTTGGTCGCGATTTGT
>JAUQZC010000020.1 GCA_030587435.1 Candidatus Baldrarchaeota archaeon | reverse complement strand
ATAATCGTTCTACCTCTTACCCTCAACACTCCCTCACTTTCACCATTTATACCCATAGCCTTACGTACTCTACTCGGAATTACTAGTCTTCCCTGTTTATCGATTTTTATCTTAAATTCCGTTTGTTCCACATGTATCACCACATGGAACATAACTACCCATAATATTAAATTTTTCCATCTGCCCCTCACATGGTTTAAAATTCTAAAAGCCCCTCATAAAACTAGAATAGAGTACTGATACTACTTATTCTTTTACTTTTTATTTAAGACAAATATCTTTTAAGCAAAGCTTCTGGCATTATGTTTCGGAAACTGAGTAAAATATGTATAAATTTATGGAGTATTTGTATTTTGTTATTTTAAGAATTGTTTTACTAGTTCTTCTGCTCTGTCGTATCTGATTTTTCTTTCTCTTACCATGATTTCCACGATTTTGTCTACGATTTCGGGTGTTGCTCCAGCCATCATTGCGAGGTTGCGAGCGTGGAGTCTCATGTGCCCGTACTGTATTCCTTCGGCTGCTAATGCTCTTAATGCGGCGAGGTTTTGGGCTAAACCTACTGCTCCCATTATTTCAGCTAGTTCTGTTGCTGTTTTTACTCCTAGGATCTTTAGGGCTACTCTTGCAACTGGATGTACTTTTGTTGCGCCTCCAACTATGCCGACTGCCATAGGCATTTCCAATGTACCTACAAGATCTCCGTCCTCATTTTTCTCCCAAGTTGTCAAGGGCATGTATCTTCCGGTTTTTGCCGCGTAGGCATGTGCTCCAGCCTCTATTGCGCGATGATCCTGCCCTGTGGCTAGAGCCACTGCAATGACTCCATTCAGTATGCCTTTGTTGTGGGTTGCTGCTCTGTATGGATCTGCTGCTGCAAATGCCCATGCTGAAACTATTCCGTCGACAACTTCTTCTCCGCCAACTGCCTCCTTATCAACGACTGTTCTTGCTCTTACTAGTCTTTTGTCCGCTAGGTTTGAGATTATTCTGAGATATACTCTTCCTCCGGTTATTCTTTCTATGAATGGTGCAACGGCTTCACACATGGTGTTTACTGCGTTTGCTCCCATTGCGTCTCTAACGTCTACGATTAGATGGGTTATTACCATGGGGCCTTTTGGTGAGTCTATTACCCTTACTTCTACGTCTTTTGCTCCTCCTCCGAATTTCACTAGGACTGGGTCTTGTTCGTTTGCTATTTTGATTATTTCTTCTTTTTCCTCTAGGATTCTCATTTTCTGCGCGTAAGGGTCTTTAACATCGACTAGTTGGATTTGCCCTATCATTATTGGACCTGTGCTTGAAGTGTGAATTCCTCCTTTGCTTCTGGTCATTTTTGCTGCATTGCTAGCAGCTGCAACTACTGATGGTTCTTCTATGACCATGGGGATAAGGTACTCTTTTCCGTTTATTAGGAAGTTTGTTGCTATTCCAAATGGATATGCCATGGTGCCAATGACATTTTCAATCATCCTGTCTGCAATTTCAAGGCTTAGGTTTCCCTCTTTCTTTAATAGTTCTACTTCTTCTTCAGTTAGGTTTGCGAATTCTGCTACTTTCTTAAGCCTCTCCTCTACTGGTAATTTGTAAAATCCAGGTATTCGGGAACTTTTTGTCATAATTTAACACCATTTGATTTTAGTTTTTGTTCACAGAATTAAACTATATTTAAATTTGTTTAAGTTAATCGACTTTATATTTCGACAAACCTTTATATTTTAACGCCTATTTTAGCATTTGTTTGCGCATAAGTTTCTTTGTTTTGCCTTAAGCTGGTTTATTTGATGTTTAACTTGATAAAATTTTACCCAGATAAAATATAAATGGTGCGACATGCTTGTAAGATATGTAAGCTACCTTCGAAATTAAAATAGGTTGATTTATTACTGATTGCAGCTATAGTGTCTTCCTATCTACTTTCAAAATTCTCTTAACGGGAATATAGAGCGAGATTTTTACTGTTTTTGGCGATAAAAATTTTAATTAAGACGGCTGTACACAATATTTTACATCCTATGTTATAATGTTTGGAGGAAAAATTCTTGTCAGAAGAAAGTAAGATGGTTTTAGGGTTTAAAAAAGATGTCGAAGAGTTAAAAAACGCGATTGAAACCTTTGAAAGCGAAACTTCAAAGCTTTTATCCTCTACTTTAGTTGAAACCACGAGATTTCTTGGAGGACTAACAGAAGAAGCGAAAAGCAAAGTTGAACAATTTATCGAGAATTTTAGAAGTTCTTCATGGGATATTTCAAAGGAAGTTATAGGGAAAATTGCTGGAATAAATGAGAAAACTGGTCTTATTTTCGAAGAACTGAGCGATAAGTTATCAAGAATATTTAGCAAGTCGCTATCTGAAACCACAGCTGCACTAAAGGAACTTATATCCTCCGTTGAATCTGACTCGCAATCAACGGTAACAGAAATTAAAACAAAAATGAGTGAAACTTTAAATGAAGCGGGAAAAAGTGTTGAAGAAGCGTTTAGCAATCTTTCGAGTGGAATTTCTTCGCAAATCGCAGAGAAAATTGTTGATTACCGGTCGGCGGCTGCCCAGTTATCTAAGCGGATTCAGAAAAGTCTAGAAGGTATTATCGAAACCGGGGTATCTACTTTTGATACATCTCTAGAAAGTATTGAAAAAGCGTTCACAAGCATATTAGATCAACTTAAAAACATTGAAGAAGTTATTAAGAAAACCCAGACCGAGTTACTTGAAAAAATTAATAGTTCAAAAACCTCGATGACAGAGGAAATTAACAAAACTCGAAGCGATGTCGAAGAAACCATGAATCACCATGGTTCAAAAGTTGAAAGCGATCTTAAAGCTTTGGAAGAAAGTATAAAGAGTGAATTAGAAAAAACATCCTCATCGGTTAGAAGTTCTCTTAGTTCACATTTAGAAAGTGCTTCCAGAGACTTTGAAACGAAGATGACAAGTTTTGCTGCTGATGTTAGAGGTAAGGTTGACAACGTTGCAGCAAAGGTATCATCCTATTTAACCTCTTCTAAAGGTGAAGTTAGTGATCTAATTAGATCTAGAGCTGAGGAATATAAGTCTGTAACTTCTGGTGTTTCAGATGATATAAAAGCTGCTTTTGAAAAAGCTGTGAGTACAGCTGACCAGCAAAAAGATGAATTGGTTTCTTCGATAGGTGGAGTTATTAATAGAGGTTTAGGTGAAATCGAAAAAACTTTTGAAACAGTGAAAAGTGAAGCTAAAAACAAAATATCGCCGTTAAAGGATATTATTGATAGATTCTCGGAAGTTACCGATCTCTTCGTGTTGCCAGATAAGAAAATTGTTGAGCAATATATGACAAATATAGTGGGAAAAGCTAAATCCTCTCTCTTCGCCGTTGTACCGGCAGACATGGAAAATGTGTTAAGTGCATTTAGCACCGTTAAACCGACAGTAAGCGTTCAAATAGTTACAGATAAATTGACGGACCAAGTATCAAAACTAGCTGAGATCGAAAACATTAAAGTGAAAATTCTACCGGAATTAGAGTACATAGGTGTTAGTAGAGATAGAGAGGAAGTGGTTTTCGCCTCCATTAAGGAAGAAGTCAAGGGAGTAGCTTCAACAATGACATCCTACATAGAACTATTCACAAGATTCCTCAGAGACTCGTGGCTAAAAGCTAAGCCGCCAAGTTAACTCCTACCTCATATCACCTTTACCCTCGTTGCTTCTTTATTTTTCACGTTAGTCAATGAATATGCTTAAATTTATTTTGAAAAATTTAAGATACAATACGTGCAAGCTACATTATGGTGAGTGGTTGGTTTGTGGAGTATACTTAAACTGCTTCGTACGGATCCTGAAAAAATAAAATGGTCACAGCGGAGACGTGGATTAGATCCTAATATAGTGGATGAGGCTGTAAAATACGATAATTTGTGGAGAAAAAGTTTAACTGAACTTAATGAGCTTAGACATAAGCTCAACGTGATAACTGCGGAAATTTCAAAGTTAAAGGGGCCAGAAAGAGAAAATAAGATAAAAGAAGCGCGAAAACTTTCCGCCGAGATTAAGGAGTTTGAGAGGAAAGTTGAAGAATATGAGAGAAAGCGAAATGAGTTGCTTTTAAGTATTCCAAATATTGTACATGAAAGTGTTCCAATGGGTGAAAGTGAAGAGGACAACGTACCTATTAGGTACTACGGAAAACCAAAAGTTTGGAAGGAGTTCGTGGATGTTTTTCAAACATATATAGAGGGGCATAACGTCGATTATGAGGTTATAGATTATAAGCCTAGAAGCCAGGTTGAAATGCTTGAATTCCTTGAACTTGGCGATACCGAAAGAGCGGCTAAAGTTGCAGGTTCAAGGTTCTTCTACCTTTTTGAAGACCTTGTTTGGCTTGACAAAGCTTTAATGCTATATGCAATGGATTACATGACAAAACAAGGATTCACGCTCGTCGAGCCACCATTTATGATGAGGAAAAAGGCGTATGAAGGTGTAACAAGCTTTCAAGACTTCGTAGATGCTATCTACAAAATTGAAAACGAAGATCTTTATCTTATTGCTACATCAGAACATCCAATGGCCGCTATGTACATGAACGAAGTACTTGAAATAGATGAATTACCGTTGACATATGTTGGAGTTAGTCCCTGCTTTAGAAAAGAAGCTGGAGCACATGGAAGAGACACAAAAGGAATCTTCAGGGTGCATCAATTCAATAAGGTTGAACAGTTCGTTTTTTGCCTTCCAGAGGACTCATGGGAATGGCATGAAAAACTTATAAGAAACGCTGAGGAACTATGGAGAGGCCTAGAAATACCATATAGAATTGTCAATGTGTGTTCAGGTGATTTAGGGGATGTAGCAGCCAAAAAATATGATTTAGAGGCTTGGATGCCAGGGCAAGGAAAATATAGGGAAATGGTTTCATGCAGCAATTGCACAGATTGGCAGTCGGTTCGACTAAACATTAGATATGCTAAAAAGCGTGGATTACCGTCAGAGGGATTCGTGCATACGTTGAATTCGACGGCAATTGCAACAACAAGGGCAATAACAGCCATATTGGAAAATTGTCAAGAGGAAGATGGAACAGTAGTAATTCCGAAAGTCCTTAGAAAATACTTGGAGCCTTTTGAAGAAGCGCCAAAAGAGTGCATATATCCTAGGAAAAAGGAAGAAGTTAGCGAAGCTAAAATTCAGTAATTCTGTAAAGCTGTTTCATCACATTACTTTGGTTTAATTTTTAACTGTATATGTTGGCTAGAAGGTTAGGGGTGAGTTTTAAATGGCTCAGGATAAAGCTAAAGGTGTTAAGATGGTTGAAATAGGAGAAAAGCCTGATGTTTTACGGATTGCTAAAGCTAGAGGTGTAATAAGATTAAGGGAAAGTACGGTTCAACGTATTTTAAAGGGTGAAATTAAGAAGGGTGATGTTGTTTCTGTTGCTCAGCTAGCCGCTATAATGGCTGTTAAAAAAACACCTGAAATTGTGCCTCTTTGCCACCCCATTCCAATTACAGGGGTTGATGTTAATTTTAATTTTGAGGAAAGTCGTGTTATTGTTGAAGTAGAAGTTAGAAGTGTAGGTAAAACTGGTGTTGAAATGGAAGCTCTTACCGGGGTTTCAGCTGCTCTCTTAGCTGTATGGGACATGGTAAAAGCGTATGAAAAGGATGAGAAAGGAGAGTATCCTTATACCGTTATTGAGGAAATAAAAGTCCTTAAGAAGATTAAGAAAGGTTTGCTCGAAAGTAAAAGTTCTAAACCACGCTTTTAGTCTTACCGTGTTTTTAAGATTCAATTTACGACTATATCCCTACCTGTATCTTGTTTAAGTTGCCGTTATATAGAAAACGAGACTTTAACTGTGTCTTTTCTTTACTAGTATTTTAGCATCACAGACCAGAACAACTTCATCTCTTTGATTAAGAACCTCGTTATGCAGTACAACTAATCCTCCCATCTCTCTTTCCTTTTTCTCTATAACTGTAATTTTAACTCTTAGAGTATCCCCGGGATAAACGGGTTTTGTGAATCTTAGTTTGTCTACGCCGTAAAAAGCGATTGCAGTTCCCCTAATTATTCCTAGCATATCCCAGAGTCCGGTCATTATAGCGAAAGTTAAAGTACCTTGGGCAATTCTTCTTCCAAAAATAGTTTTTTTAGCAAATTCCTCATCTGTGTGCAACGGGTTAAAGTCTCCGCTTAAACCCGTAAAAATTACTATGTCTGCTTCAGTAACCGTTCTTCGGGGAGATTCAAAAACCATTCCTTCCTTAAAATCCTCATAATATAGAGCCACATCACAACCCTCCAAATTTATGTTCTTTTTAAAATTTTAGAGTGAAATAAAGACGTTTAAAACGTTGATTTGCTATAGGATTTCCCATTCTTTGATTATTGGTAGCGACATTATTTGTATTATCCCCTTTATTTTTTCTATTTCTTGGACAATGATGTTGTAGGTTTTACCCAACGTTCTTATTCTTAGCTTTACTACGTAATCGTAGTTTCCCGCTACAGCTGCAACCGATTCTACACCTCTTATCTTGTATATTTTACTAAGGATATCCGCAGCGTGTTTTGAGCTGACTCTTAGAAGTATGTAGGCTTTCACCTCGCTTAGCGATAACGCTAGGATACCTACTATTACAAATATTGTTCCAACTATTTTGATTGTCCAAAGAAAGACGTCATAGCTTATGGATTCAAATACGTTGGGTGCTAGTTTTACTCCTAGAAATGTAAGCGGTATACCTAGTATAATGTTAATTGAAACTATAGCGTTTACTATACTCATTTTCCCCTTGCCGAGGGCCCTAATATACATCACATAGGATAGAAATGCAAACCCCATGTTAACCGTAAAGAAAGTAAAAATTGTAGGTGAGAAAAACAGTTTTTTTATCATTTCTATTCGCGTTTTATCTAGGAATGGTATTAACATAATTGATAGAGATAAGGTTAAGAAGAAGAGACTCCAAAACCTTAAATTTAGGGAGTCGTTTTTCTTTCCGTTTTCTGAGATTTCTTGTAGCTTTTTCATAAATGTAGTATATGCGGTGAAGCATCCATTCATTATAACGAGGGTGATAATTATGGTGTAGGGATCTATTTTCCCTTTGCTGAGAGTTACGAGAAATGCTCCAAGAGTTACAGAGAGAATACTTTCTATTTCGATCGCACTTGGAACATCTTTCTCCCTGATGAAATCTATTATTAGAAGATATATTGTTGAGAAACGCATTAGGGGAAGCATCATAGATGGATCTGAGAAGCTTACGGCTATGAAATAGGTTATTGTGGAAACGCCTGCAACTAATCCGGCCCCTAAAATGTATTGAAGTGATTTTCCTCTTGGAATTTTTAAACCTTGAAAATACGGATCAAGATAATATCCTATGGGACGTTTCTTCCCCTTTATTGTTGTGGGAATGCTTAGTACGAGTAAGTATAGAAGGCAGGTTATGAGCCCTATCCATTCGCAAAGAAAAGAGTAAACATAGGGATCTGGTACAAGGGCTTTTAGTCCATAAGCGTCCATAAGAACGTAAAATGATGCGAAGACTCCTGAAAGTAAGGCTAAAAAATAGAATTCAAATTTTTTTGAAACCAAGTTTACCCCTCTTGCTTCAGTTCCTTCTCTATGATGTGCGTTCTAGTTCTTTTCACGCCGTCAATTTTATGTATGTATTTTACGGTTGCTTCGTAAAGTTCTTCCAAGTTATTGACGCTGACACGAACTATTACATCAAATATTCCCGTAACGAAAGCAACACTTTTGACGATGTCCAGTTTTCTAAGCTCATTTAAAACGTGTTCCGACTTGCCTATTTCCACTTCAATAAAGATGTATGCATCAATTTTTCCCATAGTTCTAGACTCCCCCAGTGAGTTAACACATCTCATAGATGTACTTTTGGTAAATTTTGCTTTGCGAACTATTTAGATCTTGTTAAGATTACGAGCACTTTAATCTATCTGGAAGAAAACACATTTTAAATTTTTGGCATATTTCACCGGCAAAAAACAACGTTTCTTTTTCTTTATTTTAGAGTAATATTTTAAAATGTAAATTACTTTCACACAAAATTTAGATAGCAAGAATATAATTCCCTCTTAAACTAACGCTGTCTGAAGCGGTTAACAATTGCTATACGCAGATTGAAGAAACAAATTTGATTTTACATCGATTAGCTTCATGTTAAAAGCAAGTTTTGTTACCCCACATTCTTGCTGGCTTTTTTAAATTCGAGGTATTTTATGTATTTTGCAAGCGCATAAACTGCTTCTTTAGGGCAGGAATATGCGGGTACATGGTTCTCACTCAGAATTTTTTTGCCCGGTTCTGCGATTTTACCAGCCATCCAGCAAGCTATGACTGTTTTTCTTATCTTAACATTTTTTAATGCTTCAACAACTCCTCTTGCATGCTCATCTGGTTTCATGCCTAGAAAGGTTGGAACCACACATGCAACCAGTAAACAGTCAACATTAGGATCCTTTATGACGGTTTCAACTGTTTTTCTATAAACTTCCATGTTTGCGCTTGCTATGATGTCTACAGGGTTTAGGACACTTGCTATTGGTGGGAGAAAACTTCTTAAAGCATTTTTTGTCTCTTCAGTAAGTTCCGTTAAGATTAAGTCGTGTTTTGCACATTCATCGGCTGAAAGGACTCCCGCACCGCCAGCATTAGTTATAATTGCAATTCTCTTTCCAGAGGGTGGCGGTTGCTCCACTATTAAACGAGATACATTAAAGAGCTGTTGAAGTGTTTCAACTCTTATGGCACCAGTTTGCTTGAAGACAGCATCAAATATTGCGTCCCTACCTGCAAGTGAACCTGTATGGGAAAGTACTGCACGCATTCCGGCTTCCGTTCTTCCCGCTTTAACAACCACTACTGGTTTCTTAGCGGTTGCGTACTTTAAAGCTTCCATAAATTCTTTTCCTCTGCTCACTCCCTCTATATATAGTGCTATAACTTTTGTTTGCGGATCATCCGCCAGATATTTTATTGCTTCCGGTATTGAAACATCACAAGCATTTCCCAAATTAATGAACTTACTAAATCCAATACCTTCGCTTGTGGCCATGTAGATTTGGGACGCCCCCAGAGCTCCACTTTGGGTTATTATTCCAATGGAACCTGGTAGTGCTCGCATAACAAATGATGCGTTTAAAGAGACTTCTGTGTTTTGTATGCCTACACAGTTCGGTCCTATGATTCTAATGTCATTCTCCTTAGCTATTTTAACAACTTCCTCCTCTAACTTTTTACCTTCCTCTCCCATCTCGCTGAAACCGCCAGAAACGATGATAATATTTTTAATTCCTTTTTCTGCACATTCCCGAACAACCTGAGGAACAAAACCTGCGGGTATAGCTATGATAACTAGATCGATCTTTTCTTGAACTTCTTTGATGGTTTTAGCGGCTTTAAATCCCATAACCTCTTCTTCTTTAATATTTATGGGGAAAATCTTGCCTCTATATCCTCCCTCGACAATGTTTTTCATTAATTCATAGCCAAACTTTTTGGGGTTATTTGAAGCCCCCACAACAGCTATGTTTTTTGGATAAAAGAAATTATTTAACGACATCTCCATCACCGAGAAAACTAACACATCGGATACATCTCATAGGTCTGAGCTTCAGATATTCATATTTACTAGAGCAAAATTATTTCTCTTAATAGCAGATAATACTTAATAATTTAACGTCACTAATAGTAGTGAAAATTCTTTTTATCATGAAAGGTGTCTTTATTTTTAACTTACGTATACTTTCATAATATGCAGCCAGATTTGCGAAAAGAAGTTTAAGGAGTTTGAAACCATTTTAGGATTTCGTGTAGTTTATGCCAACTTGAATTCCGTTAAGTAATATTAAAATGTATGTAAGTTATACATGACTTTTATGAAACCAGTTGAAGATGTTTCTCTTAAAAATTGTTCACGTACTTTTGGGAGCCGCTTTGTCGTTCTCTTACTTATTGGTGTTCTTTCGATGGTTTTTGCCGAGGTCTATTCTGGCGCTTCCCTCCTCTGGTTCATCAATCTGTGGTCTCTACTGGTTACATTCCCTCTTTATTGGAGCCATTTTTTGCTATTGTTTACACTTGCTGTGAAAACCAAAAGATATAGACCATGGCAGTTATATTTGTGGGGCTGCATTTTCGGTCTTTACGAGTCTTGGATAACAAAGGTTATTTGGAGTTCATTTAATGGACAACCTCCCTTGATTAGTAGGTTTCTAGGTTTTGCCGTGGGTGAACTGTTTTTGGTAACCTTTTTCTGGCATCCAATAATGTCGTTCATAGCTCCAATAGTAGTTTTTGAAGTTTTTTCTTTCCCATTTTCTAATCAATTTAAAAGTTTAGAAAAACAAATTCTATGTTCGCATATGAGTTTAATAAGGCGCAGTAAGCGTAACTTGATGATTGCAGTTTTCATAACGATATTTGGCGCATCGATTTCAACGATTAACTTTAATTTTAATATCTTCATGGTAAGTGCAACCATTCTCGGCAGTTTACTCATAATATTTATTCTTCACAAGCTTTGTACTGTTGTCGCTAAAAGTTGTTTTTCAATTTGCTCACTTGTGCTGAAACGATTAGGATTTACCTTTGTAGCTATTTATCTTGTTTCTCTTTACGTTTTTTCTTACATGTTTATTTTGCCAGAGCGTATTCCAGCTCTTATCACTCAATTAATAACTTTAATGCTCTATGTTTTCGTCGGGTTGCTATTATATTTTTCAGGACCGTTAAACAGCGAGAGGAAAGATTTTGACAATGTTTTCTTCAAAAGAGGAGAGATATTTTCAACTGGAGATATATACCTTTTATACGGCTTGTTCTATCTACTTTCCATGTTTTTTTGCTTTACACCTATTTTATGTTTCATCATTGCAACTTGCTGCCTATTTATAATAATTGCAAGCGGCGCAGTTTTAATATTGGCTGCTACGGTGAAAGTCATTTATAAAATAAGGTCAAATAAGGCAAAACGTTAAAAGCTGAATACGTAAGTAAAGTTTCTACAATCAATGTTTAAGTTTATACAATTACAGTTAAAAGGCAAATATATTTGGCTTTAGAAAACTCTATAAACATGTAGATGGACATTTTGACGAACATTTAGAGAGGATTAGAGAATATTCAAGACAGCCTTCTATTTCTGCTGATGAAACTGGTATAATAGAGACAGCTGAAATCACAAAGGGGTTCATAGATGAAATTGGAGGACATAGCGAGATTGTTCCAACTGATGGAACTCACCTATCGGTAATAACGTTTCTATACGAATATGCTAGGGTTCCTACTTACGTAGGCATTGATAGACCTACGTAGGTATTCATCGCCCATGTTTATCCTCCAAGCCCGACTGCGGGAGCCAGTCATTAATCTTGACTCCCATCATCGAACTTGAATTCATCTAGTGCTCATCCCTCTCGCCTTCTTCATCGAGGTCGTTAATTCAATATATTTATAAGTTTAGTAGTATATAAGTATTTCTGGTGGTGCTATGGAATTAATAGGAGTGTATAGAGTATTACCGAAGATGAAGGTTACAATACCTAAGGAGATAGCTGAAAAATGGAATTTAAAACCGAAAGATAAACTCATCATCTACTATGACTCTAAAAACGATAGGTTGGTTATTGAAAGATGGAAGAAGTGAAACCTACGATTAAAGGTAGACTCATAGTGGATTCTCCAGTCGATAGAGCGTGGCTCCTTTTACTCATGAGAAACTTTAAAGATTCCGTAGAGTATGCTCACACATTAATGAGGAAAAAAGTATCATATAATGAGATAATTAAGCTCTTAACTTCTCGCATACTTAATAATGCTCATTACTCTTACTCGGCATTGCAAAGAGCAAAGATGTATCTTAACCAACCATATTTGAAGCTAAAGAAACCACAGTTATTCTCTGTAGGGAAAGGAAATGAAAAAGGAAATAGAAACATTAGGTTTGAATCAACGGATAAAGTCAAGATAAAAATACCTTCTGCAACTGGGAAACATAAATGGATTATTGCTAGGGTGAAGTTCGGCAGAAAATACATCCCAATAATAAGAGAGCTAATTAACTCTGAAATTCCTTATGGGGCTGGAGTATATCTAAAAGAGAAAAAGGTTGAATTACATGTAAACGTTCCTCTAGAACTCTATGTAAAACATTTAAGCAAAGATTCAAAAAACATAAAACCCATCGAGCATATAGCGTCCTTCGACTTTAATTCTGATAGAATAAACATGGTTATAGTAAATAAAAAGGGGGAAATCTTGGATGTTAGAAACGAGCATTTCCCTGAGGTAACTTCACATGGTTTTTCAAAGGAGAAAGCAAGGGATTTACGCTTGAAAGCTTTAAGTAAGTTGGTTGACTACGCATATCATCACGGGGTAACGCATTACGTTGTTGAAGAACTTGGCAGACCTAAGAGAAAGAGTAAATCTAAGAAAGCTAATAGAAAAGTTTCAAAATTCGCATTAAGAGAGTACATTAATCATCTGAAGACTCTCATTCCGAGATACCGTGGTAAAATTCACTTCATAAACCCAGCGTACACGTCAGTAGACGCTATACCCTTGGCTAGAAAGCTCGGTTTAGACATTCATACAACATCAGCATATCTCTTAGCAATAAGATTCTTAAAACCTATGAATGCCTACCAATGCCTATAAAAATTGAAACTGCTTCACTAGGCATGTAGATTGAGCACTTCAAATTTCTACCCTCTTACTATTTGTTTACAATTTTCTTTTACTTCTAGTTGTTAAGTCTGATATTATAGTTCACAAAAACTAGAGTGGAGGAAGCTTATAAAGGTGAAAGTGGCTTGATATGTATATGAAAGTGGGGGTTAAGAATTATGGACGAGGTTGTGAGTATAGGAGAAAATTTTACAATAATTGTTCCTGAGCAAGTACGTGAGCGCTTAAGGTTAAAAAAGGGACAAAAAGTGAGGATTCGTGTTGAGGGGCATCGTATAATATTGGAACCTATAATTGAGAATCCATTTAAAGTATTGGAAAAAGTTATACGAGAGCCTTATAAAGAAGAAGTAGACGAAGAAAAGGCGTATAAGTGGTTGATTAAACATGCCCGTGGTTGACACGGAAATAATATTTGCATTAAGTCCGAAAGATCCTAAGCATAGTCTTGCGATTAATCTCCTAAAAACTTCTAAAAACCTATTTGTTTCAGATACTGCTTTATTCGAATTTGAAATCGTACTCAGGTCTCGAGGTAGAACCGATGAAGAAATTATGGATGCTCTTCTTAGCATCAACGAGATATTTAAAAAGTATGGTGTTAGAGAGATTAAAACCATAGATAGTGATTTGCTAATCCTACATGTGGAAATATCCAAAAACTACGGTCTGACGTTCTTTGATAGTTTGATTGCTGCCTCTTCATTAAAAGTAGATAGAACTATTGTTTCTGACGATAAAGCATTCGATAAAGTCCCAGATTTAAAAAGAATACCTCTAATAGAGTGAGTTATTCGGCGTTTTGCATTTTAAGCTTCTTTGCTGTATTTTCGCTACTTTGCAGGCAACTTTAAACGGAAGCATTCACACATAGTGGAACTGACATCGAAATTTTGAATAAACGCAATACTAATTTATTTATATCTGCAAGTCTAACTTATGTTTAACTTGTAAGTTCTGGGAGGGTTTCGTATGAAGCTTGAAGATGTTAGGAAGATAGCTATTCTTGGAGCAGGTATAATGGGCACTGGCATAGCTGAGGTATGTGCAAGAGCAGGCTACGAAGTTACGTTTAGAGATATTTCAGAAGAACTTGTTAAACGAGCCTATGAGAGAATAAAGAAGAGTTTGAATAGAGCTGTTGAAAAGGGTAAAATCAGTAAAGAAGAAGCAGAAGCAGCACTATCAAGAATTAAGGGGACAACTGATCTGAAGGAAGCTGTAAAAGATGCTGATATAGTTATAGAAGCAGTTCCAGAAATCATGGATCTTAAAAAGAAAATCTTCAAAGAAATCGATGAGATTTGCCCTGAACACACCATATTTGCCTCTAACACGTCCTCGCTAATGATCACAGAATTGGCTTCAGCTACAAAACGTCCAGACAAATTCATAGGAATGCACTGGTTTAACCCAGCACCAGTAATGAAACTGATCGAAGTTATTCCAGGAGTTTTAACTTCGGAGGAAACCTATAACTTAATCGTAGAGCTTTCAAAGAAACTTGGAAAAATACCTATTAAGGCAAAAGATGGACCTGGATTCTTTACGACAAGATTCCTCGCGTATTATTTGGCTGAAGCTGTCCGCCTTCTTGAGGAAGGAGTTGCAGGTGTTAAGGAAATTGATGACATGGTTAAGCTTGGTTTTAACTGGCCTATGGGGCCCTTTGAACTCATGGACTTCATAGGTTTAGACACAACATTCCACATATTGGATTACATATACAATGAAACTGGAAACCCAGCGTATAAGCCACCATTACTCCTGAAGAAGCTTGTAACTGCTGGTTTCCTCGGACATCCTAAGCAAAAACCTGGAAGCAGAGGAGGATTCTACGAATACTTTAAAATACCACGAGAAAAATAACCCTACAAATTTTTTTGAAACTAATGATGGGACGTAAAAAGATGATAGTATGAAATTTCTCCAGTTATTTTGTTTTATCCTAACATTGTTGTTTTTAATTCTAGCCTTGAGACCACGGTTTTCTGTTGTATGTATGAAAAATTTCTTCATAAAAATGGAGTAATTGGTTAACAATGAATTCTTGTGGATTGCAGTAAAAGTATAGGACTGTTGGATGCTATCGGTAATTTCGAGTCGATAATATTGTAATAGAGTTAGATGGATGAGTATTTGCAGCGAATGTTCCGTCTTCTCAGGATAATCGTTTTGCTGTCGATGTAAAAATTTAAATACCGATATGTTTAATGATGCCTATCGGTGAAGTGAAGTGAAACGCATGACTCTTTTCACTGTTATTATGATAGCGATCTTGGTGATAGGCGTCGGTATATCCATCTATTACTTCCAAATTCGAAAAATCAGGTTTACAGTACTCCATGCAGGTAGTTTAACCGTCCACATGGAAGAATTTGAAGAGGTATTTGAAAGCGAGCACCCAAATGTTGACGTTATTCTAAAAGCTTATGGTAGCCGACAAGCAGCAATGCAAGTTGCAGAGTTGAAGGAGGAATGCGATGTTTTAGCGGTTGCAGACTACGGAGTTATAGAGGAATTGCTGTTTCCAAAGAACATGGCAACATGGTATATAGCGTTTGCCAGCAATGAAATATGCATTGCTTTCACAAACAGTAGTAAGTATGCAGATGAAATAAATGCGACCAATTGGTATGAGATACTTCTAAGGAACGGTGTGAAGTTCGGTCATTCAGATCCTAACCTGGATCCATGTGGGTACAGAGCAGTAATTGTCATGAAGTTAGCAGAGAAATATTACAACGTCCCAGGGCTTTTTGATAAGTTGAATTCAAGTGAAAACAAGATCATAAGACCGAAGTCAGTTGAATTAATAGGACTATTGGAGGCTGGAGAATTAGACTACGCATTTGAATACTTATTCGTTGCGAAACAACACAACCTTAGATACGTTCAACTTCCACCGAACATAAGTTTAGGTGACTGGAAGTGCGCTGATTACTATGTTACAGTAAATGTAACTTTAAGTGGTGGAACTGTTAAAGTTGGAGAACCAATACTTTACGGAGTAACAATACCAAGTACATGTAAACACCGGGATCTTGCAATAGAATTCATAAAGTTGATGCTGGGAGAAAGAGGTCGGCAGATATTTGTTGATCGCTACTTGGAACCTCTCGATACCTATTTAACTAACAACATTACAAGTATCCCCACGGAGTTAAGAAATGACCCAGAAATAGGTTCTAGACTTCAACAGTGGGAGAAGTAATGGTAAAGGGAAGACAAATTGAATGGCTTACTCTAGGATTTATGCTTTTTTCTGCAATGATTTTCTTATTTTTCCTACTTCCCATAGTAAATGTAATTATTCAAAATCCAATCGACGTTCTTGTAAAGACAATAATGGATAAGGAGGTGCAAGCATCTATATTCATGAGTTTTCTCTCCGCGACAATTACAACAATTATTACTATAGTGTTAGGAACTCCATTGGCATATCTTCTTGCAAAGAAAGAATTCCGCGAAAAGTCGTTTGTTGACTCACTAATAGACCTACCAGTGCTAATACCTCACACAGTTGCTGGAATTGCACTTCTAACAATACTCGCACCAAACACGTTCATTGGAAGACCTTTATCAGAGTTAGGTGTCTACTTTCTCGATACGATCTTTGGCATAGTTGCAGCACAAACTTTTGTTAGCGCACCTCTATATATAAAGACGGTAAAAGAGGTTTTCGCAGATATAGATCCAAGTTTGGAAAAAGCTGCAAGAACACTTGGTGCATCGCCATTCAAAGTTTTTGTAAAAGTAGATCTGCCATTGGCTGAACGTGGTATGCTTACAGGTGCGATTCTATGTTGGGCAAGGGCCGTATCGGAATTCGGAGCGGTAATAATTCTCGCTTATTATCCTTACACGGCGCCGGTTCTAATATTTGTTAAATTTATGAGTGAAGGGCTGTCTGCATCTCGGCCAATTGCCGCGTGGCTCATGATGTTAACGTTTGCAATTTTTGCGTGTTTGAAAGTTCTTCAAAGGGAGCGTTAAACTATGCTAGAGGTTATAGATTTATGGAAGAGGTGGAAGGAATTTGAGTTGCAGGGTATAAGCTTTGAAGTGGAGAGTGGTGAATATTTTGTGTTACTTGGGCCTTCTGGAGCAGGGAAAACTCTTTTACTTGAATGTATAGCGGGTCTACATGTTTTAGATAAGGGGGAAATAATTATTGATGGTAAAGATGTTACCTTTTTCCCGCCTGAAGAGAGATCTGTTGGAATGGTATTTCAAGAATATGCGTTGTTTCCACATATGACTGTTTGGGAGAATGTAGAGTTTGGATTAGAGGTAAGAAAAGTTCCTCTCAACGAAAGAAGGAAAAGGGTTAAAGAGCTTTTGGAACTCTTGAAGGTGGAACAATTAGCTCACAGATATCCAAGTACATTAAGTGGAGGGGAGAAGCAGCGGGTTGCCTTAGCTAGAGCTCTAGCTGTTAATCCAAAGGTTTTACTGTTGGATGAGCCGTTAAGTGCTCTTGACGCGCCGCTAAGAAGGAAGTTACGTGATGAGTTAAAAAGATTGCATAAGGTTTTGAGGATACCGTTTGTTCACGTTACTCATGATCAAATGGAAGCATATTCTCTTGCGGACAAAATTGCCGTTATAAATAAGGGTGTGATTTTGGAAATAGGTTCTCCAGAGAAAATATTCACATCTCCTAGAAATGCTTTTGTCGCCGAGTTTGTGGGGTTTGAGAACATATTTAAAGGGAAAGCGAGGAGGGAAGGGGATATTACAGTTGTAGATATAGGAAGTGTTGAGATAGTGGCGAGTGAGCCCGCTGAGGGTGAAGTGATTGCTGCTATTAGACCAGAGGAAATAGTTTTGTCCTTAAAGCCAGTAGACACCAGTGCGCGAAACGTAATAAAAGGAAGAATTACCGAAATCGTTCCAGAGACGTATATTGTGAAGTTAAGGGTAGATGTTGATGGTGTTCCGTTTACTGTATATGTAACTCGAAAATCCTTTTTAGAAATGAAAATTGACGTCGGTTGCAAGGTTTCTCTAATATTTAAAGCTTCCTCTGTGAGGATATTATAATATTGGTACGAAAATAAAATGGGTAAGACTAGGGTTCTAGTGTTCTAGATCATTCTTAAGACTAAAGATTACTGAATTATAAGTAGGGTTTTGTCGCTGTAGCGAGTTTAAAAGGTGTTTTTATTCTAAACTTGTAATGGGGCTCTAGAAAGCTGTAACATTTAAATAGTTTGCAATATCCTTTACTTTTCTAATACTTTAACATTATTGCGACTTCCGCAAGGAATAAAGTTGTTATTTTTGTTTCTACCAAAAGTTTATATAACTATTACAACAAAAGTAGTGGTGAGGTATTCGAATTGTTCTCTCAAATTGCGAGTTTCGTAATAGCGCTGATGGATCAGGGGATGTAAAATGGTGTCAATTATATCTAAAGAGAAAAACGAAGTAAAGGGTAGTATGGCTGAAGAATCACCCCTAACACAGGGGCGAATAAGTGTAAAACCAGTATTTATCCATGGAAAATTGAGAAAGAAGAAAGCTTATGTTTTAGAGATAGCTAATGTCCATGATTCAAAAGACAAGATTCTGATTTTAGAGGATGAAGTTACGCCACTGCTTGAAAATATTTTAAAAGGAGAATCTTTTACATTTAACGGCGAGTTCTGCGACTTGGAATTTAGATGGAGAGGCGATACGGTTTATCTTTTCTATAAAGTTAAAGAAGCGGAAAAGATACCTCCTCTTCTCGTGCCAGTGGGTTTAAGTGAGCAGGATGTCAAGGATCTGGTTGGAGTTTTAGTTAGTGTTAGGAAAAGAAAACAGCAACTTAACTTTTAGCTTCCATCGACAATAGACTTAGTATTCTATTTTTTGCTTCTCTTATAACATATTCAAGTTTTCCATCTGAATTGTCTAAGAAAACTGTTTGTATGCTTAAAGAAAATTTTTGCTCAACGTTTTTCTCATAATCTTTGGAAACTTCCATATATTCTTTTTGAATTTTTAGGATCTTTTCAATTCTCTCGTAGATTTCTAGTTGCGTTTTTTCCTTAAGTCTTCTTTCTAAGCTTTCCCTGTTAGCGGTTAAAACGATGTTTAGCTGTGGAGGTGGTAGAAGAAGTTGTAGGGTCATTAAAGAATTGTATGGTACCCCGTCTAATTTTCCGTACACTAAGCCGCTTAACACGTATCTATCGAGAATTAGTACACTATCCTTTTTCTCTCGCCATCTTTCGATTTCCTTGTAAAATTCTAATCTATTTGCTGTTTGAAGCAGTTGAAAAATTACTGCTTCGTTCCACTCGAATTTTCTCTTTTTCAACATTTCATCAATGATACTTCCTATTTTAGTTTCTCTACTCGGAAAAACTAACACTTTGACTTTCACGTTTTCTTTATCGAGTTCTTCGCGCAGAAGATTAACAACTGTTGTTTTGCCCACTCCGTCGGTTCCCTCTACCTGAACAAGCACCATGTCTATTGCACCTACCATTTAGGTTTGGAGCATTGTTAATTCACTTTTAAATTTATTAACCAAGCTATTTAATAACTCATCAATGTTATTTGATTTCTTTACTCCGTATATAGCAAAATCGGGCCTTCCTCCACCTTTACCGCCATGTTCACTCAGAAATTCTTTAAGAATTTTTGAAACATCTAAGTTTACACCCTTAGAAACAGCTACGATAGACGTTGTTTCATTAGTCCCCAAGAGCACTGCTACAAAACTCTCTTTAATTTTCTTTTTTAATTTTCGACCCAACATGGCTAGCTCTTTTGCCTCAAATCCTTTACAAATACAATGATAAATAGGAATATTCTGCACGACTTCCCTAGTTTTTTCGATATAAGATGGTATCGCTTCAAGTAATTGTGTTTTTAAATAACTCAGCGATCTGCGTAATTTCTCGTATTTTTCAAGTACATATATTATTTCATCAGGGTTGTATCCTAGGTTTTGTGCTTTCCATAAAACTTGGTTTGAAACCGTTAACGCAAAGTTAAGCGCATCTTCCCCAATCTTAAAGTTAATGTGATAAACGTTACCATTTCCTTTTCTTTCTATAGAGGTTATTTTAAAAAAGATTATTTCACCCGTTTTTCTTAGGTGCGTTCCAGAACAGGCCGCCTTATCGAAATCTTCGACTTCAACTATTCTAACTTGGTCGACTCTTTTGAGAAGGGAATCTCTAACTCTAATATCTTCTGTCAAATCTTTAACATTTAGAATATATGTTTTGACGCTTCTATTTTCATGTATAATTTTGTTTACCTCTGCTTCAACTTTTGTTAAGGTTTTCCAATCTAATGGTCTATCGCTTTCAACCGTAATTGTTCCATTTCCTTCTCTTTTCTCATCGTCAAAGGTAAGCCATATATCTTTCAGTTCTGAGCCAGGAAGCTCCTTTATTAATGATCTATAGAAAATGTGTTCCGCTGTGTGAAGCTTCATCAATGTGTATCGGCGGTCCCAATCCAAAACGCAAATTACTTCATCTCCTACATTTAATGATCCTTTTCCTTTAACTATGTGAACAGTTTTTTCTCCTTCTCTTTCTACATCTATAATTCTATAAATCGTGCTGTTCTTGAGTAGTTTTCCCTTATCGCAGTCTTGTCCACCACCTTTATATCTAAAGACAGTTTTGTCTAACAGAACTCTAAATTCACCATTTGTTCTTTCACATGAAACTATTTTTGCTCTTGTTTTATCGATATAAGGGTTTTGCAGCCAAATTTCACTCAATTTTTAAGCTCTCCCTCAAATTAGATTAACGGGTTTATTTAATGCTTAGATAAATATATTTTTGATCTTTTAAAACATATTTTGCGATTTTAGCATTTAATGTATCTTTGACGCTTAAAATTTAATGAGAACATCGATATAAAACCTATCCTAACTATATGGGCTTTAAAGGGAATTGAAATCCGAACAATAATAGGGGAAAGCCATCTAGTAACATTTTTATTTTGTGGTACTTTCACTATGTCATTATAATATAGCTATGCTATTAAATTGTAATTTTGGATTGTGGGGGTGATTGTTATTCCAATTTTATCTGTAAGGTTGAAAGATGAAGTTTATTTAGCAATGGAAAAGTTTAAGGAGGTTGACTGGGGCAAAGTTGCTACTAATTTTTTTAAAAAAGTACTTTGGGAAATATCCGAGGAAATCGTTGAAATGTCCACCAAAGAATGGCGAAAACATCTTGAAATCGCTTTAACGAAAGGGATAAAGATTGATGAAAATCTTCTTTTACTTGCTAAGTCAGTGTTGTTAAGTGTTCCAAGATATTTGGTAGATGTTGAAGATGTTCAGAGAATTCAAAGCCACGGAATGATTATCTCACATGACATTCCGCGTTTAATATGGAATATTTCTGAAATTACATATTCTCAAGTAATAACTCGCTACATGAGCCCGTTTACGGGTGCTTTACGATGCGATTGGGAGCCGCTCTTCGTTGAAAAACCTTTTAAGATGGATGAGAAACTCTTTGAAAAACTCTTAGATATTTTAGAGAGAGGGTCTACAGAGGTTAAGGCTGCTGAGTCTCAACTCTTATTTAGTATCGAAACAACTTCGCCTTTTGTCTTTATCGATACTCCTGAAACATTTCGCCAAACACTAAGAAAGAAAAAGATTTTAAATAACTTTATTCCTCAATTAGGCTTTATACTAAAAATATCCGACGGCAAAGAAGAAAAACTACGGTCTTTGTCCTTTGAGGATGTTACTGAATCTGTAGAAAATGTTCGTCTTATGATTTACGCTTCTCTTTCTAAAATTAAGAACATAATGTTGAATCCAGAGTTAATTAGGTGGATGGAAACGCCTATATCCTCTGAAATGTGGTCTGACATTGATGAAGAAATTGTGTTTTCGAGAGAACTAGCTAGCAAACATATACGGGGGACAGCTGTGAAGATAGTGTTGATGGAAAACCTACCTGAAACTATGGGGTCACCTGTTAAGGAAGACTTAATAATGGATATCATTAAGAAGGCTAAGGATGTTTTGAAAAAAATAGTTAAGATAGAAAACGACACACTTAGAGTTTTAATCAAAGGCTATAAATAGATGGAAGAATGTTAAATATGGATAAAGGGGATAAATGTCTATGTGTACATTGATAATTTTTTACAAAATGTTTCACGGGTATCCGGTTGTTGCATTACATAACAGATATGAGAAAAGAGGCACTTTAGAGCATCCTCCAACAATAATGGAAGGTAGATTTAGAGTTTTCTGCCCGTTAGATGTAAGGTCAGGTGGTACGTGGATAGGATTTAATGAAAGAGGGTTGTTTGCAGCGGTGACCGATCAACACACAGCTTTACCTATTAAAGCCGAGAAAAGTAGAGGGGAATTAATGCTTACAGTTCTAAGAAATTTTTCATCAGCGGAAAACGCAGCAAACTACATTAAGGATAGTTTTGGTAGAGGCTATAAACGGGGTAACTTTGTAGTGCTTGATTCGGAGAAAGGTTATCACATCATATATGATGAAAAATTGATTGTGAGGAGTATAGAAAGAGGAATTCATGTAATAACGAACCTTATGGCTGTTCCAGGGATAGAAATCCCATCTGAAGCAATCGAGACATTCGAACTCGCAGAGGCAAGGCGGAAAAGAGCAGTTGAACTAGCGGAAAATGTGCCCATAAATGGAATTGAAGAAGCTATCTTAGTGATTAAGAAAATAGCGGCAGATCACGGAGAAGGTAAGAGTAGAAAATCTATATGTTATCATGACGAGGTGGATTGGATTATGACATCTTCAATTATAATTGCTGTCTCTAAAAATTTGGTAAACTCCAGAATACTGTATTGTAAGGGTAATCCATGTGAAAATTCGTTCCAAGACTATTCGTATATTGTTAAAGAAGCGTTGCAATCAAGATAAAGTCCTGTAGCAACAAGTTCATAAATCGGCTTCACATGCTCTATTTTGTTGAATCCACTTAGGAGTTACGCCTATTTCTTTCAAGAGTTCATAGAGCTTTGCTATTGGCAAGCCTATAACATTATAGTAGCATCCATTTATCCACTCTATGAAAATTCCCCCTAACCCCTGTATTGCATAGGCTCCTGCCTTATCTAAAGGCTCACCCGTATTTACATATGCTTTAATTTCTTCTTCTGAAAGTTTCATCATTTTCACTTCGGTTTTAACACATTCAACGAACTCTCTGCATTTTTCTCCATTTTTAACTTCTATGATTGATATTGCTGTAATTACCTCGTGAACTTTCCCACTAAGCAGTTTTAACATTTTTACCGCTTCTTCGGGGGTTCTCGGTTTTCCAAAGACAGTATTATTATATACCACAACGGTGTCAGCTCCAATAATAACGCCGTCCTTAATTTTTTTAGCAGCCATTATTGCTTTTTCTAGCGATATTCTTTTTGCAGCCTCTTCTGGAGGAAGACTCTTCATAAATTTCTCTTCATCTAATCTCACCGGATAAACTTCAAATTCAAATCCCTTTTCCTTTAAGATTTTAAATCTTCTTGGAGAAGTAGATGCTAATATTATTTTCATAAAATTTACCTCGTTTAATTATCCCAATTCATTCTTTATTACTGAAAACTCCTCGAGGATTTTAAGGGAATCCCCGTATATTTTTTCCGCGTATTCCCTTGGAGACGTCTTTATTCTTGAGGCCGATAAGATCAAGTCTTTTAATGCCATTAACGTTTCATTTTCATTTCTATAGTCAAGTAGTTTATACTCTTCGAATTCCTTGTTGTCAACTTTAAGCATCCACGTTACCCCTTTTATTATTTTTTCAAGACACCAATCCAATAGAAAAGAAGCGGAGAAAAAAGATTCACCTTTAACTAATATATCAAAAATTTTTGTTAAAATTCGTGGAAAAACCTTGCTTAAACAACTGGTTATTTCAAAACGTATCGAAACATCCTTAATTGATTCGATCTTCCTGTCAAAACTTCTAACAAGCGTTGAATATTGCTTTATGACTTCCAAACATCTATTTAAATGTTCTTCCGCCTTTTCTCCATTTTCAAATACCCTAAAAATTTTCAGCAGGTTTTTACTTAAATCTCTTCTTTTAACGCCCTCTAATACTCTTAGTAATCTTGTTGGTAAATATGGCCAAAGCCCTATCATTCCGGATGCTTCAACAAGTATTTTACCGCTTTCCATTATTGCAAAAGGTGAAAAGAACGTGACAGAGTTAAAGCATTCATGTTTCATAGCTTGAGAAGCCAGATCCAAATAACTTCTTGCAATCGAAGAATAATATTCTCTTCTTAGGTTTTTCCTTTCTGTGGAGAAAAATATTTTTGAAATTTCTTCGGCTACCTCCGTTAATTTTCCATCATAATCAAATAATACATCTCCAGCATAAAAATAGTGATCTAAATAAGGTGGAGAACTTTCTAACAGTTTATATGAGAAGTATCTTTCTCCTAAGGTTACTTCTTTAACTTTTGAAAAGTATGTATAGGGAGTTTGTAAACTTACATCCAGGAAAACTGCTAATTCAACATGTGTTAACTCTGGGTAAAATATACCCATTATCCCTAGTACCTCGTCTCTCTCACTTAGCTTATCGACCCTCTCCTCGGCCAATTTTCTGAGTTCTGCTATGTCCATTAACTCCACCTACTGTTAAAAAATATATGAAACAAATATAAATATGAACTTTTGTAGTGTTCATGAATTATAAAGTTCAGCTTTACTAAATTTCATTTTTGAAATTTTTAAACAAAGTGAAATCCTTATCTAAAAGAAAATGGCACGCACTCTAACCATATACTTGAATTTTAGAAATTTAATATTCAAAGGTGCACTTACCCTATTGAAGACTCACCATCAGATTTAGGATTCTCGACAAGTCTTTTAACCCTTTTATGTTCGTAAAAGTTAATCAACTTAAAATCGAATTATCGTCTAAGATACTTACTAACGTTCTATATGTGTAATATTTTAGCCTAAAATCCACATAGTATTAACATATTAAGGAGGTTGTGCAAGTGGTAGTCGACAAAGAAAGAATCAACAAATTGATTGATTTAATGGAACATCTGGGTTTGGAGGTAATTATTGCTCTTGATAAGGCAAATGTTCATTATCTTTGTGGTGCTGCTCTTGACTATTCTGCAAGTATTATGACTAGAGATGGCCGTGTTATCGTCGTATGTCATGTTTTAGAAGCTGAAAGGGCTGAAAAAGAAAGCTGGGGCGAGATATTTGCTTACTCAAGCTATCCCATAGAATCTTATAAGGAATACATGCAGGTGAATAGCATATACGAGGCTATTCGTAGAGTTTTATCAAAAGAAGTTGAAGTCCGTGGTAAATTCGGCGTTCCATTCGATAAGACTTCCGCTCAGGAATTACATGAATTAAGAAAAAATCTATCTGAAACCGATTTGATAGATGTTTCTGATAATCTTAACAATCTCAGACTTGTTAAAACCAGTTTTGAAATAAAAAACATGAAGGAAAGTTGCAAGGTTACAGATAGAGTTATGAACGTGGCATTAGACGCTATACATGAGGGTATAAGGGAAAACGAAATAGCAGGTATTGTTTTAAGGGAGGCTTTGGTCAATGGTGCAGATGGTGACTTTATTAAACCTATAGTTGCCTCTGGCTGGAGATCTTCTCTTCCACATGGCAGAGCTACCGATAAAATGATTGAAAAAGGCGATATAGTTACTGTTGATATAGTGATTCCGTACAAAGGCTATTACGGTGATGAAACCAGGACAATAATGGTTGGAAATGATGAAAAAGAAAGAAGAGAAATCTTTGAGATTGTTTTAGAAGCTCAATCTAAGGCTCTTGAAGTTATAGGTCCAGGGGTTAAGGCTTGTGACGTGGATAAAGCTGCTCGAGACGTTATAAGTAAAGCTGGCTACGGAAAATACTTTATACATTCAACAGGTCATGCAATAGGTTTAGATATCCACGAACCTTTAAGACTTGCACCAAAAGTCGAGAAAGTGCTTAAACCGGAATGGTTTTAACACTTAAGCCAGGAGTTTACATTCCTAGCAAATTTGGCGTGCGAATAGAGATGATATCCTAATTACAAAAAGCGGGGTCGAAGTTCTTACAAAGACGCCTAAGACCTTTTAACGTAGGTGGGTGGTGGGATTATTGATAAAGGTTGTTTTCTTCGATCTTGATGAAACATTGTATGATTATGGGTCAGTAAGGAGAATTGCCAATCAAAGGGTTGCGGAATTAGTTGAAAAACTAGGGATAATAAGCAGCGATGTTTTTATTCGAACTTTACGCCGAATAACTAAGGAATTTTACGAAAAATATCAGGGATTACCCGCGCTTTTCGATAGGAAAAATAGATTTCGAGAGGTATTTAAGGCTTTAAATATAGATGTGAACGAAGAGATTGTTACTAAACTTGCAGATGAATACTGGAACTTTGTTTATCAGCATATAAAGCCTTACCCAGATGTTGTGCCTGTTCTCGAATTTTTAAAGAAAAAGGGTTATAGGCTTGGAATTATAAGCGATGGTTTGATAGATGTTCAACTTAACAGAATTAGAGCATTAAAGCTGGAAAAGTACTTCGATATATTTACGTTTTCTGAAGAAGTAGGGAAAAATAAACCTGCATTAGAAATATTTCAACTAGCTTTAAGAAAAGCAAACTGTAGTCCTTCCGAGGCTATAATGGTCGGAGATAATGTGAAGACAGATATAGCTGGAGCCAATAGGATAGGTATGATATCCATATGGATTAGAAGAGGGATCTTCAAAAACGTAGAACCAGATAATCAGCTTGAGGTTCCAAATTACACAATTTATATTTTAAATGAACTTATTGACATATTAAATAATATAACTACGATATAACGTCCTGTTCTGCAAGTCTGTGTATTTTGATTTTGTTTCCTGTTGTAACTCTCGAGTTATTTACATATTCTTAAAAAAAGTAAAAAGTTGTTTTACTTGTATAGTTTGTAGATTTCGTAGAAAGCGAAAGCGTCGATGAAGTAGGATGCTATATCTAATAGTTCAATTGGATGCCCATCGTAGTACAGTTCTATGAGGTCGAGGTAGGCAAATGCTACATCAAATATAACTACTAAGAGAGCCGACAGAAGGAATAGGAATAATACTTTTCCTATTCTTCCTCGAATCAATAGCATTCCGATAAATATTAGTACGGCCATTACGATGTCCAGTATAATGTATGTTAGGTCTAAGCAAACAACGATTAATTCTTCTTCCGCAGCATACGTCGTAAGAGGATATAAGAAAAGACCCGCTACTATAGCTGTAAGAATCACTATAAAGAGCACTGATATGGTGATCTCTCTTTTTGTAATCTCTCCTTTCATGTCCTGATATAGGTTATGTATATAGATAGCTATTCCGACGACGACGAAGATAGCTGCAACAATATAGAAAATATCCGCTTCTGAAGGATAAGGTTCTTCGACACCCAGCGCAAGATTGTAGTAGTAACACCATATTATCTCAGCAATAAGCCAGAAAAAAGAACCCAAAGCGTTAAACACTACTAATACGCTGAACTTGTCTTTCCACGAGAAACCCACCTTTTTCGCTGACAGAAGATAGAGGAGGCAGGGTACAAATGCGATCGGAGGATATATCACTGCACTTACTGTAAGTATGTCCTCTGGTGGGGTAACCGCGTAAACTACCACTAGAAGAAAATAGACTATGGTCAATAAAGCATAGAACGGATCTTTAAGATGTTCCACCACAAGTGAGGGTAGCTCTTTAACACTCATGTTTGAACCACCTCACGTACTATTATATAATGCTTGATGCTAGTTATCGTGGATCTTCATTACGAAATGGGGAATTTAAGGAGCTCTAATGTTTAGATGATGCTTTAATCCAGTTCTTTAACTTCAATTCCAAGTACCGACAATATATCCATACATTTTATTGAGTATTTTAGAAAAATTTTTGTGTTAATATTTTCGTTAATTGCTGTGTCTACTCTGTCACCTACAAGATTTCTTATGTGAAATCGTAAATTGAGGATCAATGTTGTAAGTGCTTTTATTGTTAAAACCATGTCTTCTATAATGCTTGTAGTTAAGTGTCTTTTGAGATCTTCGAAATCTATTCTCATATTATTTGTCAATTCAATTGTTTCAATTCTGGTATATACCTTTTTTGCCTTCTCTTTTGCTAGTTGAAAAATATCCACCGTTTTTGATTTCCCTAGATATTTTAAACAATTAGCTAGTAAAAGATCTATTACGTCTTTCAATATAAGAATGGCTAAATGATGTAAGGTAATATATTCGATAAAGCCCTCTTTGTGTAGAAATTGAATGTATTCAGAAAATTTATTAAATGGGAGTTTTAGTTCTTTCGCAATTTCTCCAGCAGTTCTTATACCATCAATCTCTGAAAGAATTTTTAAAAGAATATTGGACCTGAGATTGCCTGGAGGAGTTATAGAAAGTGTATTTAAAGCTCGGATACCTCGTTTTGTAAGTTTATAAACATCGGATGACTTGCATATGCATTTGATATCTAAAAAGCCTTCATCCATTAATTCTAGAATTTCGTGAGCAACAATTTCAATAGGTAGTTTTGTGGCAAGTGATATTTCAAGTACAGATTTAACTCCGTCTAGAGTGTTTATAACGGTTTTTGTTGCGGGAGACTCTAAGTAGCTTTTTGGTGGAGATTTGAGAATTACTGGAGTGCAGAAAGGTTCTATGATTCTTATCGCAAAAGTTCTTTTAACAAGTGAAGTGAAATCGTCAAAAATACCTTCCTGTAAATATTTATCTGTACCAGAAATCTTGTTTTTATATATGTCTTCAAACATCTCGATACAGTTTTTTAATCTTGATCTTAGGTCTGCATCTTCGGATGTAGCTACAAGGGCTCCTGAAACTATTTTGCCATGTTCTACAATTATTACGTGATCTTCTCGACTAAAAGTGCCAGATTCTTTTCTATAAGTAGGGATTATTTCATCCATAAAAGTTAAAACTGCAGATAGAAATCCGGAGATGAGTTGGGGGTCTATTCTAATACTGCCAAAGGGGTGATGATAAAGACAAATACCATCCTCTCTTCTAAATATGTAAAGATTAAGAAGTTTTTTCATGAGTCTACCTCGGTTATGACTGGCTATGATATCATTTTTATTGTTGTAATAAACCTTACTATAAATATTGCGGATAACTAAAATAATAAAAAACGTTGGGGAAAGAAGATCTAATTACTCTGCCGGCACAATTCTAACTTTAGATATCCTTATTGTCGGCGCCGCTGCATAATCTCCCCAAGACCCACCAACATCCAAGTCATTTGCTATTGCATCGGTATTCTTCAGAATGTTTAGCAGATTATCTACTAACCTACTTTTCTTATACGCACCAACTATTTCCCCGTTCCTAATTTTGAATACTCCGAAGCGCAGAATAGATGTAAAATCTCCTCTTGTAGGATTCGTAAGTCTAGTATAATGGAATCTTTCTACGAGAACACCTTTCTTTGTCTCATGAAACACTTCATCTTTTTTCCAGTCACCTGGTAGAAGAACAGGGTTTACTGCATATGGTAAGGGTTCCAAAACGTAGTTTTTACCTGGAAATATTCCAACACCTACGGCAAATCCGGTTCTAAAACCGGATCCCGTAGATCGTTTCCCTTCCAAGGATGCATAAAAACTATCATAAATGTAGTTTTTGAGTACTCCATTCTCTATCACAGGTATTCTTTGTGTTGCAACACCTTCGTCATCAATGGAACACGATCCCCAAAGTCCAGGCCATGTAGGATCCTCTAAAATTGTAAGCTTTTCGTACGCTACTGTTTCACCCAGTTTTCCTTCGAATAGAGGTGAATATGTTTTCATGAAGTATGGTGAAACCAAAAAAGCAGAATACGTTGCAATTGTTGAAGAAGTTGATGGACTTAGAATAACCGTATATTCGCCCGGCTCTATTTTTTCTCCACCTAAACTTTTAACCGCTAATTCAGCTGACTTTACTCCAATCTCCTCCGGGTTAAAATCTTTAAACATCCTGAAACCCTTAGCTTTGAACCCCTCCGACTCCTCCGTTCCATTTTTAGCAATTGTATTTAAAGATGCCTCTATTTTTGTTCCTTGATCTGAAACATCTACGCCTTTACTGTTTCTAACATGTATATGATATACAATTATATCCAATTCACCTGAATTATCCTTAACTCTTTTATTGTAATCTAAGGCAGATTCAATCATCTTATAAGCTAGTTCTACAGCTTCATCTTCCGATAAATTTGCAATCTTTGGGTCAAAGGTCCCTTCTACTTTTTTAGGTGTTGTAGGTTCAGGTAAACTATATTTAAAAGGTAATTTTCTATTTTTAGCACTGCTTAACGCGTTTTCTAAAGCTTTCTCTATGCCTTTATCACTTAGATCTGCAGTAGCAGAAAATCCAAGCCCTCCCTCGTCTACAACTCGTATGCCCATCCCGATATCTAAAACACCCTTACTTTCCAAAATCATGTTATTGGCCATTCTGACGGTGAAAACTTTATTCCATACCACATAAGCTTCAATCTCATCGATACCAAGCTTTAAACCACGTTCAATTGCTTTTTCAGCTCTTTCTTCAAGATTAACCTTAAACTCCATTTTGACCTCCTCCTTAAACGCCCAGAACATTAACAATTCCCCTGATCGTGGGACCTCCATTCCCAACGTAAAGTCCTTGCATTGGAGTTCCCTTACCGCATCCCGGGATGCTTCGAATTTCTAAATCATCACCAACAGCATCTATGCTCTTAAAGAACTCGGGGGCAATAGCCATAAGCGCGACATCCCTCAAGTGTTTTGTTAATTCCCCGTTTTCAATTAAATACCCTTCTTGAGCGCTAATCGTCCAATTATATCTTTTATCGTCAATGGAAGGCTGTTTCATTCCTATAACATAAACTCCTCTTTTGGTTTCCTCTATAATTTCATCTCTTTTCCAATCTCCTTTAGCAATGAAAGTATTGCTCATCCTTATTAGAGGTATAAATTCGTAGGTGATAGCCCTCATACCTGCGTTTGGCTCTGCACCAAATATAGCGGCAGTTTCACGGCTATGCATACGCTCCTTTAAAACACCATTTTCAATTAAGACTTTACGGCGAGCAGGTGTTCCTTCATCATCATATAAGTAAAATCCTAATGTTCCTTCGACAGTTGGGTCATCGTACACTGTAAGCAGGTCACTACCAATTTTTTGTCCTTCTAATCCCTTCCACCAAGTAGTTCCAGCCCAAGCTGCTTCCCTTTCCAAAACTCTATCAGCTTCGCTAGGGTGGCCAACAATTTCATGAACTAGTAGAGCAACGTAATCTGGATCCATCACAGCATATGTTTTCTCCATTTTGGGAGCAGCTTCAGCATCAAGAAGCTCTACAGATCTCTTTCCAACTGTTTGAGCAATTTCATATATTTTTGCTTTTTCAAGAACTTCAAATCCTCCTGAACCGCCTTCAACTCGTTCATACGATTGAATAAGATTTTCTCTCTTTGCAAACGAGCTAAGAAAAACCCAAAGGACTTGATTTTCAAATCTTATCAACGCTCCTTCAGAACTGGCAAAAAGTTTGTTGACTTTAACACATGAAAAGCTTGTAGATGTACGTTTAACTTCATTTGATATTTTCATCGACTCATCCCATTCAACACATTGAGTTAACTTCTCCTCGATATCAAGATTCTCAATATCTTTCTTTATTTTGGCTTTAACGCGATCTTTGACAACTTTTATTGGTGCTAGTTTTACCGGTTCTTTTATATGTTTAGCTGATGCCTTAGCTACTTTAAAAGCTATTTCAGCAGCTTTCTTTAAGCCTTCACGATTTAAATTTGTTGTTGATTGAAACCCCCACGCTCCGTCGGCAAGCACCCTTATTCCAGCACCCTTTTTTCTAATTACGATATGTTTTTCGGGTACACCATTCATAACTTCAATTGTTTCATCGTAGTGTTCTTCAATTCTAACATCTACGTAAGCAGCTCCAAGTTTAGAAGCATAATTCACTGCAAATTCAGCTAAATCCTCCAAAACATTTCACCCTCTATTAGCTAAAATTAAACATCTTAAATATGAATTTTCCGAAATAAATATTTCAAGTCAACGATAAGCGGTTACAATGCGATAGAGCTGCATTTTGATGCGTTACTAAAATATATAAACTGTAGTAAGTGATATTATTTCAAACTGAGGCTTAAAAATGAAAGTGTGGAAAGTTACTTTAAGATCAAGTAACGGCGAAAAGCAGGTTTTCAATTTAATAGATTTACAGGACATAGTTGGGCAATATCTTGTTTTCAAATCTGAATGGTATAATAAGTTTCTTGAGCATTTAGAGTCAAGCTATACCTTACTACCATTAACTTTAGAGGAAGTAATTTCACCGGATGGAGTACCTGTTCTGACGCCTCAAAAATATGCATCATACATGTTTCTACTTTACAAGTACATGTTTAAACGTTATCTACCGGTTTCTTATTTGCTCAGAGTAGACGAGAAAAGAAATGTGCATTTAACGGCGGTTTACCCTAAAGTTTTTGCAGAAGCTATAAAAAGAAGCCCAATAATAGCCAAAACACCTTTAGAAACATTAGTAACATCTCCCGAAAAAGTAAAACTTAAACAATTGATTATTGCTATACCCCCCACACCGAAATCTGGTGATAGAAATGATTGAAACATTAAAACTAGGCGTTAAACTTTTTGATTTGTTGATTCCTGAAGGTATACCGAGAAATACTCTCATAATAATTAGAGGAGAACCGGGAACCGGGAAAGTTTCATTACTTACAGAAATAGCTTATAGAACGTTAAAATTGGGTGAACCAGTTATAATGGTGGTTTACGGTCAAACACCGCTTTCCCTCTTTCAGCGATTCTTATCTCATGGATGGGATATTTCAGATGCTTTAAAAGATGGAAAAATAGTTTTTCTTGACGGTTTTTCAACAAGATTTAGGAAACGGGAAACCAGAGTACAATATCCAATAGTTAAGGAGACCTATGAACAATTAAAAAAGGCTCACAAACTAATAGATAATCCGCAAGATATACATGAAATTTTCTCCGAAATTATTGAAAACGCTACTCGATTGAAGATGTTATCCCGAGGAGTAATTCTGATAGATTCTTTAATTGAAATGTTAACTTTAATACCTAAGGAGCAAGTTTTAGAATTTATTAGAAGATTAAGAGTTTACATTGCAAAAGATTTATGGGTTCCTATTTTCTTTGGTGCAAGCATAGGGTTAATGGAGGAATTTTACCTTCTCCTAGACTACATGGTTGATGGCGCGATAGACATAAGATTTCACCCAAAGCTTCTTGATAAGGGAATTCTAGTTAGAGAAATTAGAGTTAGAAAGCTACCAGCAAAAACAGTACCCCTTTGGGTACCGTTTAAAATAGAAAAGGGAAAAGGCGCTACCCCTCTTGTCTCCAAGGAAAGAATTGAGAAGAAATTAGCTGAATATATGGAAAAAGTAGCCAGATTAGAGGAATTCGAGAAGGAGAGAAAAATTAAACCGTCAGACTACGAAATTTAACTTAAAGGTGAAAATAGTTGGGTAAGACCTGTTTAACTTTTATACTTGATGCATTAAAATGTGCAATTGAGAAAGATGACAAACTAATTGTTAAAGTGGTGTCTGAAGCTGCATTAAACTACTCAATTATATTTAGGGATGAAAAGGCAAGAAAATATTCTGAAGAGATTTATAGGAAGTATTCTGAGGATGTTGAGGTAGAAGAGTTACTGGCAGCTGAAAAGGAGTTTAAAAAGGATTATTACCTGTTACCAGCAATATACATTTCGCTTAAATCGCTGTATAGAGGCGATAAAAATACTTTTCGGATTGTAAAATTGCTGCTTGATGCTGCAAATTGCTTAGTTGGAGAAAAAAGGTTTGACATCTCTAAAATTAGAGAAGGAGAAATATCAAAGGATATTTTACGAATATACTATGAAGTGGAGAAGCAACTATTTGGCGAAGAAGTTCATTTTGTACCTTTTGAAAAAATGTGGCATATTATAGCGAAAGTAGGAAAAACTCCAAAAATGGAAGATATAACAACAATAGACTTTATTTATGAAACTATGAAAAAACTAGAAGCGAAAAACATTCACGGAGAAGAATTAGAAAAAGCACTCATGATGATAATCGATTCTCTCTATAAATCCGAAGAAGTTAAAAAACTAGCAAAAACAATAATACAAATAGAAAATAAAACACAGAGCTAAATTAAAAGCTAGTCAGTTGTTATCAACTATCGCGTCATTAAAACAGTAATTTGAGAAAATGTTTTATGAATGGTACGTCTCCGTAAACGAAGAGAATATCATTTGCCTTTATAGTTTGTCCCTGAGCAATAATCCACTCAGAACCTCTAAGGATATATAGAATCTTTATTTTTGTGAGGTTTTCAACTTCCTCTACACTCATATTTACGAGTTTCGAATTTTCATGAACTCTTATGATAAAAGGGCGGGGTACCTCTGTGATTAAATCGAGAAAACATCCCATTATATATTCTAGTACTGAGATTTTGCTTGTACTTAGGATTTCATCAGCTGCGCCACTTTTTCTCAATAAATCTGCAATATCGTCATTATAGATTCGAACGATAATCTTAGCTTTTGGATTTAATTTTCGTACATGGTCGGCAATTACCGGATTCAAATAATCATTATTTATTGAGATGATAATTGCCCTCGCTTTCTCAACATTAGCTGCTGTTAAAACCGAAGTTAAGGTTGCATCACCAAAAATAATAGGTATATCTTTTTCCATTAAATGGCAAACGTATTCGTTTCTTTCTCTATCCTCCGGTAGAACTATCAAGACAAAGGGTAGATCTAAGTCAATAAGTGCATTGGTAACTCTTTTCCCAAGATGACCACAACCTATAACTACAATATGATCTCGCATATGCTGCGCTCTTATTTTTGCTTTTTCATCATAGTTCAAAGTTCTCACCTCAACAAAAGCCATAATGGGTGATAATTCAATAAGTAATGTTATGAGGAGACATAATGCTTCTCCTACGTTATGAGGTTCATAATTTAATGTGAGGAATAATGTAATATTTTCTAGAGAGAGAGGAATTCTCCAAATAAAAGCTACGATTAGAAAAGCTGCCGTTAACGATAAGAAATAGATAAGCGCATTTTTTACTAGCCAAAAGAAATATAAAGCTTCGAGTAACGCTAGATATGCCCTCTTTAAGAGGCGCAAAATTTTTCCTCCACAAAATTTGACAATTCACCATAATGTTAAAAGCATATTTTAATATGAAGGGGTTGCGGAATCAAATTTTAGATACGATTAATAGTTTTGCGTGTTCGACTCCACGCTTTCCTTCTAAACTGTTTAATAACTCCCTCATATGTTTTACCTTTCCTTTTAACGCTATTATTTCAAAGCACCTTTCTCTTGTCAGATGAATGTGTATTGTACTTGTTATAGTCTGTGTATACTCGTGCTGGATATCTGTAATCTCCTCTTCAAGCTTTCTAGTGTCGTGTCTGTAGACTATTGCAATTAACCCCACAGCTTCCTCTTCCTCATTCCACATAACCTCGTGCTCAGTTATAAAACGACGTATTGCGTCCTGAATAACTTTAGATCTACTGGCATATCCTACATTTTTTATGAATTCATCAAGCTGTTCAAGTAGTTTAGGAGGCAAACTTATACTAATCCTTATAACGCCCTTTTCTTCCTCACCTGACATAAAAACCTCTCCAAATATGGTTGATGAAATTTTCTAAACTACCTTGCGAAGTGCCGATGTAACCACACTTGCTAGGTTGAGATATATCGGGTATGTAGTTATTTAAAAGTGTTACTTCAAGAAATTATATGAGAAAATAAGTAATATGTGATTGACATGGGATTATTTGATGAAATTGAAACCGTGGTAGATGATGTGAAATTAGTTTTACAAACCAAGTGGTTTAACTTAGTTTATGACGATGGAAAAGTGAAATCAGAGGGAATAGACTCTATACGTATAAAAAACGTAAAGAAAGGTATAGATGCGATCATATGGGTTGAAGGATGGATAATTCTTAAACCTGAGAAGAATGCCACATTACCGTGTTATGAAGATTGTTTATTGAACAGATACAAGGTAGGTAGCGAAGTAAAACCAGGTATAAAAATTGTGGGAGTAGAAAACCTTAGAATAACAGGGGTTAGACTTGAAATTAAAGGTTTACTAGATTTAAAGTCCGAAGAAATAGATAATGAAGAGACAAATGTAAAAGCTTGGCGTAACAAGGATTTCAATGAGACAGTAGTATCGATAGAATTTAAAAAACCATTACCATTCGCTAGAAAAAACGTGGATAAAGCAGTAAAAAGAGCTTTAACGATATTAAAGAGCCTTTACGCGTGAAAATTTGAAGGACTTAACTTCACGTATTTCCTCCAATATTATTAACAGAGAAAATAGATTTAAGAAGAGGCTTACACGACTTTTAATAAACCTTTGACTTTAATAGAGGTTACTACATATGGTTATGAGGCGAAGAGATTTATCTAAAGTTTTTAACTATGAATTGGAATGTCTACCTCCATATAGCTTCGATTTAACTGTAAATAAAAGGACAAGATTCAGTGTCAACTGGTATTGGATTACACCTTACGAAACATATCATAAGGGAGTTACGTGGTCTGGAATTAGACTTCATAACGATAAACCTGTAGGCCTTAAAGTCAAAGCTACGGGATCCTTGCAGAAGCCTAAAGTATTGTTAGAGGTCTTTCCGAAGCTTCTTTTTCAAACAGAGAAGAGAAGGAAATAGTAGAAATCGTCGACAGATGTCTAGGTTTAAAAGACAACATTACAAGTTTTTATACGTTTGCTGAGAGTTTTCCATATTTGAAGCAAAGTGTGGAAGACCTGCATAGTATGCGTGTATGTTCTTTTCCCAATCTGTTTAGTGCAGTTACATTGGCAATTACCTTGCAAACGGCTTCTTACGGCAGAACTGAACGTATGATCAAGTTAATATACAGGAATTATGGTGATAAAATATTGTTTGATGACGTTGAAGTTACTGTGTGCCCATCTCCAGCGAGAATCGCTGATGTAAGTGAGAAGGAATTGAAGAGTACATGTAATTTGGGTTACAGAACTACTTTTATTAAAGCTTGCGCAAAAACCATAGCTTCTCAAAAAGCTCCAACCATTAAGAAACTTGCAGATATGAAAGCTGGAGAAGTCAAACGCGTATTAATGAGTCTCAAAGGAATCAGCGAATACTTCGCTGAAGTTATTATTCCTCATCCATCTTTTCCCGTTGATGTTTGGAGTGTAAATTTTTGTCAACTATTTAATATCAAAATATATAGGAGTCTTAGAGCTATGATTCCAATTGTTAAAAGATGTGCTTCTGAGAAATTTGGAAGATGGCAAAAGTACGTCTACATATACATAATAAATGATTTGGATAAACTCTCAGAAAAATTTAAACTTGACATTTAACGTTTTGATTAATGTTTACATTATAAGGACTGGAAGTGATGCGTAATGAGTTTAAATGTTATGAAAGTTGAGATGAAGGTGCTTGTGGAGGATGCAACTTTAAGGAGAGGTTTTATTGCTGAGCATGGTCTTTCCGTGTTTTTGGAGGCTGAACATGAAGATGGATCTAAAGTTACGTTGCTTTTGGATGCTGGAGCAACTGGCGATGTGCTGCTTCATAATGCGGAAAAACTTTCAGTTCCACTTGGGAATATTGACGCTGTTGTGTTGAGTCATGGACATTACGATCATACCGGTGGTTTACTTAAGCTTTTAGAAAAAATTAATGGCAGTAATCTTCCTATTGTTGTGCATCCCGATGCATTTAAACAGAAATATTGCGTGGAAGAAGGGATAGAATACGTAGGTATACCTTTTAATATTAGTGAATTAAGGGAAAGAGGTGCTATTGTTTCGCAGTGTGTTAATTCGTTTAAATTGTCGGAGGCTATATTTACAACTGGGGAAGTGGAAAGGATAACAGATTTTGAGGAAACCCCAAAGTCATTTTATTATGTTAAAGAGAATAGGTTTGAGAGAGATTTCATGTTAGATGATCAAGCTCTCATCATAAAGCATACTGAAGGGTTAATCATCGTTACTGGTTGTAGTCATTCAGGAATAGTGAACATTTTAATGCATGCACAGAAGATTACAGGTGAAAAACGAATTTATGCTATTATAGGTGGTTTACATCTTATTGACGCAAACGAGGAAAAAATAGAAAAAACAGTAGACTTCATTTATAAAAATCAGCCGCAAATCGTGGCTGCATGTCACTGCACAGGTTTTAAGGCTCAAAAACATCTGTCAGATAAATTAAGAGATTCTTTCAAAGAAATACATTGTGGAGATACACTGATTATTTAATGTGTTACAGTTTTTAACTTGGTTTTTCTCCTTTATCTCTTAACTTTTTTACAGTTAAATTTTGGTTCATTCTTGAAATTCGCTGCTTTTCAGAACCTCTATTTCCTCGTCCTTAGCGGAGTCGTATAATTTGCTGTCGTTTGTTACTAAGGTAAGATTATATTTCTTAGCAAAATAGAGATATGCGGCATCATAAAAAGTTAAATGTTTTCGAAATGCTATTTCCAGTATCTTGTCTAAATCTTTTTGTATTCTAATGACTTTCATTTTTGAAACGATATTTTGGATATTGATCATAAGTTTGAGGGCTTCATCCAATGTTATAGATTTAAAAAGTGCATGTTCCTTCCAAATGGCGTTTCCGGTTTCGTAGATTGTTAGATCAAGGATATATTGATCTTTAATTTTTATATTTCTTTGACGAATAAGATATAGGAAAGCGTTAGCGTCAAGAAGATAACTCATCTGGTCTCCCTATCCTCTCTAATGTTCTGTACCACTCTTTTGATGTTAATTTTACTAAGAATATTTGCTGCATCATTTAAACTTTCTAAGAAAATTTGGTCTTCTTTTTCTCTAACAGCATTCTCTAGAGCTTCTCTAATAACCTTGTTGATGTTTATTCCAAGTTGTTTTGCCTTTTCTTTAAGTTTTTTAGGTACTTTTCCGGTTACTACAGTATAGTTACTCAAGGTTAGACCTCCAGAGGTACTATTTAAAATGGTAATACATATTTAAGTATTACTAATGGCCCTATTTAGCAACCAAGTCAAAAAGAGAGGAAAAATTCATAAATGGCATACACAGAATTTACGTATATGTTTTTACATTTGTCTTGTACATAGCTGTTAAACATTAATTTCACTATAAATAGTGATGCTCGGTAATTTTAAGAAGAAGCATTAACATAGTACTTGTAGTTGTTGTGGTGAGTGATGTGCCTGGCCCGAAACGTTGGCGTTGGGGAAGAATTAAAGGTCCTGGAAGACCTATGAAACCTAGAATTATAAGTGAACTGCCATTTGTAAAACATTTTACGCCATCTCTACCAAAAAACATGGTTGGCGCGCCTAAGCCTCCCGTCTTTCTCTCATATGATGAATATGAGGTTCTTCGTTTAATTGACTTTGAGGGGTTGACACAGGAAGAAGCAGGTGAAAGAATGGGAGTTTCACGTGGAACTATTTGGAGACTTATTAAGAGCGCTAGAAAGAAAGTTATATCTGCTTTAGTTGAAGGTAAAGAAATTTTTATTGTTCCCCAAGCACCCATTTTAGTTGAGAAGGAAGAAAAAGAAAGTGAAGAGATAAAAGAGGGAAAAGAAGTATAAAGTTTAAAATTACATCTCTTCAATAAATTTTTCGTATTCCTTGAATTTCTTTAACGCCTTTGTTCCTAAACGGACTTTTTCTTCCCTTTCTTTTCTTTCTCTAATTGTTCTTCTAGGTTTCCTTTTGGGTTCAGCGAGACTACATGTACCGTCTGAACGTAAAGCGTGCTTTACACAGGTTGCGTATGTACAGCTTCCTCCTTCACAAAGATCACCGACCCATCTGCAGTAATATTCGATTTTTCGCCTTGTTCTCCTTATTTCCAGCGATTTTCTTGCGCATCGGAAAAATTTGCAGTTTGCTTGGCACTTCTTCATGGACTACTCCTCGCCCACAGGTTGGAGATCACCAGTGCCACCTTAGAAGTTTAAGTAGGTCATAATATAATACTTCACACATCTAAATAAACCTTTTTAACTTTTGATACCTAACTCTTCCTCTATTTTCTCAACTATTTGCATGAATGATTTTGCCGCCTCGCTATCTGGATGCTCCACAATGAAAGGCTTGCCTTGATCTGAAACCTCTCTAATCCTCATGTCCAACGGAAGTCTTCCTAGAAAGGGCACATTCATCTCCTTCGCTGCTTCTTCGCCACCACCAACACCAAAAATGTACGTCTTTTTCCCACAATGTGGACAAATAAACCCAGCCATGTTTTCGATAACACCAAGAACCCTAACATTCAGCTGCTTAGCCATCGTAATAGCCTTCTTAACATCAAGCAACGCGACGTCTTGAGGCGTAGTCACAATAATTATCCCATCAAGTTCGGGAATAAGCTGCATTATACTCAACGGTTCATCTCCTGTATTATGTACTATGATTCCCTGAGCTACAAAATTATGGTCTCCTTCGACCTGTAAATCCCATACTTCCTTGTAACCCGCAAACTCTATAGATTTAATTCGTTCTATCTGCGCCCCCAGTTTATTACTCGCTCTTTTTCTATCGTACTGCTTGGCTTCAAACTCATAGTGCATAGCGGAGATAGTTTTACCAGATGGAAGTTTAACAGTTCTTTCTCTTTTTCTAATATTGGATACTCTTAACCCTGAACTAATACAAAGTTCTTTCAGTTGAGTTATAAGCATGGAATTGGTAGAGCAAAATGCCATTAATGAACTTTTGACTGTACCAAAAGGTCGTTTTTGTACTCTGTCCCGCCAACATCCGTCTGCATCGCAATATCCTTCAATGAAGGCAAGTTTCTGGTTTGTTGGCAAGTTAAATACCCATGAAGGAATTCTTTTTTGTTTAGCATGGCCTGTAAGTCCTAGTTTTTGGAATAAAGTAGCCAATCTTTTAGAGAAGACTATAAGTCTTCTCTCGTCTTCATATACGTGACAGTTGAATACTTTCTTCAGTAATTGCTTATACTTGCTTCTAAACTTGCCATCTTTAGGCTCGCAAAATTCTATTCTTAAACTGGTTCTATCTCTGTGTATAAATCCATCTCCCAAAAAGAAGCCTAAGATTCTCATAAGATCAGGTGTCGTTTCCCTCGGATAATCAACATTGGTTCTGTCTTGAGGATTCCTTGGTATTTGTGGAAGAATGTATGGTTCCCCATCTGGTAAACGTTTAACAACTAGTATTCTATCGCCTGCCTTAAGTTGACTAAGTTTTACCCAATATAGTCTACGATGGTATTTTAGAAAGGGATGATTTGGCGTTGCTTCAATAACCCTTGATGTTGTTCTAAGTCTATACACTGGATAAATTCCCTGTGGTATTACGTCTAGAACTTTTCGTGTTACGATTTTTCCCGAATTATATGAATATACTTTCATTCCAGGTTTAACTTCAGAAATAGGTATTGGACCATTTGTTGTATCAATTAATGTGGAGGATGATAGGCATCCCGGTGGTAGATCGACGACTAAGAAGTCTAGGGCTGTCCATATTACATCTGATAGGAACTGTTCGATTACTTTCATTTTTAGGGGGCCTCGCCATATGATTGGTGTTTTTGGATCTTTTAGTAGGAGTTCCATGGACATTACTTTGATGTTTAGTGGTCCTATGACTGGGAATATTCCCATTGGTCCTCCCATTGGGTGTTGTCCTTCAACTCCGAGCATTTTGGGGACATCTGGTCCGTGTATGTCTGCGTCGAGTATGCCTACTTGGTAGCCTTTCCATGCAAGTGCAAATGCTAAGTTAACGGCGACTGTTGTTTTACCGACTCCGCCTTTACCGGACATTATAACTATTTTATGTTTGATGTTTTTCATTTTTTCAGCAATTTTCTTATGTTCTATTATAAGTCTTCCACCAGAAACCTTAAATTTCGGCTTTTCAGGCGTGGATTCCTTTTCTACGCTTTTTTCATCTTTTTCCTCTTTATTCATTATTATTCACCTAGAAGTGTTTGTAGTATTTTTTCAGCAATTTTCTTTATGGATTTTGAAGCAGGACTATTTGGTGCGTATTCAATGACTGGAATTCCCTGTGCAAGTGAGTAGGGGATCGCGTTATCAAGGGGGATTTCTCCAAGAATTTGAATACCTTCTCTTTCCGCAAACTTGTAAATTTCTTTTTTAAAGTTTTCCTCTAAATCAGCTTTGTTTATCACAAGTCCGCTTGGAGCTTGAAAATGTTTAACAATCTCATATATTCTTTTTAAATCGCTTAGAGATGCCGGTGTAGGTTCAGTTATTAATATGGCGTAGTGAGCACCTGAGACTGCTGCTATAGCTGGGCAACCAGTGCCAGGCGGACCATCTACAAGAAGAATGTCAGCTTTGTTTTTCTTCGCAATTTCATTAGCTTTTAGTTTGACTTCCATAACTATTTTTCCTGAACCTGCTTCACCTATTTTTAATTGACCTGTAACCACTAGAAAACCGTATGTTGAACGTGAAATAACTATCGAACCGTTTTCAACAAGTTCTATTTTTATTGCTTTTCTAGGACAAACCACACTACAGACGCCGCAGCCTTCACAGAAAACATCAAAAATATACGGTTTATTTTCCTTCGAATCCCAAAGTATAGCGTTTTCTTTACAATATTTAACACACATTCCGCAGCCGTCACATTTAGCATAATCTATGAAGGCTTTTTCCGATGCTTTAACACTTATTTCTTCCACTTTTTCTCCTTTAAGAAGAAGAGCTAGATTAGGAGCATCAACATCCGTATCGACAACCATTAAACGCGCATTGTTTGAAGAAAACAAGTAAGCTAATGAAGCTGTTAAACTTGTTTTGCCGACACCGCCTTTGCCACTTACAACGACTACTTCTTTCATATTTCAAGTACTCCTTTAACTTTTCCTCCTAATTCAATCAAAGCTTTTGCACCGGGGCTATCTAGGTTGTCTAGGAGAACAGGCTTTCCTTTTACATAGCTTCTAAGAATATGGTCATCCAGTGGGATTTTTGCAATAATATCTGTTGAATGTTTTTTACAAATCTCTTCAATAACGTCATGGTTCTCTAAAAGATTTGATCTGTTTAGAACAACTTTCATTTTCACATTAATTCTCTCAGCAAGCCTTAATATTAGGTCTAGGTCATGTGCCCCGAAAGGTGTTGGTTCGGTGACAGCTAAAGCAATATCTGAACCTATCATTGAACGAGCTACATCGCAATGTGCTCCTGGAGCAGTGTCAATAATAACCAGATCATATTTATTTGTATTCAACATTTTTTGTATTCTTTCCTTTACAGCTATTACAACAGCTGCTGACTCAGCTTCTTTCAGCTTAAGCTCGCCTGAAACAATGTCTATGTTATATGCGGAACCTGTAGATGTCCATCCAATTACTTTATATCCTTCCTCTATTGCTTGAGATTTGCAGACTAGTTTACAGGCTTCACATCCTGTACACAGACTTTTAAAAAATATGGGAAAACTATTTTTAACATGGAGTATGGCGTGACTTCTACAAACTTCTGCGCATCTTCCACATTTAATGCATTTATCTAAATTAAATTGAGGCACAAATTGATGGACCTCTTCACGAGAACCTAAATTTACGTTGAGAAGAATTGCTATATTGGGAGCATCAACATCGCAATCTGCCAGTAAAACCTTTTTCCCTAATAGGGTAAAAAAGATTGCAAGATTAACAGCTATCGTTGATTTTCCTGTTCCACCTTTACCGCCCGTAACGCAAATCGTTGGTACATTGAATTTATGCGTTTCATTGAGAAGCTCTGCCACATTCAAAGATTTTCCTCCTAAACTTAGTGAATTCACCAACTACCTGTGTCTCTCCAACGTCCCCTGCCCATGCCTGCTCCGCGTCCACGACCCATTCCTGGACCCATACCCATATGTCCTGGCCCTGTGGGCCCTGTAATTGGAGGTAGTTCTCCGGCTAAGTATTTTTGTACAGCATCTCTTACTGTTATTCCTGGTGGGCATGAAAAGGCTTGGATTCCTATTTGTTGTAGTGCCATGAACGCATTAGGGCCGACGTTTCCTGTAATTACAACGTTTGCGCCCAGTGTTGAAACTAGTTGAACTGCTTGAATACCAGCTCCATGTGGAACAGTGGTTACCGTGTTTGCGACCGCTTTAACTTCTCTAATTTTTCCATTGTCAACATCTATGACCGTGAAGAAGGCACATCTGGCAAATCTAAAATCAACTGCAGCATCAAGTCCTCCTGGTGGTGCTGAAGATACAACTATTCGTACCATATTTTTCACCTATTCTTTTCCTAACTTTGCTTTTAACTCTTTTATTCTTTCTTCTACGGCTTTCAATTGTTCTTCAATTAGCTTCTTTTGGTTTTCTAGCATTTGGATTTCCATTTCTTTTGATATTTGAGGTCTTAATGGAATCGCAGATGCGGTTGGCGCAGTTGGTGTAACTGATGGTCTTGCCATTGGCGGTGTTAGTCCCATATGCATCGGTGCGGTTGGAGCTGCTATGGGTTGTAATTTTCCAGCAATATATTGTTCAATGGCGTCTCTAACTTTTACACCCATAATTCCTGCCATCACTTTAATTCCCAGAGATGTTAATGCCGCAAAGGCATTTGGACCAAAATTCCCTGCTATGACGACGTTTGCACCTAAATTAGCTATGATTTGCGCTGCTTGAATACCAGCTCCCATGGGAGATGCCATTGCCGTATTTTGTTGAACAGTTACTCTTGTGATTTTGCCATTTTCTACGTCAACTACGGTGTATGTTGGGCATCTACCAAATATTGGTGAGACGTAGTCGTCTAGTCCGCCTGGTCCTTGTGTTGCAACTACTATTCTCTCTTTAGTCAATTTTTACCCTCCTTGTCTATTTACCACCAACCGTAGTACGGGTAGGTGTAATAGGGGTAGTAAGGTGTCCATCGCATATATGGTGTATAATATGTCCATGGGTACCACCATGTTGTGCTCCATGGTCCCCAGAAGAAGAACCACCAGCACCAGCCTCTACCCCATCCGCGTCCCCAGCCACGCCATCCTCTCCCGCCCCAACCCCAAGGCATTATCCCTCACCTCTTAATTCTTTTAATCTTTTATTAATTTCTTCTAATTGTTTTTCCAGCATCTTTCTTTGATCTTCTAGCATCCTCAGTTCGTCTTCAGGTCTCATTGGAGCTACACCAGGGAATCCTAGTGGTGTCCATGGGTATGGTGCATATGGGAAGCCGTATAGTTGCCATGCATGTACTATTTGCCCTGTTGGTGTCATGTAGAAGGCATGTGGCCCGAATCCGCATCTGCAGGGGCCTATGTAATAGTATCCTCTGCTAGCTAACGCTGTTGTAAACGGATTCCACCAGTACCAGAATCTACCGAAGCCACGACCCCACCACCATGCCATTTTGTTCACCATCCTTTTTGTGCTTATGCACAATAATATACATTGATATACCAATATAAACTTATCGTCAAAAATAGAGCATCTAAGCATCTAAATTAATAGTTACACCACATCCACAACGATGAACTTTCCCGGAAAATCTGTTTAACAAAACTTTTAGAAAATCGTCACCACTGCAATGACAGGGACAAATGTGCTCGACTTTAAAGCTATTTATTTTTTCTACTATTTTTTCCAGCTTAAAGCGGTCTACACCTATTAAATGCATACCCCCAATCACAGCTAAAATATTGAATCTCAGCGTTTTTACGGTATATTCAAGAATTTTTACAATACCTGGATGAGCACAGCCAGTTATAAGAATCGATGAATCACTATCGATTTTAGCTATGAATGAATGTTCGCTGAGCCACATCCCAAGCGGTCCAGTTGAGTACATTTCATCAATTATTTTCATGGGCTTGCTAACGTAGACAAGTTTTCCAAATTTAAGTTTCCAACCCCGGTACCGCCTAGACGGAATGAAGACTGGTACATCTAGTTCATAGTTGTTTATAAGGGGTTCTAATGCTCCGCAGTGATCGCTATGCAGATGAGATATGAATATTGCCGTGATTTCATCCAAATTTACGCCAATAACTTTGGCATTGTTTTCTAGTGTTCTAAGACTTGGTCCTGTATCTACAAGTATCTTCGTTTTTCCGTTATCGACATATGCTGAAAAGCCCCATGCTGCTATAGTTCCATTTAGGGCAATTTTATTATCAACTAAGATTTTTATTTTCATGATATCCCCTCCTTAAAAATTTAGATTCTACTGCTGGAGTATTTTATTGTGTTTGTTCTTTTAATGTCTTTATGCACATTATAGCCCATTTTAATTTAATTTTCGCTAAATTGGGTTTAAGTCGACAGAAATACCTATGTAAACACATACACAGATATTTTAGGAATAGGCAAGCTTATAAATATTTTGTGCATAATTACATTATTGGTGAGAAGTTATGAACAAAAGTATTGAAGACTACATTAAGATTATTCTCACACTGGGAGGAGACAAAAGGTACGTTGGTACGGTTGAAGTAGCTAAACAGCTTGGAATTAAGGCGCCATCGGTAACTCAAATGTTTAAAAAACTTAATGAATTGGGATTGGTAACTTATAAGCCTAGAATTGGGGTTAAACTTTCAGATAAAGGTTTTCATGAAGCGGTAAAAGTATTAAGAAGAAACTTGATTTTTAAGGTGTTTCTGGCTGAAGTCCTGGGTTTAAGTGACGATGAGGCTGAAAAAGAGGCATGTAAACTTGAACATGTAGTTACGGATGAAGTGCTTGAAAGATTGTTGGAGTTTATTTCTTCAAGAATGAAAAGGCCTCAATATGAGAAGGTATTATTTTAGATGATCTAAGTTTAAATTTAAATGGTTTTTGAGCTATTTAGGAAGCTAACTATGGAAATGTTTATAAGTATTTTGTGCATATACACAAAATGGAGGTGATAAACGATGGGCTGGCGATGGAGAAGAAGAAACATGTACTATCTCACCGGACTACCAGGATGGTTGAGATTTGGATACTCCCCAGGTTGGCTTGGTAGATCTCCGACAGGGCTTCCACCAATGGCACAATGGCTAATGCAAAGTGGAATGTTACCTCAAATGTTTCCACAGTTCGGTCAACAAACACAGACTCCGAAAACCTCCGAACCGCAGCAACAGTCTTATCCGAGTGTAATGATGCCACCGATGCCGATGGGCTTTCCAGCAATGAGCAAAGAAGATGAAATAGCGATGCTAAAAGAGCAGAAGGAATTTCTAGCACAGCAACTAAAGGAAATCGAAAAACGTCTAAAGGAACTAGAAAAAGAATAAATTTCAAACAGCAACATAAGATTTCATTTTTATTTAGAAGGCTTGAAGTTTCAACCTAATATCTTTTTAGGTTGTTTTGTATATTTGGGCTTGATACTTATTGCTTTAAGTTTCTTATTAGGAACTTGCCTTCTCTGATTACATTCATTTCCTTTACGGCTTGATCAAAGATTTTTTTTACTTTACTTAGATATTCTTTGTCTGCGTAGAGAATTATTCCGTCAGCAAATAAGTCGTATACGATCATTCTGGCATCTTTTGAAAGGATTTCAAATTCTTCTGGAGAATAAATGTGATACTCCACTACGTGATTATTGATAACTATGGTAGGTAAATCCAATCTTTTCCAATGAGGGCCTGAAACGTTATCGCAAACGATGATAATATCTATATCGCTTTCCACATGCCAATCACCACGGGCAAAACTTCCAGTTAAACCTATTATTCTAACTTTCTTCCCAGAGTTGTCAAGTATTTCTCTAATTTTTGAAAGTTCGTTATTTAACTTTTCAATAATCTTTTCACGAAATTCATCACGGTTCTTGCTGCTTCTAAACATTTTTCTGCATCCTCCGTAACATAAAGTTTGTGCGCAGGTAACTCGATACCTGGATGTAAGTTAGGATATCTAGGTGGAGTGTAATGTTTATCAAGGAACTTTGCATAGCCTTCCAAATATTCGATATCTTCTTCGTATTCTTGACCTACTCTCAGTAAAAGTGAGTATACTGAATGTCCACGTGCTTCAACGCCTTTCTTGTATAGGGCAGCTTTTAAAGCTTTTTCAGCTGCTTGCTGCGAATGAAAACATGAAGCAGCATAATGTGATAGTTTAAGTAAATCTTCTGCTACGTGTAGATCTTCTAAAGCATCTTTAAACCATCTTTCGGCTTCTATATCCCACCTTGACATGCAATCACCAAATCACTAAAAGTAATCCAAATAGCTAATTTAATAATTCTTACCATTAACTTATCTTTCTTCTAGACTTCTTATAACCCTAGTTCACTTGATATTTATAAAGAAAAACTGAATAAAAACATTAAAGTGTCTTTTTTAGTAAAATCTTAATGACGAAATAATGTCAAGCATAGGAAACAGGCTAAGTATTGTTATCTACGCATGTTCACGTAAGGGGGCAAATGTAGTAAATGTCTTCAAGCTATGTTTTTGATAAATATGCGTGGAGGTACGATTCTTGGTATGTTAGAAATAGGGAGGTATTTGAGTGCGAGTTAAGAGCCGTTAAAGCTTTGGGGCTTAGCGGTGTTGGGCTTGATGTTGGAGTTGGCACTGGAATTTTTTCGGTTGAGATTGGTGTTAAGGTTGGTGTTGATCCTGCAGTAGGTATGTTAAGAATAGCTAAAGACCGAGGGGTAAATGTTGTTCGAGCTGTAGGTGAGAACCTACCTTTTCGTAGTGAAATATTTAACTACGTGATAATGATTGTTACCTTATGTTTTTTAGATGAACCAAAAGCTTCTCTCAACGAGATTTGGAGGGTTCTCAAAAAACACGGTTTTTTGGCAGCTTGCATTGTCCCAAAAGACTCTTTATGGGGAGAATTTTATATCGAAAAAGCGAAACAAGGCAATATTTTTTACCGTCACGCTCATTTTTATACCGTAGAAGAAATAGAAAGAATGTTAGAAGAATGTATGTTTAAGGTGGCAGGTTATAAGGCTACACTCAGCTATGGTCCACGTGATAAGCACCGTATTGAGGATCCTGCTGACGATGTTAGTGGCAAAGGGTTTGTTTGCGTGAAAGCTATTAAAATACCTAATAATCCGCATATAGTACGCGGGGATGATTAAAACGTTTGGACCGTTTGAAGAAGAAATTAAGAAAGAATTCTTGGCTTTTAGTGAAATAAAAGAAGGGCAAGTCGTTTTAGATGTAGGTACCGGTTCTGGCTTTGCAGCAGCGCTCTTAGCAAAAGCTGTAGGTACAAATGGACGCGTATATTCTATTGATCCTTCTGAAAACGCTTTAGAAAAAGCTTTTAGTAGGTTAAAGGAAGAGAAATTAGATAAGATAGTTGTTCTCAAAAAGGCTAGGGTTGAAGAGCTTTCATTTAAAGATAACTTTTTTGATAGAGTCTCTTCTATTATGTCTTTTCATCATTTTTCAGATCCAGTAAGAAGTTTGAAGGAGATGTATAGAGTGTTAAAGCCCGGTGGTATTTTAGTCATAGTTGACTGGACGCGGGAAACTACCGTGGCGCCACATCCAAAGGAACAATTATACACACCAGATCTTCTCTTTGGATTTATTAGAAAAGCCTTGGGAATTAAGCCTATTCTAAGGAATTTTGGTGAATGGATGATTTTAAAAGTTAGGAAGTAACTATCTACTTTTGATGTTTGTTTTTAGAGACAGATTTCCACCATTTAATGAATTTTTTAACCCAGAGAATTATAGATTCAGCGGATTCAACTGATTTTTCAGCCGTTTGACGATCTACTTGTTCCCACGGCGGTATGATTTCGCCGCCACTTTCAAGTGGATATTCAACTAATAAACGTAGTTTTGCAAGTTTATTCATGGCCTTTCCGAGCCTTGGCACTTCTTTAAGGAAATCTTCTGGTATTTTATCTTTTAATTCTTTTAACATTATTCTTCCAAAGAGTCCTGATGGATCATGGTCCTTTGCGTATTCATGGCCTGTTATTCTAATTGCAGCTTTTATGGCTTTTTCAGCTGCTCTTTGGGCATCAAACACCGCTTCGGGATATAATTTGTCTTCAAGATTCCTTTTAGCTGTTCTTAATTCCCTCTTAGCTTTTTGTAACATTATTTCTGCTTCTTTGTCGCTAATCAAATTTTTATTACCTCTCCAACTTCTATTTTCTTCTTTAATTTCCAGAAATATCCTCTCTTATAGGGGACTCTTTTTGCTCCCATCTTGTTCAGCTTC
>JAUQZC010000171.1 GCA_030587435.1 Candidatus Baldrarchaeota archaeon | reverse complement strand
GTTGAGATGGAAAATTTGTCTCTCTCTTTATTTTTCCCATATTCATTAGATATGCTGGGATTTGTGGAATCTGCGGCATTCTGCGGTAAGGTTTCCAAATTGCTGTTAAGCTTTTTAAATCTTTTTTGACCTCGTTTATGACCTCATGCATTACTTTTTCCGTTGGTTCTTCACCTACTTCTTTAACCCGGCTCAACAGGTGAAGTGAAATAAATCCGATAAAAGATGCTAGTAAGAAGTGAAAGTCAAATCCTTGAAAGTCGAGAATTGGTATCGATAACTGCTTGCTTGGTTCTTTCCATTGTAATGTGAAGACAAGTTCTCTTTTAATGAAGAAGTCTGCTGTCTGCCCGCCAAGTATGGCTGCGATCCCTGAGAGCATAGAATTTACTACGGAGATGCTTGCAAGATATGCTGTGGCATTTTTTGGGTTTGATAGTTTTGCGGCTATGTTCCCTATTGTTAGATTTGTACCTGCCATTGATAAACCCATTAATACATGTATTACAACGAGTAGTGGTAAGCTTAGTAAGTGTTTTTCTGGTAGAGTTGTAAAGGTCCATGCTAAAATGCAAATTATGAAAGTGCTGCTGCTTACTGTGAGTACGGGTTTATTTCCAAATCTATCGGAAAGCTTGCCGAGAATACCTAAGAAATATGTGTTGGATAGCTGGCTTATAACCGTTAAAATCATTATTTGGGAAATTGAGAAATTGAGGATTTTTAACATGTATACGGCGAAGAATGGAGAAGCCATGTTTACTGCAAAGCTCCATAATCCCATCGCTATTACGAGTCTTCTAAAGTTTTTATCTTTGAAGGGCTGAATTAGGGCTTTGAGATATTTGTTTTCTCTTTTTATTGAAGGTTCAGGAATATGTAAAATGAAATGTAAGCTAATTATGCCTAAGAAAGCCCCTAACATGAAAAGTATGGAGTACCCGTATGACTCGCTTCCAGGATAGTTTTTTCTCCAATAATCTATGAAAATACCCCCGACGATGCTTAGAATCATTCCTGGGATAAAGCTTAGTTTAAGTCTTTTTGCAAGAAATCTTCCTCTTATGTTCATGGGTATTAGGTCCCGCATCCATGAATTCCAGCTACAAGTAGAGATGTTTGCTATAGAAGATGCTATTAAAAAAATAATTGCGAGGAAAATTAAATTTCCAGAGAAAATAAGCGGAGTTAATGCAATTACTATCCATAAAATTCTGCTGATGGCGGAAGCGGAAAACGATATAAGCTTTCTTTTCCCAGTTTTTTCAACTAAAAATATGGCTGGTATTTGGGAAAGCTGGCTGATAAATGAGAATCCTATGATAAGACCTACAAGAGCGTTGCCTGCGCCCATTGAAAGGATAAACGCGATGAAGAGGGGGCCTCCAGTTAAAGTTGTCATGGTACGTGAGAAAATACCATCGTATATAACGTTTTTTAACTGCTTGACATCGAAATCTGTTGCTGCTTCACTATTGACTTGCAATTGGCTTACTGTTTTACTGGTCAGCATATCTTATCATCTTTTCATTGTAATCTTCGTTTTTGGTTCCTTATGGGAACTTGATGATAACGTCGAGATATTTTGCAGATAGCTCGTGTACTGTGATAAATTTATTTTTTGTTTTATTACCATACAATTTTCCTCTGGGCAAAATACACATATCTTGAGGAAAAGGCTATCCGATATTTCTACCTATAAGTTTTTCGATTCAATAGTTCACGTAGCAATCACGTATTAATAAGTGATAATTAGTTTTGCGTATTTTTGACCTGTAAGCCTCAATAATCCTTTAAAAAGTAGTTTAGGAATTTAACTCGGCTAAAAGTAGAAGAATCATCCGAAGCATGATTATCTCAGAAAAACGCGCAATCTTCATATCATACATCAAAAACACTTACCAAATAGTAGTTTTTACGTTCGAAGTGAAGAAACTTAACATGAGATCGTTGAAATCGAAAAAAGGAGACTCTTATAGATGTTATAACCTGCATCAACCAAGTAAAGATATTAGTCACGCTACAATAAATGAAGAACTTAGCGAAGATGATGGTAGGTCTTTAACTTCTATAAAAGATTTAATCTATATGTGTCAGTAAGATGTTAGAGATTCTAAGAAAATTTCTCTGACTTTAAAGCCAAGATACATTAACTACTTATAAAACCTGTTTTGAAAGACATTGCAACAAAAAGGCAGAGAGGAATATTAATATAGCTAGCTGCGAGAAATATTTCACTCTATCCATCGTTAATAGAGTCACTTGAAGAAGACATTAGGTGCTTTCAATGAGAAGTGAAACCATTAGGAATAAAGTTTTCCCCTTTTTGACCTGGCTTATAATTGTAATGACTATAGGAGCTTATACGACTGCAAAAACTTTAGAAGGATTTTTCGGTTTTAAAGCTGCCAGTGTTGCGGAGGCAATCCTTCTTACACCAGTTGGTTTAATCGGTGTTACAGTTCTTTACTTCTTGTTTTTCGTGGTAGCATATCTCACAGCGAAAATTAAGATTATAAATGTGGTGACATCTACGCTTTTTGCATTGTCCACTGGGGTTGGCCTTTTTGGATCCATTTTTTACATAGCTGACTTAGTGAATGCGAAAATTATTCCTGAAGCGTTGATTTTAACTTCAGGGGTATTTGTTATAGCCGTGATATATCAATTTGTTACTAAGAAAGATTTGTCACATTGGAGTTGGTGGCTTTTCTTCTTTCTACTTGTTGCGATTGGATTAACTATTGCTGAAATCTTTGTTCAAGCAAGTTGGTTTAGAATAGCGGTAGATCTAGGTGTTATACTTCTCTTCGTATTTTTAGTTATGTACGACACTTATCAAATAAGAACACGTCTTCAAGACAACGAATGGGTACTTGGCGCTTTACATTTCTTCCTAGACTTTGCAAACATCCTCATAAGAATAATCGCTATCCTAATCGAGCTTTATGCTCAAAGTAGATAAAACAAAACACGCTCTGAGAGAGCATTACTACTATTTGAATGTGCAAGGGTTTTAACAAGTATTTAATATTATTGTTTTTTATACGATTAATTTATAACGGAGGTTAGGGGTTCAGATGAGGATTTCCAGTAATATGCTTGAAATGATCGGTAATACGCCGCTATTAAAGCTAACTAAGGTCACTAAAGGATTACCATTCGAAGTGTGGGCTAAAGCTGAGTTCTTAAATCCTAGTGGTAGTGTTAAGGATCGTATAGCGCTTTACATGATTCGTGCCGCCGAAAGAAGCGGAAAGCTTAAACCTGGGATGACTCTTGTTGTTCCAACCACCGGTAATACTGGGATTGCTTTTGCTGCTGTTGGATCTTATCTTGGCTATAAGGTGATGATCATAATACCGGAGGAAATGAGCGAGGAAAGGATGCTTATATTAAAAGCCTACGGGGCAGAACTAGTACATACTCCTGGCGGTGAAAGCGATGTTTTCCACTCCCTAGAGTACTCTAAGAAGCTAGCTGAAGAACATCCCGGCAAATATTATTTCTTTGACCAGTGGAGTGATGAAGAAAACGTGAAAGCACATTATGAAACAACTGGAAGGGAAATCTTAGAGCAGACCAAGGGTAGAATTGATGCTTTTGTTGCAGGGGTAGGTACCGGTGGAACGCTGATTGGAATTGCTAAAAGACTGAAGGAATATAATCCAAATATTTATGTTGCAGGTATGGAGCCTGCTGAATGTCCTACGATTTCTCTTGGTAAATGGGGTAAACATGAAATTGAGGGCATAGGTGACGGGTTTGTACCTGAGATAGTTAAGCGTTATAGGCATCTTGTTGATGAATGGATGTTAATTAGTAGTGATGAAGCTATTCAAATGGCTAGGCGGTTAGCAAGAGAAGAAGGTCTATTTCTAGGGATATCCTCTGGAGCCAATGTATTAGCAGCAATTAGACTGGGACAAAAATTGGGACTTGGCGACGGACAAAAAGTTGTAACAATTCTTCCGGATTATGGTGCAAGATATCTAAGCACAAGACTTGTAAGAGAAAATAGATGAAAACCGATTAAACGGGTCAATAATATATGTTAAATTTCACTGTTTTGTTTTAGGCATGTAAATGGGAATGTGAAGCGTTAGGGTGTTGTTAGGAGTTGAATGGTGTTGTATGCCATGTTTGCTGCAACTAAAATTAATACTGCTCCAACTATTTTTCTTAGATATCTTGGAGATACCTTTATGTTTAGTCTTGGCCCCATTTGTGCGCCTAGGATTGCTCCAAGAGCAGCTACTAAAACTATTTCAAGATGTACATGTCCTAGATAAAGATGCGTTATTCCACCACTTGTGCTTGTAAGTAGGATCATGAAGGTAGATGTTGCAGTTGCGATGTGTACCGGCACTCCCAGTATAATTGCGAGTAAGGGTACTTTTAGTGTTCCTCCACCTATTCCAAGAAGCCCTGAAATGAAGCCAGCGAGGAATCCACTTATTAACATCACAGGTATGTTGACGAAATATGACCATTCCTTTCCCTGCGTGTCAATAAATTTCCTTTCCCATCCGATATTCAAAAATTTTAGACGTGGTCTCTTAAAGGTGAAGTTGGAAGATTTTTTTGCGTCCTTTTTTCTAATTAGTTTAAAACCTGAGAAGAAGAGAAACGAGAAGAAAATTATTTTTAGAATTGTCTCGGGGAGTAGTTCTGTAGTGGTAGCACCAATTATTGCGCCAGGTATTGTGGTAATTTCCATTAATAGTCCGGTTTTGTAATCTATTCTTTTCTCTTTTGCGTAGTAAATGCTGCCAGATAAGGCGGTAAATATAATTGTGAACATAGATGTTCCAATAGCATCTTCAATTGGCAGTCCCACGAAAAGATTGAATATTGGGACGAAAATTACGCCTCCACCAATACCGACTAAACTCGCCAGTATTCCAGCACCTAGGGTCATTAAAAACAATAGTATCATTCTCAGGACACTGTACATAGGGTATCACCTAGTGTAGCAAATGAAAATATTAAACTGCTTATATATGTTGCTCTACATTGCAAGTTATGCCCTTAACACTTTAGTATCATTTAGTACTTATTTCTGCTCCATCGAGGATTAACATAGGAGTTATTTTAGTTTTTATTTTAACAAATTTCATAGTGTTTTCATGCAGGTTACATAATTAGTTCCCCTCCCAAAAACCTTGTCCATGTTAAAGCATATAACGTGTTTTAAGCTATAGTTTATATTAAGGGAATAAGAATGGTGAATTAAATGTTTAAGAAGTTTACAGAACTTGGATGGTTTCAAATTCCAATTCTTCTGCTGCTCTTGGAAAAGCCTCTTTACGGTTACGAATTAAAGAAAATCATGTCCGAAATAAGGGGAAAAGAGCCTAGTTCAGGTGTAGTTTATCCAGCTCTTCAAAAACTTGAGGCAAAGGGATACATTAAAGGTTACTGGGACGAATCTAAGAATAGAAGGAGAAAAATGTATGTTATAACCGAAAAGGGGAAACGAGAAGTTGAAAAGCTAGTTGGTATGTATGAAAGAACTTTTGAAAGTCTATGGATAAATTTTGAAGACTTCTGGGTAAATCTGCTGAAATCGATGGATATAAGGTTGAATGATGAGGTTTTTTGTTCTACGATTTTCCCTCTTTCAATGGTTAAATGGTTTATAAACAGCTGTAGACATGTTCACGTATATTTATACTTTGATCAGCCAAAAACGCGTATCATTAGTTCTCCAATGCTTTACTTAGCAAAACAACGTAAACTTGGTAGAGTGGAAATAGTTTCTCATCTTCCTCAAAAGGAATTTGATAAAGTGATTTGTTTAATTAGATTGCCAAAAATTGCAAATCCTATAAAGTGTGTAGCGGAACGTTTGAAGCCTGGAGGAGACATGCTACTAGTTCTAACTAAGGAGGTTGATAATATTTGGATTAAACATTTAGCTAAGAGATGTATGAGTTTCATAGAGAAATTCACATATACTAGCGCAGAAGTAGAAGAAGAATTAAAAAACTGTGTAAAAGACTATGAGATGTCGGAAAAAAGTGGTTTAATTATAGTTAAAGCTATGAAATAACTTATTTCGCTAATGGTTCTCCCATTTAATATTGAATTGAACCCTGTACGTCCTTAAGAATTTATAAAACTATCTTTATTCTACCTCCTCCTTGAAATTAGAAAAGTTCTTTTAATGCTTTCTCACAGCTTGTTTCTAAAGTAACTTGTTGAATACGATCTGTATTAAGCTTGGCTTTGAGAATAAAATGTGTTTAAGCATTCTAATTTTAGAGTGTAGAGATATAGAAGTCAGCAATCGGCAAATTCGTCATCTTTTCTGTTGCTGTCCCAGCCGTCATCATCCGAATATTAACATATCTCAGAAGTTTTTAAACACTTTTATTTGATCGAAATATTATTATAGTGGGCTGAGTATACTGGATGAATTTTAGGTGTTTGTAGAGTTTTCAAATTGTTGTAGTCGTTGTTTTATTTGTTCGATTTTCTTTTTCGCATCTGCTGTGTTTTCTTGGACCAGTAACATCATTGCTTCTTCTAAATCATCTGTGTTTCTTTTCCTATCATAACCCAAGATCTTTGATGCTAATTCAATTCTTTTCAGAGAATTTTTTGAATGTTCACTAATTACTTCTAGAATTTTTGCTTCTTTCTCTATTTCTTTGATTATTTTCATATCTTCCAATCTTATATCCAGTAGCCTCTTATATATTGGAAGTATTAGGATTCTTACTTCATTTGGTGTTATTTCCATGTCTTTAGTTGTTAATTGGATTGTTGTGATGAGTTCTCTTAGTGTTCTGTAAAGTTCTTTCCTAATTTTTAGATAGCTTTTGAGTCTTTCTACTTCACGAAAGAAATCGGAGAAAATGTTGTCTATTATGTCTAAGTATGTTTCTGGAGAATTGTATTGGGAAAATATGCGATCCGGATATTTTTTCAGATTTATTTCAATTGTTTTCTCAACAATTTGCAGTATCTCATTTAGTATCTCTGAAATTTCTTCTTTAACATCTTTCAATCGTCTAACCTCGACAAATTAGTTTTTATTCAACAGTACGTCCTATCTGGCTTCGTAAAATACTGTTTCATGGTTAGATGTGATGATAAACTATGTGTCACGCTATTTATATAATTATCCTTAGAAAAATCACAGAGATTACCATCTAAACTTAAAAATTTCGCAAAATCAAAGTAACAAGCTAAACCTGTTTTGACCTTTGAAAAAGATCGTAACGTTTCACATATATATCCAAAATACAATTTCAAATCTTCAATGTTAGAATATAGTTCATTAAAATTCCCATACTGATTACTGATATTATTAGTATCGCTTCCATTGATGTATTTATAGAATATCACTTATCTTAATTTGAAATTAAAATATCAACTGCCTTTAAGCAAAATCTTTTTATTCTAATCGTTTTCTCGCTATACGCACATTCCCTGTTTGAGGGAACCATCATGTTTGAAGAGTTCAGGTCGTTCCCACTCGCTGCTAGGAGACTTATAATTTATTATACCCTTGCTTCACCTTTCCTAGTTGTTGACGTTATATTTCCAGTTTATCTGTTTAAACTAGGATTCAATGTTGAAATAGCTGGTCTTCTTTACACTATTTCTGCTTTAATGAGTGTTATTTTTACTTTTTTGATTGGTAAAGCGTTAGATAAAGCCCTTTCGGTTAGAACTGCCATGTCTATCATAGAAGTAACCTTTGGTATGGCAAATTTTATTTATGCTTATGCGACTTCGCCCATTCACATAATTTTGGGTAGTCTTTTAGAAAGGATTGGTGGAGTATTTACAGTCTCTTATCAAGTCTATGAAAGAGATGCTTACCCAGAGGAAATTAGAGAAAAAGTGTATGTTTATCACATGGCTCTACCTGAAGCTGCGCAGTTCATTACATTCCCCCTTATCGGGGCTTTACTTGGATTTTTCTTTACATCTCTTGAAGCCTTTAGAATACTTTTCATGGTTTCCGGTCTATCTTCGATGTTCTTTTTAATGTATATTTGGAAATGGCTTCCTGAAACATCTCAAACAGTCAGATTAAAAGAGGAAGGAAGATTTACCAGTATTCCTAGGCAGATTTTACCTGTAGCTGCTGCTGAAATACTTATAGTCTTTAGTTTCGGTTTAACTTACGGACTAGTTTTGGATAATTACGTTTATAATGTTTTATCGCTTAGTGTTTTCTTCGTAATCCTTATAGAGGTCGCTATTTCTGGGACAAGTATTTTGGCGTCTTTCGCCGCCGACAAGGCTGGTAAGAAAAGTAGGTTTAAAATGCTTTATACAGGGGTTATTTTAATGACTATTTACGCGATATTCACCGCAAATATAGAGTATTGGAATTTAAACTCAATACGAACTTTTATGCTTCTTTTCATAGCAACTATGGTTATGGAATTTGGCCACACTATTTGGCTGATATTTCATCGATCTTATCTCTTCGAATTTATACCCTCTGATAAGAGAGGAAGCATTTTAGGTGCAATATCTTCGATGCACAAAATATTTGGAATTGCAGCTCCTTTGATCGCTGGTATTATGGCGTATAGAATTTCGCCGCTATCACCCTTTTATCTACAGTTCTCACTACTTATACTTGCTATTATACTTTACAAATTATCGACCTTTGAATTCGATGAAGATTAGCTTTTCACTAGAAAAGTAATCTTACTTTAAGCGTGATGGTCAACTTTAATGTTAGTGTAGGTGTCGGTTAGTTATTGAATTGCCAGAGCTGATTTTGGGCAAACCTCTACGCATATGAAACATTTTATGCATCTGTCGCCTATCACTGGTTTTCCGTTTACAAGCTTAATGTTGTTTACTTTACAGGATTTAACGCAGACTCCGCATCCATCGCATTCACCTATGAGAACAACTTCTCCTTTCTTACCCTCACCGACCTCTTCTTGTGCCTTACTTAAGGTAACCATTTGCGGCCCAAAAAGTTTCTTTGCTAATGGGTTTACAAGGGGATTCAGTACTTTAGTAGTCCAAATTCTACTCATGAACGATATTATTCTTCCTTTGAAGCTTGCTTTGAATTTTTTGAAGGGTTTTGCCTCTTCGCCGACAACTTCAATGTTTTCTATTTCTCCAAGACCTCTTTCAGCTGCTATGCTTATAATTTTTATTTTTGCGGGGTCAAAACCCATGACCCTGCTGGTTACCGCATCTACGGCTACTGGGTCTTTTCCAGCTATGATGAGATCCATTTTAACTACTTCTCCGGGTTCTATTGGCCCGTAGTATGGGCCTGAGGGTTTTACTTGATTCGCGGCATAGGTGCCATCTACGATTGCATATTTTACTTGGTTTTTCAATGCTTGAAATAAGTCGACTACGGGTTCATGTAAGCCTAGGACGTGTATTTTTGTTCTTTGATCTTGAGCAATTAGCCCTTTTAGGTTTTTTATTGATAGAGTTACTCCAGTTAAGAAGTGGTTTTTCATGACAGGAACGCTAATTATTCCGTCTACTTCAAAAGCCTTTTTCAATATTTTAACTGATTTAAGCTTTTTTCCATCTGGTATTTCTATTTTTATAAATTCTTCCTCACTAAAATCTAGGAATTGTGCTCCTACTTTTTCAACTTCTTCTTTTACTCCAAGTTTTTGGTAAACTTCTTTAGGATCCCAGCCTACTATGGGCATATCTCCCACAAGGGGCTTTACATTCATTTCCTCTATCAAATATTTGCAAACAGCTTTTACGACCTCGATGTTTGTTACTACACCGCTATTGTAAGGTTTTGGTGCACATAGATTCGGTTTAACGATTACCGTGTCTCCTGAACTAAGATCTGGTTGACCCGCCGCTTCTATTGCTTTTCTAACAGCACCGTAAACATCATCATTTTCTATTTTGATAATTGCAACCCTCTCCAAACCTATCACCTAATATTTTTCAACGCTTACATGCAAAACTAATTCTATAATTGTATGAAAAAAATATAGTGTTATGCCTAGCGAAACTGTTAAATATTTTGTGAGTGTTGGTGTATATTAGTGAGTGAATATGGAACGGTTATATACTATGAAGGAAGCATCTAAGTTGCTTGGAGTTCATGTTAAGACTATTCAGAAGTGGGATAGAGAAGGTAAGATTAGATGTGTCAGAACTGTTGGCGGTAAGCGTAGGGTTCCCGAATCGGAGATAAAGAGGATTCTTGGAATTCACGAGGAGAGGAAAATAGTTGGATATGTAAGGGTTTCATCGAATACGCAGAAAGATTATTTGGAGAGACAGATCGAGCTAATCAAAAACTATGCTAGTGAGAAAGAATGGGAGATAGAGATTTTGAAGGATATTGGCTCTGGATTGAAAGAGAATAGAAGAAACTTTCAGAAATTGCTGAAAATGGTAATGAATAAAGAGATTTCTAAAGTTGTAGTTGCCTATCCAGATAGGTTGACAAGATTTGGATTTAAAACACTTGAAGAGTTCTTTAAGAGTTATGGAACTGAGATAGTGGTGATAAATAGGGAGGAGAAGACGCCGCAGGAAGAACTTGTTGAGGATTTAATCACGGTTATTTCACACTTTGCTGGTAAACTGTATGGTATGCGATCACACAAGTATAGGAAGGTTGTTGAGGGTGCAAAACAGCTCATACGTGATCCTTAGCTACAAAATAAAGCACAACTATAATATCAAATACTTTCTAAATAGCTACAGATGTCTTCTCCAAAAAGCAATAAACATAATTTGGGAGAGCATAGAGTGGATTGAGAAGAAACAGAGAAACTACTATTTAGTTAGACAGGGGAAGAAGAGAATAAAGAAGTGTTACTATGTTAAACGATTGATACCTATAATTCCAAAGTCAAGAGAGTTTAAGAGGAATCTAAGAAATGAATTGTTGAAAAACTGGGGCCATGCTTCACATTACGTTGATTCAGCTATAAAGGTAGCTTACTCGATCGTAAACTCTTGGAGAAAAAACTACCTTAAAGGGAGAAGAGGGAAAAACAAGCCAATAGTTAAAAGGAAGTTTGTAAGGGTTAAGGAGACACTTTATGTTTACAGAAACAACAAAATAAGAATAACTGTTAAGCCGAGAGAAATCTATTTGGAATTTGATTTGTCGAAAGCTTGGTTCAGGAAAAGAGTTGAAGGTTGCGATTTGGGAGAACTAATACTAAAGGAAGATGAACTAATACTAACATTCAGAACCGCAGTTAGCTCTGTTAATCCATCCAAGAAGATTGCGTGGGACTTAAATCTACTTAGTATGGATGGATTCTACAATAGAGGGTGGATTAAAGTTGATTTGAAACCCCTCTACACTTTGCACATAATTTACGAAAACAAGAGAAGAAAGATTCAGTCGTTAGTTAAGAAAAAACCTAAGACAGCTAAAAGATTGATGAAAAAATACTCGCAGAGAGAAAGAAATAGAGTTAAAGACTTTCTACACAAGCTGACTACTAAACTTGCTAAAGAGTTCAAGGATTACGAGCACGGTTTCGAAGACTTGGAAAAACAAGGAATGTATAACGGTAGAAGAACCCATAACAGAGTAATTTCTAAGCAGAATTGGAAACAAGCAATTCAGTTCATGAAGTATAAAGCTTTTGGAGTTAGAGCTGATATTGATCCGAGAGGAACTTCTTCTACTTGCCCCATGTGTGGAGACCGCATGTTGAAGCTCCGAAAGGGGCAGGTAGTTAAGTGTAAGAAATGTGGTTTGGTTTTAGATAGACAGTTATGTGGAGCTATTAACCTCTATCTAAGGATGAGGGGTTTTCCTTCCTCTCCAAGCATCTTCAACAGAGTGGTGATTAAAAAGATGATCCCTCTGTGGAAGATGCAAATGAAAAGAGGAAGAGGGGTTACCCCAATAGAGTGCAAGACCAATGACATACTCCCAATGAACCCAGAGGGAGTTGAGGTCGATGAACACCAAAGCGTATGTGAACTCACAAAAACTCACATACGCTGAACCCCTAATATTGTATTAGGTTGCCCTAGACTGACTGGTACTTACTGGTCAGAGAGAGATTGGAAGGAAGGAGATTGGAAGTAACTTGCTTCGACACCAATATCTTCTGAAACATAAACTTTCATCAATAGGTTTCCGTATTTACTTTTAATTTTATCATAGATGTATTTTGCCAGTGTTTCGCAGGTTATGGCTTTTAACGGTAGGAGGCATACGTCTTCTTTTGGTAGAATGTATCTTTTGCCTCCTTGTTCAAGTTCTACCTTATTTTTTTCGATTTTAACGTTTACACCGGGAGACGCGACGGGTATTAGAAGTTTATGGTCTAAGGGCTCGATAATTTCTTTTAAATATTTTTTAACATCTATAAAATCCACAATCATTCCATCTTCTCCTATTTTCCCCTTGAATTCAACTGTAACCAGCCAGTTATGTCCATGTAAACGTCCACACTTGGGGTGGCCCACAAGAAAATGAGCTGATGAAAACTTTATTTTAAATCCTCCAACCTTTAAACCGTACATTTTAAGTCACCCGTTTACCTCTTCCTTAAGCTCTCTGAGTGTTAAGATTCTTTCAGCATAAACATTATGTCCATGAACCGATTCATAACTTTCTTGCTGAGCTATTAGAAGTGTGTCATCTGAAAGTTTGCCTCCATACTTCTCTAGAAAGTTTTTTAGCATTGTTCGAACAACATCTTCAGCAAACTTCGGATTTCTATGAGCATTTAATATAAGTTGCCGTTCGTCTGATCGTTTTAAAAGATCATATATAGGTGAGCTAAACGACGATTCAACGATCTCAATTAAATCTTTAAAATCAACTTTTTCATGTTCCCACACGTGAACTATAAGAAGTGCTTTTCCTCGCTGCAAATGGGACGCTATCGGTATTATTTCTATAATTGTGTTCACAAGGTCTTCACGTAAATTTATATTTAGAAGCGTTCGTCTGACATGATTTTTCACAAGCTCCTGTGCACAGGGACAAACCGTTAGGCCTTCAATTTCAACACCTATTTGTTTTCTAACTTTTATCTCATTGTTTTCCTTCCAGACAAAAGCACCTACATGTATTTTATACATTTGCTGCGTTGAAAAGCCTGTTACAGGAGTCTTTTTATTTACTGGATACTCTGCCGCCAAAGTAACCTCTGAATTTGAAGCATACTCATGTTTTTCCAATAGTTTTTTAGCTAACTCTACGCAGAAATCTTCAAGATTATGTATTTTTCCTTTTATTGATTCCTCTATTATTTCGTTTATTGCCTCCAGATTCCTAGAGATGTGAGCTCCTTTCAAGGTGGCTGGGATATCTATGTAAGCGTCAATTTTCACATTTAATACTTCCAATTTTCCGTTGCATTCTCTGACAAGCTGTTTTCTTACGCCTTTAACTCCAACTCTATTTATTTTCAGTCTAACGGAAGGCATTAACTTGTGTATGTCCCTATATCTTTCCATTACCGTCACTCTCTTGGAAATTCAACGCCGCTTATGAGCCATAGTAGTAGATTTAGTGATTATGTTACCACAATTCTCTAGAGTAGATATATTTTGTGTTCAGCTTGTTTTAAAGAGAAATTTTAAAGGGGAAGATTTCTATAAAGTGTGTAAAGAGGTGGCACAGTTGCCTCGTATCTATGCTCTTTTCATCATAAATCGCAACGGTGTACCCTTATTTACCAAGACCTACGCATCAAGTAAAGTTGAACCAAATCTAATATCAGGATTTCTAACAGCGGTATCCTCTTTCGTAAGGGAGATATCACCGGAACAGAAGAGTGCCTTAAGAAGCATAGATGCAGAGGGTATGAAGATCATGCTTGAAAGCGGAGAAAACACTGTATGTGCGCTTTTAGTAGATTACGAGGACAAGCTTTCAAGAGAGGCGTTAAGAACATTAGTTGAAAAATTTGAAGAAAAATATGGAGAAGCTCTTAGGAATTGGAATGGGAATGTTGCGGTTTTTGATTCTTTTGAGGAGGATATAGAGAAAATATTATGGGTTTTAACGCTTAAACCTTATCATGTTCCCATATTAAAGAAGAGGGTTGAGGAAGATGTTAAAATTAGTAGAGATTTCTGGCCTCTTTTTGCTTCAATAGATGGTCATAAAACGATAGAAGAAGTAGCTAAAGAAGCTGGAATAAGTGTAGATGAGGCAATTGCCAGAATAAAGGACCTCGCAAAAGTCGGTCTCGTCGATGTAGATATTGTTCGCCCCTTACAAAAAATTGTTGAGATCGGTAAGGACGCTATTTATAAACTGCTTCAAACCATTCAGGAAATACTAGGAACAAAAATAGGTAAGAAGTTTTTGACCGAAATTGTTAAGCCTCTAAATGAACTTATAGAGGTACATAATGGTAATATAGAGTTTAGAGATGTTAGAAGATTGGCATGGCATTGTGCACCATCTGAGATTTTAGAAGTTGTAGAATACATAGGCATAGCCTTCACCAAGTATTTTAATCCTTTACTTGGGAAAGCTTCTATTAAATGTTGGAGAAAAATAGAGGAAGAAACTGTTCTAAAAAATAAAGTGGAAGTAAAAAGGTTGCACGCAATTTGAAATTAGAGGTGGTGTAAAGTGCTGGTTGATAGCGTACCTATTATTCTGGCCATAATATATTTTATTTTGATGGTCTGCAGTTTCTCCATATCTTCCACTCTTTCTGGAAGTAAAATTTCAAAAAATTACATGTTGATAGCAGTGGCATGTCTAGTTGGCATGATTCTTTCTATTTCCATGTTTTTACAACAGCAATTTGAATTCTTAGGTTCCATGGAGCTCTGGTATTCAAACCTGCTATATGCATTGTCAATTCTTTTCCCCCTAGCAATTATAGCGTTAGCCTTTCTAAACATTGCAATCACATATTCTAAGTATACTTAGAATCGGAAAATACTGTTTTCATCCATATCGAGTAGGATCTTTATGTTATGTTCCTCTATAGAGTTCTTGAGCTACGATTTCACCTATGGGTGAAAGCCTTGCTAAACATCCCTTATTGTACTGGTTTCCTGCTAAAATTAGTCCACATTCTCTTAAAGTTCTTAGAATGTATTTCACTGTGCTCAACGGCATTTTAAGTTTTTTAGATAAGTTTAGGGCCAGTCTGGAAAAAGTGTAGTTTTCGTATTTTGCCTCGTATAGGTGAAGAAGAACTCTTTTTTGCTTCTCTGTTAATCTATGCCTACAAACTTTTACCAGAACTCTGAGAAGTTCATCAAAAATCGAATCTTTATAGGTAAATTCGGTCTCAAAGGATTTTAGAACTAGAGAATTTAATGTAGCTGAATCTTTTTGTTCGTTTCTATAACCAAACATATCCACCTGCCAAAATACCCACCTCCAATAGAACAAGAAGATAGTTATTGTGAACATATTAAAGTTTAATGGATAAAAGACCATGCCCAATTTTTCACTAATAACGTTAAATAATGTCTATTCTGTAAAGCCAAGAGCTTCACTATAACTATTCTCTGTGCTGATTTTTCCTTTCAAAACACGTTTCAAAGTGTCTAATACATATTCTGGCGCGTCTTTCCAAGTTTCCTCGTTTAATCCGAGTAGTTTGCAGATTTCTGTTAGGAGATTTGCATATCTTTCATCAATCATGGATTCCGTTGTAACAGGTTTAATTACACCTAGTTCTTGTAGTAGTAGGGCAGTAATTCCTCTAAAGACCTTATCTACATTTTCACCTGTTTTCGCGCTTGTTTCCGAAAAGAGAGCTTTAACTCCAAATTCTTTGACTATTTGACGTTTAAGTTTTAGGCCTTCCGACGTAGATATGTAATCTCCTTCATTTATCCTTAGATCTATTTTGTTTCCAACAATAACTACTGGCACTTTCTTTTTTGTATGTTTTATGAGTTCTGCGACCCACATTTTAACGTTTTTAAAGCTTTCTCTATTTGTAACATCGTAAAGCACTATTCCTCCAGAAGCACCTACGTAAAATGCTTTTCTAACCTCTTTAAAGTGAGGCTGACCGCCGAGGTCCCAAATTTGTAATTTAACTTTAATGTCTTTGTCGAATTGAAATTCTTTTATTGCGAAGTCACAACCTATTGTGAAAATGTAGTTTACTTCGAAGGCTTCTCCCATCCATCTCCTTCTTAGAGATGTTTTCCCAACAGCACCATCGCCAATTAAGACTATTTTAAACAAAAAGCTTCTCTGCGTCACGTTTACCCCCTTTTCTGAGCAAGGAGTATCCTCCTCACTACCACCGTTAAAATACTATGCAACAAAATATTTAACGTTATTCATAGTTTGTAACATGTAATAACAATGCCAACAACAGTAATGTATGTTATTTTGATTTATAAACTTCCTTCCCTGAACACTTTTCTCTAATTTTCTCGCCTGTTGGTGTTGTTGCTATTCCTCCGCGTGCAGTTTCTTTGAGGTCAGGGTGCATTAACCTTCCAACACTGTCCAT
>JAUQZC010000115.1 GCA_030587435.1 Candidatus Baldrarchaeota archaeon | reverse complement strand
TGGATGTTTTTTATGTCTGCTGGGTCATCTGTTGCTTAGTGTTTTCGCTGGGTCTTGGAGCGTTCTATTTTTTTCTTGCTTGGTGCTGTGTAGCTGGTTTTTCTGGAATGCCCGCACTATTTCATTATATCACCTCGTTGAGCTATTGTTGCCAGAAAGTCAATTTAGAAACATGACAAGCCTCATAACGACAGTATATTTGATCACCAATTTTACTAGGCGCTTCACATTGTATGCCGCGGCCATCAACTTGATAACGCCTCTCTGTCTCAAAAGATCCGAGATTGCTGATTAAATAGCATTAACTTGACGTATTCTATATCATCGTTAGGAAAAAATAGAATACGTACGTAACACTAATGAGGCGCCAATGCCCTAAATACAGCAAACAATAAAAGGGAGACAGACATTGGCGCCTAATACAGATATTATTAATGAATGGATAAAAATTAATCGCAAGTTCTCGCCGATACCCGCACTAGAAGAACTCGGAATAATCATCAAGAAGACAGAAAGAGGCTACATCAACAGCGAATTGCTCGGAATAATAATCCTAGCAACAGCAGCGAACACAACGCTCGAAACAGCATCAGAGGCAATCAGAGGAATACTCGGAGAAGCACCATCAGCAGACACAGTGCTACGCCACATAGAAAAGCATGACGAGAACAAGCTAGAGAGAATGATTAACAAAGCCTTAGAGAAAATCTTCAGGACAAGCTGGATACCAAAAGTAAAGGCCTTAGTAGCCATAGACATAACAGACATACCATACTACGGGAATATAGATGCAGCCGAAGTCAAACATACAAAACCAGGAAAGGGAACGCACTACGCATTTAGGTTCATCGTTGCCTCAATAGTCTCCGAGCGAGGAAAATTCATCCTGCATATCCACTTGATAAGGAAAGGGGAAGACTTAAAGGAAGCCTTAGAGAAGGTTCTGAAAGCCGTTAGAAAGCTTGTTAAGATCGCCTGGCTAATCCTCGATAAAGGCTTTTTCCAAGTCCGCGTAATCAGAATGCTTAAAAGAATGGGAATAAGCTTTGTGATAGCGGTTCCCAGGCGAGAAAGGCTGGATGAACTCGCGTCACACGGTAGCTTTATCGCTCGCTACTACGTTACAAGCAAGAAATATGGTCGCGAACCCGTCTACGTAGTTGGGTTTGTTGACGAGAAAGGTGCAGTTTACTACGCCACGAATAAACTTATCAGGAGAAAGCGTTGCGGTGACATGCATAGGAGGTATAAGAAGCGTTGGAGGATCGAAGTTAGCTTCGCTGTTGTGAAGGGAGCTTTGGCGAAGACCACTTCTAGGGCGGCGAGTGTCAGGATTTCCCTCTTCGGCATTTCCTGCATCCTCTATAACTTATGGATCTTAACCAATTTCTCATGGACATCCAGGGAGGCAAAAATGAGAATTAAGGCTCCAGAGACGAGAAAACGATACACTCACTGGATCTTAATAGTCCTAATAGTCATTATCGCGACGTACCTATCTCAATACAAACAATTACTTTTAAACGATGACTTCAAATGATGAATTGCGGATGAATTGAGTCTTGCTGTTATGATAGATCGTCTTAATAGTGATGTTAACTGAGTCCTCTGGGTATTTGGTGTCATTTTCTGATAAGTTGACGTAGTTTATTTCATGTGCGTTAGGTGTATTCATGTCTTTGAACTCTATGAGTAGTGGAATTTTCGTGAATAGGGTAAATGATATTAATCTTGTTCTTCAGAGGGTAAATGAGGTTGCTCGGGGAAGAGAGAATAAATATCTTGTTTTTATCACGGGTATCGGGGGTATAGGTAAAACCGCATTGCTAAGGCAAATCGCTATAGTTAAGAAAAAAGAACTACTAGAGCAAGGTATTCTTCCATTTTACATGGATCTCGACGATGAAATGCCAACCTCAGCGGATTTACATAGGTTAGCTAAGGCACTTTCACGTACAGGGGAAAAAATAAATCTGTTCACCTTATTCTTCTCACTGTACAAAAGGATGCTGGAGGGAGTAGAACCAGCAAAACTTGAGGGAGTACCAGATTTCATAAAGGAATTTACAGAGGAAATAGCTAAGGATGCATTAAGTCTGATTCCTGGAGCTGGAACAATCTCCTTGGTGGCAAAGAAAATTTATGGATTCTTCAAAAGAAAACTGAGCGAAGAGGAAAAATGGCTGAGAGAACAGTTAGGCGAAGATTACGGAGAGAAATTATCGGAAATAATTATAGATACACCAATGGAACTGCTAAAGGGTGTTGCAAAAGCATTGGCGAGAGATATAAATAAAGCGATTGAAAAAGGGAAAATAAAAGCGGTAATCATAACGATAGATACGACAGAAAGAATGAAGAAACAGGACCAAGAAGTAATACTAGAACTGCTGAAAAATACAAACAGATTAGTTATGGTAATAACTGGGCGAGAGCCACCAAACACAATACGGAACAGCAAGTACACTCTACAGCTAATCGCAAAAAACGCGGTAAAAATTCACAAACTCCTAGCATTAAGTGAAAACGATGCGAAGGAATACCTGAAAAAACGAGGAATAGAAGACACAGCGCTCCAAGACGCAATAATCAATGAAACAGGCGCAATACCGCAACTTCTTGGTGTTGCAGCAGATTTGTTAGAAGCTTTTCCACCAGAGGAAAGAACTAAAGAACTATTTAAAACGGATCTACAGCACTGGGAGGACATCCTAATGAACTATATAGAAAAACTACTAAAGCATGTCGACGCAGCGTTAGAGGAAGCAATATACATAACGGCAATACCCAGAAAATTTGATAGAGAAACAATAACAGCAGCACTAAACAAGATGTTAACACCTACAATCTACAGAAAACTAACACAACTAAGTTTCTACAAAACAACAGAAGACAAAAAATACACAATGCATCGAGAAGTTAGGGAAGTTCTATTAAGAATAATGCCAAAAGAAGATGTGGAAAAAATCGTAAAGAACCTTGAAGAGTACTGCAACAAAAAATATGAGGAAACAGAGGACCCGGCATATGCCGCTGAGTTAATCTATATAACTCAGATAGTAGATGAAAATACTGCAATGGATATGGTGTGGAAAGCTTTCAAGGAGAATTTAAGAAAGGCTAAATATGAGTCATGCCAATTAATTCTCGATGTTTTTCAGCCAGCAAGAACAGCTAACAAAATACAGAGAATCACACTCCAAGCAAAACTTTTCATGGAAGTATCAAAAATAGAAGAAGCAATAATAGTGCTTCGAGAAATAGAAAAACTAGACATAGTACCAGATGTGATAACATTGCACAGTTTAGGAATAGCCCTGCACGATCTAGGGGAAGCATACACCAAACTAGGAGACATGAAAAGCGCAATAGAGATACTAGAGAAAACCATAATGGTCTACAATGAAATACTCAAAACAACAGAAAACAAGGATCCAAACATATACAACAGCAAAGGCATGTCCCTACAGGCCCTCGGCGAAACGCACATGAGACTAGGAAACATGGAAATAGCATTAAAAAAACTAGAAGAATCCGTGATATCATACAATGAAGCTCTAAGATTAACTGACAACAACTATGTGGAAGCATGGAATAACAGAGGAATAGCCCTAGAGACCTTGGGGGAAGTCTTAATGAGACTTGGGGATAGTGAAGGGGCCATAAGAAGATTGGAAGAAGCCATAGTTTCTCATGATGAGGCACTAAAATTAACCAATAATAAGGGAAGAAAGGAATGGAACAATAAGGGTATTGCGTTGCAAGTCTTGGGAGAAATTCTTATGAACATTCGGAATATGGAGGAAGCTGTTAAAAAAATGGAAGAGGCTGTTGAAGCTTTCGATATGGCGCTGAAACTGACGGGGAACAAGTATATTGAGGCGTGGAATAATAGAGGAATTGTGTTGGAGAGTTTAGGGGAACTCTATATTAAGTTAGGGGACAAGGAAAAAGCGGTAGAGAAGCTTGAAGAGTCAATAAAATCTTATAACGCGGCATTAGAGTTGACAGAGAACAGGCATCTAAAAGCGTTGAATAACAAGGCCGTATCACTACACACACTAGGAAGAATACACATTGTAAATGGGAATGTAGAAGAGGCGATAGAAATATTAATAGAGGCTTTAGAGGCTTATGATGCAGCATTAAAATTAACAGATTACAGGTATATTCAGGCTTGGTACAACAAAGGAAACACTTTACATGTACTAGGAGAATTATTTATCAAAGTAAACGAGAAAGGAAAAGCAATAGAGATATTACGGGGCGCCGTAGAAGCTTTTGACATGGCATTAAAACTAACAGAAAACAAGTACGTAGATGCATGGAATAACAGAGGAGTATCACTACACCTCATAGGAAAGACATTATTAGAAACAAACGAAACAAAACTCGCAGGAGAAATACTCTGCGAAAGTCTAAGAAGCTTCCAAATTACACTAGAACTTGGAGGAGACTACTGGAAAGAGACCGCCGTCGATAACATCGAAATCATTCAATCACTACTAAAACAAAACAACCTAACATGCAACTAGGTAAACAAAAACCCACAATTAGTTTCGAAACCATTTCACTACTCAGAGCATACTGATTAATTCAGGACAAAGACAAAAAAATTACTAATAGTTTTGTGTCAAAACACATTACACATGCTGTGATTGAAAACCTACTTCTCATAAACTTATTAATTTTTATATCTTGCTGAGCGATTGTTTATAAAAATAGTGAAATAGTTTGTCAAAAATTCTCGTTCCTGACGCCAGTCGTCAAATTTATGAGGCAAGCATTCATCTAGAGAATGGATATTTTAAGCCAAATAGAAAAGAACAAGAAGAGATCTAGGTAATATGAGATATAAACATCATTCCTAAAATCGACATAAATCTATTTAAATAATTTAGTAAGATAGCAATTTCCGATAAATCTGGACGAGGTGCACCCTAATTGAGTAGGGCAATAAATTTTGTGGAAGGAGAGGTTGATGATATAAACGTTGACGTGGGAGGATATAGTAGAGCTGGTACTGTTACTCTAAGATATGCTACAATTAGGTTAAAGCTATCCGAGAACAAGTATATAGATGTTAGGTTCACAGGATATACTGGTCCTATAACAATAGTTAAAGGACATAGAATCAAGGCATTTGGCAATTGGGTCAGAGAAAATTTCTTCAAAGCAAATAAAATAGTTGACTTGACTACCGGTGAGTGGTGGGAAGCTAGAAATTTATATCCGGTTTACATAGCTTTAATAGGCTTACTCGTTTTCATCACACTATTCACGATTTTCTTAATGAGCAATCTCTTCATCGAATTAAGCCATGTTATCCTATTATTCACCGCAACGCTAATACTGATACTAATAGCAATAGTAATATTCATGATACAAAGGATACAAAGGTCATACAAA
>JAUQZC010000182.1 GCA_030587435.1 Candidatus Baldrarchaeota archaeon | reverse complement strand
TCTGGTACCCGTATCTATTAATAAATTCTAGAATCGATTCTTTTAAGCCTATGGGACATTCCTTCTCAACAATTTCTATAAACTCTTCTTCACCAACTTTTTGAGCAGTTCTTCTAAGTTTTCTCAACGCATCATCTATGACTTTGTTTTCTATGAACCGTATTACATCCTTTCTTGCTGCTGGAGGCAAACTTATAGTTACTTTTTTATAAAAGGTTTCTAAAAGAGTTTCAGCTATTTGCGCTATTTTTTCAGCTTGTCTAGAAGGAGGAGTCTTTAGCTTTTTGTCTTCCCTAATTTTTTTGAGTAATTCAACTGCTTTTTCCAATTCTTCCTGCGTGGGTGGCTTAATAATTTCGTTTTGAAGTTTTTTAATGGCTTTTCTACCTAGCAGTTCGGTTTTCTTAATAACTTCTATATCTTGGGCTTTTTCAAGTAGATCGTTAAAGACTTCTCTACTTGGGACTTCTTTTCCATGTCTGAGACAATATGCCCTAAGCTTTAGGAATAGATTTTCCTCATATTCTAGGTCTCCGTCAAAGAGGGTTAAAATTAGGTTTATTTTTTCGATTTCTTCGTCGCTTAGGGCTTTTACCTTTTCTTCGAGGGAACTCATAATTAACACCAAAACCCATGGAGAGTTGATGATTAATTATTAAAGGTGCAACCGTTTACTTAAGTGTTACTTGAAATTCAATAGTCAACTAAAAACTAGATACTAGTGAAAAATAGCAAAGAGTCTATTATATTGAATTATACATGTTGGAAAATTATTAATGCCGTTAAATTGCCTAAAATTATCATTGCAGGTGATTTTAAACAAAAGTTAAAAAGTTAGAAATATATGAAAAAGAAAATTGCATTAAATTTGTTCCCGAAGACTTCTAAACCATTGCTTACTCCGTGAAGGACTTTATTCTTTTTTCGTTAAGCCTTTTAATGGCTTCTGATACTAATTTGACCGCGTTTTGAAAATCTTCAAGGCTAAGAACTCCTACATGACTGTGAATATACCTTGTTGGTACTCCTATCACGATACTCGGTACTCCATGCTTTATCATATGTATCCTTCCGGCATCCGTACCTCCGCGTTCCATTACATCAACCTGGTACGGTATTTTAAGCCTCTCCGCAACGTCAATGATGAAATCTCTTAGTTTAATGTTTGGGATTAAAGTGGCGTCACGCAATAGTATCGCTGGTCCTTTTCCAACTTTTTCCTGCGCTTCTTCAGGCTTCACTCCCGGAACATCTCCTGCTATTCCAACCTCCAACACAAAGCATAGATCTGGGCTGACAACCCAACCGCTTGTTTGAGCTCCTCTAAGCCCTACTTCTTCTTGCGTTGTACCAACACCATACACTGAAACATCTAAGCTTTCCTTTGACAGTATTCGCATTATTTCAATGACAGCTGCGCATCCTATACGGTCGTCAAAAGCCTTACCCATTATTAAATTTGGGTTCGCCATTCTTTCAGTGGTTGTTTCCGGCACTATTGGATCTCCCGGTCTCACACCCATTTTCTCTGCTTCTTCTTTGCTTGAGGCACCTATATCTATGAACATTTCTTTCTTTTTCACAACTTTTTCCGCCTCTTTCGGCTCTAATATATGTGGTGGCTTAGAACCTATAACCCCGATAATGTCTCCCTTTTTGGTTCTGATTCTAACTTTTTGTCCTAGTAAAACTTGATCAAACCATCCTCCTAGGGGAGAGAACTTTATGAACCCGTTCTTATCTATTAACTTCACCATAAAACCTACTTCATCCATATGCGCTGCTAACATAACTTTTGGACCGCTGCTTCCCTTGAGTTTCGCTATTATACTTCCAAGCCTGTCTTGTTCAATATCTCCATATTTTTCTAATTCCTCCCTCATCAATTTTCTAACTTCTACCTCGTATCCTGGAGGCCCAAACGCTTCAGAAAGCCTTTTTATTAATTCAAAACTCATTTTGTATCACCACTCATACTCTACTTTATCTCTAAAAGAAGTTATCGATACGATGCTCTTACCAAATTAAAAGAAAAAGGTAAGACCTTTGTAACTTAATAACAAAATACATATTTATCATGACCTTCAAAATAGTGTATATGAGTTTGTGAGGGATTAGCATGAATCGAGGATTGGCTTTACTTGGTGGTTGTTTACTTGCAGCTGCAATATTTGTGCAGTACTTAGCAATTATTTGGAATAAAAACTATGTGTGGTTTATTGCGCCTTTTATAGGGTCTTTTCTAGCTGGTATATGCATTGGAGGAGCAAAGTCAGGTGATGTTGAACTTACAGCTTTCGGTGGATTCCTTGCGGCAGGATCAGCATGTATTCTTTTCTGGTTTTACCTGACGTTATCCTACATCGAAGGAATAAAGTTAACATTGCTGGCTTGTATTCTTGTATTCGTAGCTATGGTAATGATAGAAAAAAGCGGAAAAAGATACTAGAAAATAAAATTTAATTTTAAATATTTTCAGTTATTAAATTTAGAATTGTTTTAAAGGCTTTATCTACATTTTCGCCTGTTTTAGCTGATGTTTCAACATAACCAAACAAGTTCAGCTTCTTAGCCAAAGAAATAGCTTCACTCTCTTCCACTTGTCTATTTTTAAGATCTTTTTTGTTTCCAACAAGTATAAGTGGAATGTTCCCAGATCTTTCTCTACACATTTTGACCCACTCAGGAATCTCTAAGAAGCTTTGCCGATTTGTTAAGTCAAAAACCGCAAGCCCACCGTTTGCTCCCAGAAAAAACGTGTTAACCATCTGGAACAGTTGTTTGAACCTTTCCTGACCGCCAAGATCCCAAATTTGCAAGGAAACTGTTCCTAGCTTACTACTTTCCTCAGTCTTTGATAGAATATCACATCCTATCGTGGTTTTATACGATTCTTGAAAATAGCCTTCTGCATACCTTTTACATAAACTGGTTTTGCCAACGCCCCAAGGTCCCATCACGATCACTTTAAAAACATACATTGTATTCATTGCCTAGCACCTCAAATGGCTCATGATACCGTGTTTTAAATCAGTTAAATTTTACACTGAATGGGGGTTGTTTTGTAGTTTTACTGATATTTAAGATTAATCATTTAAATGTTTAATCGAAAGGTAAGATAACAGAATTCAATTAAAGCATTTAATAATACCTAAGCAATATAAAGATGGTCATCAATATTTTAAATTACTCAAAAGGGTTGGAGGATTAAAATGTTAGACAATTCTTCTATTCTGGGCAAAGCGGGTAGAAGAGTTTTAATGATGGGAAATGAGGCTATAGCTCGAGGAGCTATTGAAGCAGGGATAAAAGTTGCTACAGCTTATCCTGGTACGCCCAGTACGGAAATTGTTGAAACACTTGCTGAAGTCGCTGAAAATCTAGGTATACATGTGGAATGGGCTGTAAATGAAAAGGTAGCTTTAGAAATAGCTTTAGGTGCCGCTTTTTCTGGCGTTAGGGCACTTGTCGCTATGAAGGCACCAGGGTTAAATGTTGCAATGGATGCCTTAATGAGCGCCACTTATTCTGGGGTGAACGGAGGCCTAGTGATTGTTGTTGCTGATGATCCTGGTCCTCATACAACTCAAACAGAGCAGGATAACCGTTTTACGTCTAAGATAACTCTTTTACCAATGTTAGAACCTTCAGATCCACGTGAAGCTAAAGATATTGTCAAAGAAGCCTTTAGAATATCCGAAAAATTGCAGCTTCCAGTAATCGTTAGAACTACTACAAGAGTTAACCATACTTCCGCCGATGTCATTTTAGGTGAAATAGAAGTTGTAAAGAAGGAACCGTGGTTTTATAAGGAACCCATGAGGTATATTAGAGCCTCTATGGCTTGGAATCTCGCTAGACATAAATGGCTTAACCAACAAATGGAAAAGGCAAAGGAAATTATGGAAAATCTTCCATTTAACAAATTAGAGATGAAAGGGGATGAAAAGGTTGGTGTAATTGTTTCAGGTGTCCCATACAACTATTTAAGGGAAGTAATTAAAAAATATGGCGTAGAGAAAGTTGCAGTTTTGAAGGTTAGCGCAATAAACCCTCTTCCAGAGAAATTAATCAAAAAATTGCTGTCAAAGGTCGATAAAGTACTTGTTCTCGAAGAACTAGAACCCTACCTTGAATTTCACGTTAAATCACTCATAGCAGAAATTGGAAGAAATATTGAAGTTTTAGGTAAATTCAATGGCATTACTTCTAGAGAAGGAGAATTTTCACCTGAAATAGTTAAGTCCGCGCTAGAAAAACTCCTTAACATTAAATTAGGAAATCCGCTTGGAGATTCAAGGGAAAAAGTACTAGAGGAAATTAAAAGTATTTTACCTAGGCGTGCCCCTCCTATGTGCCCTGGCTGTCCTCACAGAGCAACGTATCTAGCTTTGAAGAAAGCTATTAAGCGTCTAGGTCTAAAGTTAGAAGAAGTTTCTGTTTTTGGCGATATTGGATGCTATGCTCTTAGTTTACAGCCTCCTTTAGAAGCTATTTGGACTGAGCATTGCATGGGTGCTAGTATCGGCATGGCTGCTGGGCTTTACTTTGCAGGTTCACGTCAAAAAGCTGTTGCAACCATAGGTGACTCAACTTTCTTCCATATGGGTATTCAACCTTTAATAGATGCTGTGCAGCATAACGCAAACATAACCGTGATTGTTTTAGATAATGGCACTATTGCTATGACTGGTCATCAACCTCATCCTGGAAGCGGTGAAACAGCTACAGGTGAAAAAGTCAAACCCATATTAATTGAAGAAATTGCTAAGGCTATGGGTGTAAAATTTGTTAAAGTTGTAGATCCCTATGATCTAAAGGAAACCACAGATGTTTTAGTTGAAGCACTTAAGTTTGAAGGAGTATCAGTGGTTGTTGCTCGCCGTCTATGCGCCATATTAGCTGTAAGAAGAAAGCTTACAGGCCCACCTTGCTACGTTGATCCAGATGCTTGTACTGGTTGTCGTACATGTATTTTACAGCTTGGTTGTCCTAGCTTAGTTTGGGAAGGAGAAAAAACAGTTATCGATACTGATACTTGTACTGGTTGTGGTGTTTGTATTCAAGTTTGTCCTTATAACGCCATAAAGATGGGAAAGGAGGAGTAAAAATGGTTAAGGAATTTAATTTGTTGATTTCCGCTGTCGGCGGCCAGGGAGGTTTAACATTAAGTAGAGTTATTGCTAGTGCTGCTGTTAAGATGGGGTTAAAAGTTAGGGTTGGAGAAACTCTAGGTATGAGTCAACGTGGGGGTGCTGTCATTAGCTTTGTTAGAATGGGTGAAGATGTTTATAGTCCTTTAATTCCTGAGGGAGAAACAGACGTGCTTATAGGAATGGAACCCATTGAAGCTTTAAGAGCAGCAAAATACGTGGGGCCAAAAACCGTGACTATAGTAAATACTAGACCTATAAAACCTGTGCCAGTAAACTTAGGTCTTGAAGAATATCCACCTATAGAAAAAGTTATAGAGCTATTAAGTAAACTTTCAGGGAAAGTTATTAACTTTGACGCTTATGAAATTGCTAAGCGTGCAGGTTCAACTCGTGTCGTTAACTCGGTCATGCTTGGAGCGATAGTAGCTTTAAAAGTGCTTCCGATACCTAGAGAGACCATATTAGAAACCCTGCTCGAAAATGTTCCAAAAGGAACAGAGAAAATAAATGAAACCGCTTTCAAGCTAGGAGAAGACAAAATAAAGGAAGATTAGTGCTTATTGCAGGATTGTTGACACCACACCTCTAATTACAATTCTTAAATTACGATGGGTGTCTTTCCTTTTTCATTTCTTTATCTAGTTCTTCTAGGAATTTTGCGAGGCCTTCAACTTCTCTTTTTTCTAGTATTGCTCTTATCAGGTCTTCAGCCATCTCATCTGCTTTCTCAATAACTTTTAGCGCTGTGTTTACATCCCTAATTACATGTACATTGCCGTATCGGTCAATGAGTTTTATTGTCCCTGATTTATGTGCTTTCAGTGTAAGGTTGCCGCTTACAAGTCTTAAAGATACACCTTTTACAACTTTTAGTGAAAAACCATTCCTGCTTACGCTCTTTTTATGTGGTTTCATAACAACTTTGATATCGCCATCAATAAGTCTTAATTTACCGTCTGAAACGTGCAAAGTTGTTTTCTCTACAGTATATACTGCTTTACCTTCTTTGGCTGCTATGCTAATCTCTCTTCCAGTCCTATCGTATATGAATACTAGCCATCTATCTTCTCCCGTAATAAGTTTTGGAGCTTGATCGTCAACTATTTTGAAAGGCCCGAAACTTACAAGAGTTCTGCCAGTTCTTTCATCTCTAATAGTGAGAGGACCTATTTTTACGAAGTCTCCCTCTGGTCCCTCTTCAATGTGTATGAAGGGAAGTTTTACCACGGTTCTTTCCGGCGTGTCCTCGACATATATTCCTGGTAAGTCTATTCTTGTATATTCAGCTTTTCTTTCTCTTTCTCTTGGTACTCTCGGCTTCCATAATTTTACTTGACTGAGTCTTTTTTCAGCAGTAGAAATTACGTCATATTTTGTTTTGAAGCCCCATGTTTCTAGGTGTTCAGGTCTAGCCACAACCAAGTTGGCATTTTTCCTCGCGTTTTTCCATCTTTTTGAATTTCCTATTAGCACTGTGTCTCCTTCAAAGCTTTCCTGGTACATTTTGACGTTTGCATCTACAACATATCTTCCTTTCCCAAAAAAGACTGCACCTATTTCTTCAGTTCCCATATAGATTGGAACTGCTATTGTTGCTGGTGTAAAGGCTAATTCAACTTTCCCAAGGTTGAAAAGTGGAACATTTTTTGTTACAACGTATACCTCCGACCCCACCGTAAGCCCCCCAAGTTTTTCTACAATTTCGTCGCTCGCAGATTTGAGCGTTTCAAATACATAGGTTCTAAAACTCCTTTCCTTCTCTTTCACCGAAGCAGGTTTTAGAGTAGATAGCGAAAGAGCTGCTAAAAACGACAAAATAAATACTGTTAATAGTTGACCTTTCACTTGACTCCAAAGAGGACCTTTAGCCCATCCTATGAACCCGAAAATGGCAAGTAGAATTAGCATGCCGAGGGTGCTCCAAGCTAAACCATAGACTAGCCGTTCTATGGCAGTATATGGTACTGGATGCCAACCTCTCTCTAATACACCGCCTATGATATAGAGAATTATTGCTAGAAGAAGCATTTGATCCGGTGTCATGAGCAAAGTAAATAATGTGATCCAATGCCATATTGTAAAGAGCCAAATAAAACCTAACAAAAATGCTAGGAACTTTAATCCTGATCCTATAGCCTTAAGTGTATGGCTTTTCGGTGTAAGTTCAAATTTGGAAGGTTTTATGGTTTTTGCACCCACTGTTATGGATAAGGTTAATCCTGCAAGGAAGAGGAGAACCAAGATTTGAAGGTAAAAATTCCACTGTTGTCCTGTAATCCAGTTTACGCTTAAAGCTATGTAAAGAATTATTGCTAGAAGCATGGAATACCCTGAAGTTATTGCAAATTTTTCAGCTAAGTTGCTCCCAGTGGTGAATGCGAGAAGAATTGTGGCGATAATTACAGCAATAAACACCTCTTCTACATATTGTTTAAAAGGTACTATTCCAGTTGCAACAACAACCCAAAACAACAAAAGTATTAAGAATCCACCCAAAACTTTCCGTACACGTTCTTCATGACCTTTTAAATCCATGTGAATTCTCGTTTTTATCATCTTTCCAATATCCTCCTCATGAATTGATGTAAATATCCTAAAAGCATGAGGGCGACACGTCCTTTAGTTGTAATTAAATATCTTCCGCGAGTTTTTTCTTGAGAAACAAAACCTCCCTCAATAAGCTTTGAAAGGTGAAAAGTAAGAGGAGAAGGATTTAAACCTGTATGTTCTTCAAGTTCTGTAAAATACTTCCCCTCTCTGAAAAGCAGTTTAAGAATGTAGAGACGTTCTTTACTTGCAAGAATTTTAAGATCGTTTTCGATTTCCAGAGGGTCAAGCGTATCAACTAAAACAATTCTTTCCTTTAATCCTTCTGATACCGTATCGATTTGTTCTCTAATAGCTTCACGGATTTCATCAATAATCCATTTACCAATATCACTAATTTCTTCAGCACGTCTTTCTACTTCCCTTGGTTTTTCTTCCTCTACGATTTTAATCTTTACTTTTCTAGCCTCTTTCGCTAATACTTTCTTTTTTAATCTCTCAATTTCCATTCTAAGTCTTTCAATTTCTTCTAGTAAATTCCTCTCGCTCAACGTTAACCCATCCATACCCTAATTTACTTATATTTGCAAACATTTACATACTACTTCTGTTCAAGCGCTCTATTGGATACATCTCGTTGATTAATGTTAATTTCTTTGACTAACGGTTTTATCTGTCTTTATTTTAGTTATTGACGGTTGCATCATTTTTACTCCATACATATGAAGTTTATGAATATAAACCTATATAAACTTTTCACCAAAAAAGCGATACACATAGAGTGCGCCAAGCCACTAAACTATTTTACCAAAAGGATGTACAAGGACATGTTTCAAGAAAAAATATAATGTCTGATGAATACGAAGAGAACAAGAAGTATAAAGAACAGTTCATATGATTCTAAAATATTTGCAACGAAAACCCAGTTGTGAGCCAGTATATAGCCCGCGTACGTGAGCATAAAGTTCCAAGGAAGAGAGCCGAAAAAGGTGAGCAGTACAAATTTCTTTAAATCCATTTTGGAGAAGCCTGCAGGTAAGGATATCACCGTTCTTACTGCTGGCATAATTCTCGAGAAAAATATTAGAACATCTCCCCATCTTCTGAATAGTTCTTCTGTTTTTATTATTATTTCTTCCTTTATTAGAAGGTATTTACCGTATTTTATAACGAACGATCTTCCAAATTTTAGTCCTATGAAGTAGGCAATTATTGAGCCAGCTAGGTTTGCTATACTTGATATGAAGACTATGTGCCAGAAGTCAAAGTATCCTTGTGTAGCTAAAAAACCGGAGAAAGGGACTACTATTTCACTTGGAATCGGTACCAAAGCACTTTCTAACGTCATGGTTATAAATATACCTATATATCCCATTTCTCTTATGAAAACAATTATATACTCAACTAAAAGCATGGATACACCTATTTTAGGCATAAAAATGAGTGAAAGAAGCATGAGTAAGGCATAGACTAAGTAAAAGCATGTTTTTCTATTTACCATGAGCGTTATACTCTGTTTACTCATTCAAGGCACTCTCTCAAGTCGGAATTATACTTCACCTTTATATGGTGTCTAAAGTTATTACCTTGAGTATAACAATGTTGCTATAAATGTTCCTTTAAATCGCTTAACCATAAAATTCGTGCCAACGAGGCATATGAGATTTATAAAAACATTAGCACAAACATTAAAGCACTAATTAGAAAAACATTCCACGGTTAGAAGTTAAATCAAAAATACCGTGTTTTAGTTTACATCACTTTTTTCTCCCAGAAATAGTAAAAGGTTGCACATTTAGAAGGAACATCTAACATTACCAGTTTTCAGTCTTATTTCGTGCCACGTGTAGAATGTAAAGTCTCAAAGGGGAAATATTTAAATTTTCTGGAAATAGACTATCTGCTAAAACTTATACGATTTAGAGTTAACTGTTAATTAGACATAGATATTCGGAGGAATTACAGTGCAGCTTAAAAAAAGCTACATACAAGAAGTATTTGAAAAAGCCGAAGAACTTCTTGGAAAAGAAGTAACACTTGCAGGATGGGTTTACCATAAACGTGAACACGGAAACCTTATTTTCATCGATTTAAGAGATGGGACAGGAGTTATACAAATAAGCATCCACAAAGACAAGGTTGATGATAAAGTATTTGAAAAAGCTGAAGAGGTGACAAGAGAGTCATCAATCATTGTTAAGGGAATAGTTAAAAAAGATCCTAGAGCACCAGGTGGATACGAAATAAGTTTAAAGGATTTAGAAATTGTTGGATTAGCTGAAGAATGGCCCATACCGTTAAATGCAAGCACATCCCTTCTATTCGACATGAGGCATTTACATTTGCGAAGTGAAAGGCAAAGAGCAATATTGCTTGTTAGAGAAAGTGTTTTTGAAGCCGCACAAGAATATTTTAAGAAAAACGGTTGGGTTGAAGTTCATCCTCCCATTTTTATAACTGCTGCATGTGAGGGTGGAGCTACGCTTTTTGAGGTAAAATATTTTGATAGGAAAGCCTATTTAACTCAAAGTTCCCAATTATATTTGGAAGCGCTAATCTACGTCCTAGAAAAAGTTTATTGCATTGCTCCATCCTTTAGAGCTGAGAAATCTAGGACACGAAGACATTTAACAGAGTTTTGGCATATAGAGGCGGAAGCCGCTTGGATGGAACTCGAAGAAATTATGAAAGTCGAAGAAGAACTTGTTTCACACATCTGTCAGAAAGTAGCTAAAGAGAGAAGCAAGGAACTTGAATTCCTAGGTAGGGATCCTAAAGATATCAAGAAAGTTAAGCCGCCATTTGAAAGAATTAGCTATGATGAAGCTATTGAAAGATTGCAGAAGAAGGGATTGGATATTAAGTGGGGAGAAGATTTCGGTGCGGTGGAAGAGAGAAAACTTGCAGAAGACTTTGATAAACCCTTCTTTGTGTACAAGTATCCTAAAGAGGTTAAAGCGTTTTACCACATGCCTGACCCGGAGAGGCCAGAAGTGGTTTTATGCAATGACATGATTGCCCCTGAAGGCTATGGAGAAATAATTGGCGGCGGACAAAGAATTCACGACAAAGAACTTTTGTTAAAAAGAATTGTTGAGGACGGCTACGATCCAAAGGATTACGGCTGGTACATTGATCTACGAAGATATGGTACAGTGCCACATAGCGGCTTTGGTTTAGGTGCGGATAGGGTTGTTTCATGGATTTGTAAATTAAGTCATATAAGGGATGCCGTACCCTTCCCGAGGACTTACTCAAGGCTATATCCTTAACGTTCACTTACAATAGTTTTAATCTCCTCTCTAAAACACTGATACGCTCTTCCAGCTTCTTTTTCTCCTCAAAATACTCCTTAACAGTAATGGTACGCCTTCTTAACTCATCATCTAACTTTGAAATAAAATTTTTAAGAATTGAAATTTCTTCACGAAGCTGAGTAACACTAAAAACAGAAGGCACCTCAACCATTGTTTCCAAAATCTGATTAATGTTTTCTACAATCTCTTGAAAAGACAGTTCACCACCTAAAATTTTAACGTCGCCTATAGTTATATCGGCTAAGTCTAAGTCTTCTTTGCCAATAATTAATATTTTGATAGAAGAAAAAATCTTTTTGACAGTGTTTAGAGATTCTAGAACATCTTCACCGTAATATGCGAGTAACATGTCTATTTTCTTTGCTAAATTGCTACTAAGAAAACGTGCTAAAGAGTTTTTATCTCTAACCACATAAAATTTGATTACTAGGTTTTCCTTTGAACCACTTAGATGGGTAACTTCCAGCACTCCTTTCTTTCCAACAATATAGGTGTTTGGAGGAAGCTTTAACCTAGAAAATTGACCGCCAAAGCTTAAAACAAGCACATTAACGATCAACTTCCTCACTTACGACGTTTTTAAACATAATTAGATTATGTGACATTTAAGTTTTAATTTGCATGTTTCCAGTTATTATTAATGGAGTTGGTTACTATTTTTGTTGTTGGGAATGTTCTTCCTTCATAAGTTTAAAAAGAGCGTATTCTATTGCGTGACTTATACCTGCAAAGCGTTTTTCCTTAATTTGTTCCTCTATCCATTTAAAGAGTTCTTCATCAATGCTGACAGTTACTTTCCTCTTACCCATTGATATATCCTCCTCGAGAACTGTACGAAAGCGTGAATTTAAGGTTTTGGATGATGAAAAACACTTATATACTGTCTTAGTAGTATAAAATAGTAAATAACTGTATAGGGATGTAAAAATTGAACCATATATTATATGTACAAACAGAAGATAAGAATTCGGAACATGTTATGATTATAAAAACTGTGTTAACAAAGAACTTTAACAGCATAATTATCACTTTTGATAAGAAAAAAGTGATGTTCTATATTCAAATAGGGGATGAACGGGTTTTAATGCTTCCTTCCGAGTTTGAAGAACTTATTGACACTTTTAAAACTATTTGTAAGACTGTTAGAGAGAAATATCTTCCATTAAAAGTGGATTCATAGCCACCGCGCATTTAGTCTTTTATAATTTCCGACACTGCTGATGTTTAGAGGAAGCTTTAACCTAGAAAATTAATTGTTAACGTTTCTGCTTAAGCTTTTGGCGATCAACTTCTTCAATTATATTTTTACAATAATTATTAATTTGTCTTAACTCGTTGAATTTGTTGAATTAATTTTAAATCGTCTCTTAACACCACTCCAGATTTAATAGCTTCTATAGCTAAGTGATCTCCTTTTGTTAAAAGTCTTTTAAACTCTTTTAAAGTCAGAGGAATAATCTGAAACCCCGAAGGAACATCTAATAACTTAAGTCTCTCTACAGGTCCACCTGTGAAACTTTCAGATACAAGTAAAACGTCAACATCACTCCATAAATTAAAGTCGCCCCTAGCATAGGAGCCTACGAGAATAGCTGTAACCTTAAATGGTAGTTTCGATGCCCAGTTGGATGCTTCCTTAATTACATGTTCTCTCAGCTTTTTTCTCCTTTCAATAACCTCCATGACTCCTCCACCCAGCCAATAATTTCTTCCGCATATTTAATAGATTTCTCAGCATCCTCCCTGGTGTAATATTCCTCTGGAATGCCTTCAGCCCAAGCGTTGGGATACCTTGTCGGGACATAATATTTATCCAGCGTCTTAGCTGCTTGAATAAGGTTTTCTCGAACCACTAGATCTTTTGGAAGCTTTGTGAGAAGCCTTGACACACTATGCCCATATGCATGTAAGCCTAATCCATGAAGTAGGGCTTTGACAGCAAACTCAGCAGCCTGCTGAGCCTTAAAGCACGCCCAGTTATAATCGCCCCTATCGAGGTCTCCCTTCGCCGATCTCAGCGTCCGTTCTCTCCTCAAGGTGGTTTAAGGGATAAGCAGTAACATTTAACTGCCTTGAGGAGTTCCTCTCTTTGCGAAGCTTCATCGAGAGGCATTCAGGGGGAACGGGAACTCCCCTCATTCTGAGCATGTTCAAGCAGGCAACAATATCTCTATCATTCTCGTAGCCGCATTTTCTACATTTCAAAACCCTCTGCCCATTCGGTGCTATTTTTCCACCACATCTCGGACAGAGGGAACTCGTCCCCTTCGGGTTGATATATACGACAGGGATGCCGTTTAACTTAGCTTTGTATTCGATGAAAAACTGTAGCTTTCTGAAATTCCAAGAGTGAAGTCTCCTATTTAAATTTCTCCCATATTTAATTTTTTTCCTTATGTTTTTCAGATTTTCCATGATTATTCCTAGATTGTGTTTTTTGGCGAAATCCACGATTATTTTAGCGATTTTATGACATAAATCGTGGGTTTTCTTTTTCTCTCTTCCAGAATATTTTTCTATAAGTCTTTTAGATGTTATCGGTTTATACTTTGACAGTTTTTGAATTCTTCTTCTAATTTCAAAGTACGTTGTGTGTATTGTTCTCAATCCGTGTTCAATTCTCAAAACGTGAGGATTTGAACTTACACAAGTTACGTTGCTCTCGTTAATATCTATTGCAATCCAATCTTTTGGATTAGTTAAATCGACATCTTTCCTAAATGGAATTAAAACTTTTTTCGTGTTAATTGTAACCTCTCCTATTCTTAATTCTCCTCTTTTCCAAGCATCTATGTATTTTTGTTGATATTCCCCATATTTTAAGGGAATATAAAGAAACCGTCTTGGTTTAACAGATATTCTAAGCATCTTTCCGTCAAATTTCACAAGTTGAGGGTCGAGTTGTATAAATAGTTTTCTTGCTACTGGTTTACCTCCTTTAATTTTCCCCTTTCTCTTTAGTCTTCTCCAGCTTTTTAGCATTGATGTAGCTACTCTACAAGCTGAATGGCAAAAGTGAGTTGAGTAATCCCATTTCTGCTTCCATTCCTCATACACATTTTTCCTTAACTTGGCATAAGATGTTATATTTAGCTGCAGAGACTTCTCAATGCAGAAATTAACCATATCTCTAAAGTCCTTCAACATTTTCTCAATTTGCGGCGTTATATCGTAGCTAAAAGCTACCGATAACGTTATTTCCATAATTCAACATTTAGGGTAATACACTATATAAGTCTTACCTCTTATATTTAACCATTACTAAATGCTACCAAACCTTGCTAAAATCGAAAACTGTTTACAACCCTTTAGATGATCTAATCCACCTAGTGTATTCGTCCTTATCAAGCATTTAAAGACACCTTCTTCTTTAAACTCGTTGCAAAATTATTTAAGTCTTTGTTTGCTGCTTGTAGTGTTTTCACGAGAAATATAGTAGCAAATTAATTATAAAATAAGTCAACGAGGTATCTTATACATTAGAGCCTATTTAAGAAGCGGAGAAAACTCGTGCACGGAGATCGTAATTATTTTAACTGCGTTTCTACGTGTTGAAACATAATAAACAAACTTACTCACTTACACGTCTCTTTAATTATTGCGATATTGCTACTTCCCTTTCTATTGCCTACAAGCTTTTTTCACTTGATTCTTTCCACTTTTTATAGCTTTCCGATAATATTATTCGTATTACTTGTTGTATCGTGTCTAAACCTCTTTTCTTCCTTTCTTCTTCTAACCACTCATAGATGGCTTTTGGTATTGATAGCATAATCTTTGGCACTTCCTTCACCCAGCTCAACCTCCTTTAAAATGCTTTCTACTGCTTTATAAAGCATGTAATTACTTTTGATATCTTTTGGTATCAAAAGATATCTTTATATGTAACACCTTCCTGTTACATGATGACGCATAACCGTAAACTATGGCAGGAGGTAAACGATTGAATCACATATTGCATGTAGAAAGAGAGAATAAAGATTCGGAACATGTTATGATTATAAAAACTGTGTTAACAAAGAACTTTAACAGTATGATTATCGCTTTTGATAAGAAAAACCTGTTATTTTATATTCAAATAGGGGATGAACGGGTTTTAATGTACCCCTCTGAATTTGGAGAATTGATTGATATTCTTGAAACTATTTATAGAACTGTTAGGAAGAGGTATCTTCCATTTAGAACAGAT
>JAUQZC010000062.1 GCA_030587435.1 Candidatus Baldrarchaeota archaeon | reverse complement strand
TGATGCAATTCCTTTTGCAATACATATTACATCGGGTTCGATGTTCCAGTGTTCTATTGCAAACCATCTTCCAGTTCTTCCCATACCGGCTTGAACCTCATCGTCAACGTAGAGAATACCGTATTTTTCTGCTAGTTTCTTTAATTTTTGGTGGTATTCTGGTGGAGGCACGATGTATCCACCTTCACCCTGTATAGGTTCGATTATAATTGCGCCTACTTCCTCTGGTGGAATATATTTGTGGAAGACCCATTCGTCTATGAAATCAATGCACCAATAATCGCAATCTGGGAACTCTAGTTTAAATGGACATCTATAGCAATAAGGGTATGGTACATGTGTTACTCCTGGTACCAATGGGAAGAAGTATTTTCTTTGTACGGGTTTACTTGATGTTAAACTCATGGCACCATAAGTTCGCCCATGGAATGCCCCTATAAAAGCTAATATTCTCGGCCTTCTTGTGTGCCATCTTACCATCTTAATTGCAGCTTCTATACTTTCTGCTCCACTATTACCAAAGTATATTTTCTTTTCAAAGGTTCCCGGAGTGATCTCTGTAAGTTTTTCAGCTAAATCGATGACAGGTCGATAGTAGAAGTCAGTGTTACTATAATGTAATAATTTTTCTGACTGTTTTCTGATGGCTTCTAAAACTTTTGGGTGGCAGTGGCCTACGTTCATAACGGCTAATCCGCTATTGAAATCGATGTACTCATTTCCATCTACATCTCTTACTATGCAGCCTTTCCCCTCTTCGACTACAAGTGGATACCATCGAACATAGGAGGGTGATATATATCTTTCATCTCTTGCCAATAACTCCTTTGCCTTTGGACCTGGCGGTGTAACTACTATTTTAGGAACTTTCTTTTCGAACATTTTCTCACCCTTCAAAGAAATTAGAACAAAATTACTTTCTATGTTTTTCTTATCAAACTTTCGAAAAGTCATATGATTTGATTGTTTACTTATATGTACAAAATATTTATGTTTTTTAACAAGTTTGAAGGAAAACGACGCCAAATATACACAGGGCCTATATATGTAAACCGTAACTTTAATCATACTTCATTATTTTAAACTTTGAATATGGGAGTGTGAGAGTTAAAAAAAGGTTAAATTACTTTTAGAGTTATAATGCTAATAAAAGAAAAGAGAAAATGTTTATTTCTTTTTTGTTAGTACTATTTCTATTGCTGATACGTTTGCTGTATTTCCTTCAGATGTTTCGATCGTTTCAGTACCTATTTTTATATCTTTTACCTCTAGTCCGGTCATGAATCTGTTTCTTAAGATTTCTGCCACGTCAACCGCTCTACTGATTGCTCTTCCTCTAGCTTTAAGAACAACTTCATCTGCTCCGCTATTTAATTGAGTTACGGCAGCAAGTACGTAGTTCATTACAGGTTTGTTTCCTATAAACACGACGTTTTCTTCAGACACACAGAACACCTCTTTCAATGTTCTCTGGAATCCGGTCGACCGACCGGTAGCTTAAAAGGTTAATTACATTATTACTTAAAAAATTTATGATTAAGGTATGTTAATATTAAATCGAGAAATAAAATTGGGCATGAGAATATTATGGCAATCTTAGCATGGTTCTAAAATTTTAGACACTTTCTTGTTCCTAAATCACGTCCGTTTTTCAGGAAAGACATCCAAGAAGTTACATTCCAAGGAGAAAAATAGTAAGGTTTTAAAGATAAATTTGTATTGTGTCAATTGGAAAGGTCACCTAAACTTTTTGGAAGTGAAGTAAATGCAATCCAGTTCAAGTCTTCTGGAAAAAATACCGCCTACCCCATTATCGAAGCCAGCAAAGGGCGCAATGGGTAAAACAGGGTTTTGGAGGACATTAAAACCAGTAATCGACCTTAATAAATGCACGAAATGTGGGCTCTGCTGGTTGTATTGTCCAGAGGCAACTGTAATATTTACAAAAGAAGAAGGGCCGAAAATAGACTATGTTTACTGCAAAGGATGCGGTATTTGTGCTGAAGAGTGTCCTGCAAAGGCCATAGAGATGGTTAGAGAATTTTAACAAGAGGGGTGAGGATATGGGTAAGGTAATAATTACAACCGGTAATTATTCAGCAGCTTATGCTGCAAAGGCGGCGAAAGTTGATGTTGTGGCAGCATATCCTATAACGCCTCAAACGTCAATAATAGAAAAAATTTCTGAGTTCATTGAAAAGGGGGAAATGAAGGCTGAGTATATCCGGGTTGAAAGTGAACATAGTGCAATGGCTGCTTGTATAGGAGCATCTGTTGCTGGAGCACGAACCTTTACTGCCACTTCAGCTCACGGATTGGCTCTAATGCACGAAATGCTTCATTGGGCGGCGGCAACTAGAGCACCTGTGGTTATGGCCGTGGTAAATAGAGCAATGGGACCGCCATGGAACATTTGGTCTGATCACGTTGATAGCTTGTCGCAGCGTGACACGGGATGGATGCAATTTTACGTAGAAAGTAATCAAGAGGTATTTGATACTATTATTCAAGCTTATAGAGTTGCTGAGGATCCTGAGGTAAAAATGCCGGCGATGATTTGTAGTGATGCTTTCATTTTAAGCCACACGTCGCAGCCATTGGAAATTTTGAGCGAGGAAGAAGTTGAAAACTTTTTGCCGCCATATGAGCCACCCTTTGACATTACGGACGTTGATCATCCGGTTACACATGGAAACATTGTATGGCCGGAGCCAAGAGGAGAATCTCCTGTAGGGTATATGGAGTTCCGTTATCTAATGCATCAAGGTCTTCTTAATGCGAAAAGAAAGATTAAAGAGGTTGCTAAAGAATTTGAAAAGAAGTTCGGCAGGAATCACGGAGATTTAATTGAGAAATATAAAGTTGGTGATGCTGACGTGGCAATAATCTCTATGGGTGCGCTGGCAGCCCAGGCAAAATATGTCGTTGATTTAATGCGTGAAGAAGGATACCGTGTGGGTGCTATAAAGCTAAGAGTGTTCAGACCATTCCCAGACGAGGAAATTAGAGAAGTTGCAAAAGGACTAAAGGCATTAGTGGTTGCAGATAGAAACATCAGCTACGGTTATAAGGGAATAAGCGCAACAGAGATAGAATCAGCACTATATTCACTTGAAAAGAGACCATTAGTGTTAAATTTCATAATGGGCATTGGAGGGCGAGATGTAAAACCAGAAGGTCAAAGAAAGATGATAGAAGCTGCATTTGACATCATAGAAACTGGGGAATTGAAAAAAGAGGCTGAATGGTATGGATTATTGAGGTGATAAATATGGCAATATTAGGTTTACCTGAAGAAGAATACATAATGTCAGGAAATGCTTCATGTCCAGGATGTGGTGCAGCACTAGCACTAAGACATGTTCTAAAAGCCTTAGGGAAAAGAACAGTACTAGTAATACCAGCATGTTGTACCGCGGTAATTCAAGGATTGTACCCGAGGTCGGGCATAGGTGTACCAGTGTTGAACATGGCTTTTGAAGCAACAGGCGCAGCAGCTTCAGGTGTAGTAGCAGCGCTAAAAGCGAAGGGAAAAGATGATATCACTGTTGTAGGTTGGGCTGGAGATGGAGGAACAGCAGACATAGGAATACAAGCTCTCTCAGGAGCAGCAGAAAGAAAAACAGATTTTATATACATTTGCTACGATAATGAAGCGTATATGAATACTGGAATTCAACGAAGTGGCGCGACACCCTATGGAGCATTAACAACAACAACACCAGTATTAGGCAAAAAAGAGCACAAAAAGGATATGCCAATGATCATGGCGGCCCATAAAATACCTTATGTGGCGACAGCTACCTCAGGATACCCTAAAGACCTGTATGAAAAAGTGAAAAGAGCTAAAGAACTAAGGGGAGAAGGAACAAGATACATACACATTTTGTCACCATGTCCATCTGGTTGGCGATATGATTCAAAGCTAACAGTAAAAATATCTAAGCTTGCAGTGGAGACAGGTCTATGGATATTATATGAAATTGACCATGGAAAATTTAAACTTTCGGGTCCAAGCAAAAGACTATTAGATCCAAGCAAGAGGAAGCCTGTTGAAGAATATTTGAAACTTCAAGGGAGGTTCAGAGGCCTGTCGGATGAAGATATTAGAGAAATACAAAGATGGGTAGATGAAAACTGGAAAAACATAGAGAAGATGATGGAAACGGAGTAGATCTATACTATCCAAAATATTTTTTAATAATTAACCAAATCCAACTAAAAGTTTCTCTTATAGGGCGTATCTTGGATTTTTGGTTCTCGTATTTCACCGAAATAGGGACCTCTACAATGTTAAATCCCTTTCGTTTAGCTTCTATGAGAATCTCCGTCTCTGCTCCATATCTGTTATCCTTAAAGGTAATTTTTTCTAACACTTTTCTTTTAAAGGCTCTAAAACCGCTTTGAGAATCTGTCACAGGAACTTTAAAAACCTTATTCAAGACTTTAGTAGTGATAAAATTGCTTAACCTTCTTTGTATAGGCATGCCTTTCACCTTCTCTAGGAAACGAGAACCTACGACAATATCTACACCCTCTTCCCTAATCTTTTCAAGAAATTTAGGAATCTCCAGAGGGTCATGTTGCATGTCTCCATCCAGAGTCACAACGATGTCGGCACCATGTTCTAACGCATATTTAAATCCGGTTCTTAAGGCAGCTCCCTTGCCCATGTTTTCCTCATGTCTAAGCACAACTGCACCACTATCTATAGCTCTACTGAAAGTTTTATCTATGCTACCATCATCTACTACTACAACAACGTCCACAAATTCTTTAGCAATCTTGGCAACATCATAAATGTACTTTTCTTCGTTAAAGGCAGGAATAACACAAAATACTCTCAAATAATAACCACCTCAATTCCCATAACAAAATAAAGAAAAGATGGCTAGTCTTTTATCAATGTTCGTTCATATGCTATTTCAGCTGCTTTTGCGTTTAATTCAGCTATTTCCCCTGTCCATTCGTCTAAAATCGCTTTTTTAACAGATTCTAATGATATTAAGTTTGTTGCTTTAGCAAATGCCCCTAACATTGGCGTATTAACTACAGCAAAACCAGCAACTTTTAAATTTAGTTCCAATGCAATACCCGTTGCGTCAACAGTGGCGATTTTAAAACTTCCTAGGGCGCTTAGCTCTTCGGGTTTTTTGGTGGTGTTTGCGATTAGCCAGCCACCATTTTTTAGTCCATCTGTTACGTTCACCAGTTCTAAAAGAACTGGATCTAGAACGACAACAGCATCAGGAGAGTATATTTGGCTTCTCAATAAAATTTCCTTATTACTAATTCGCGTAAATGCCATTACGGGGGCTCCACGTCTATGCAGAGGCGGCTCCCTTCTAGAGAGTCGCCTTTTCTGCGCCAAAAAATGGAAACGATTGGGCCATGTATCCATCTAAATAAGCAGCTTTCGCAACCAATTCTGAGAAAATTACTGCGCCCTGCCCGCCTCGACCATGGACCCGTATTTCTATTATCTTATTTTTTTCCACCATTTCTCTTCCCTCTTTAAAACATTATAGCCGCATAATTTTCCCTATGTGTAATGTGTAAAGACTATTTATATTTGTTTATATTCATTACGTGTTTATGCTTAAAAGAACATAAACATTACCAGCTCATTCCCCGTGTTTTACTTAGCTTTTTGAGGTATTAATAGAACAATTTTCTTTTACTTCTTTTTAAATTCAACTTCTTAAACTTTTACTATTTCAAAAGTAAACTTTACAAATATATAGAACAGACCCTCGTTTGTTGTATTTAGGTTAATTAAAATTAGATTTTAATGTAAACAGTCGACTATGAAAAGTTTATATTTCCCTTACAGTTTTTTGATTGTTAAATTTAGGAGGGAATCACGTGGTCGACGTGCCATCTGCCAAAAGTGAGCACGAATCAAAAACTATAGGCTATGAAGAAATATCATCACGTGATGGACTTAAATACTTTTTTGAGCCAAAATCTGTTGCAGTAATTGGCGCATCCGCAACACCAAGCAAACTTGGTTACAACGTTTTATTAAACCTTATTGAAGGCAAGTTTCGAGGTAAAGTTTATCCTATTAATCCGAAAGCGGATGAAATACTTGGACTCAGATGCTATAAATCTATCTTAGATGTTCCAGATGAAATCGATCTTGCTGTACTCATTGTTCCGGCAAAAATTATTCCTGAAGTTTTAATGGATTGTGTTAGTAAGGGCGTTAGAGCAGTTATTATTGAGTCCGGTGGATTTGCTGAGATAGGTGGAGAGGGATCGATGCTTCAAGAGAAAATACGTAGTATTGCTAAGAAAGAACGGGTCAGAATTGTTGGTCCAAACTGTGCGGGAATAGTTAACACCCATAAAAATCTTATAACAACTTTTGCTAAGGTGAAAAATCTTAGGAAGGGAGGTATAAGTTTCATAACACAGGCTGGTATCTTTGCAGCTGGTATGCTTGAAATATACGGTCCCAGATGGGGAATTAGTAAGGTTATCACCATTGGAAATAAGGCCGATGTAGATGAGGCAGATATGTTAGAATATCTTGCAGAAGACCCAGAGACAAAAGTTGTGGGCATGTATCTTGAGGGTGTAAGTGATGGTAGAAAGTTTTTATCAGCGCTTAAAAAAACTGTTTTAAAGAAACCTGTTATAATACTGAAGGGTGGGAGAACCGAGGAAGGAAAAAAAGCTGTTAGTTCTCATACCGCAAGTCTAGCTGGAAATGCAGAGATTTATGATGCTGCCTTTAAACAATGTGGAGCGATAAAGGCTGAAAATCTTGAGCAATTATTCGATTTTGTTAGATTCTTTGCCTTGCAACCCTTAATGAAAGGAAATAAAATCGCTGTTGTAACCTATGCTGGATCTATGGGAGTATTATCTGTTGACAGAGCTGTTTCACTTGGATTGGAAATAGCTGAACTTTCAAGCACTGTGCTGAAGAAGCTCAAAGGAATAGCTTTTCCATGGACAAGCAGCTTTAATCCACTTGATTTAAGCTTTCTAGTTACAACAGAACAGTACGTTGAAAGCACTAGAATCTTTATGAAAGCAGAACAAATCAATGGGATTTCTCTCATTGTGCCAGCACTTAAAGTAGTTGAAGTGGGTAAAGCAGTTGCTGAAGTATTGCAAGATCAGAATACTAAGCCCTTAGTTTTTTGTGTTCCATTGGGAGAATATGTAATTGGTGATATACAAAAAGTTGAGGAACTGGGGATACCTTGCTATCCAACGCCTGAAAGAGCGGTTGATGCGCTTTACGCTTCCTACAAATACTACCTCTATTTGAGAAGTCGTGAAAAACATGAATATCTGGTGTTTTAAATAAAAAGTAGTAAGAATAGTATAGAGGCAACGAGTGTTGGAATAAACGTGGCAATTGCGGTATTTTTTGCAATTGAATATCCGATCAGAACAGCGGATGTTAATATAGATACTTGTTGTTCTCCCATAACTTTTAATTTAGGTATCTCTACTATTTTAGACCCCACTTTTACTGGTTCCATGTTTTTTTCTGCTTGTTTAGTTAGATCAACCACATATGAAATTAATTCCTCATGATTAATTCCTCTTCCAAGGGGAACATATCCGCCTTTACTTGGAGATACCGCATTTACTTCATGAGTATCCGTAGTCATGACCTCAGCATCTTTTATTCCAAGCTCTTTCCTCAGTCGATCAATTATTTGTTCTCTAAGGCCAAAATCCAAATTATTACTATCAAAAACAACATATGCATAGTATTCGCTGCCAATTTCCATAAGCAAAACGGAAACACCGTCACTTCCCAAGCCCTTCTCCAACGGGATATTAATATCTCTACCTTTGGCAACTCCTATTTTAAGCGGCCTTATGGGCATATTCAATAATTGTTTAAAACTTTTTTGCGCTGCCAAAATAAGTTCCTTAGCAGTTTCAGAACCTATTAATACATCTTCAAATGTTTCACCTATACAATTGTGGGCATCAACAAAAAATGCCTTCTTGCTCCCTTCCTTTTCAATTATTTTGGTGGTCAAGAGTCCCACACCAAGAGAGATGTCATCCATCGGTAAAGGTGAGCGGGTTGCAATAATCAATGTAAGATCGCCGAGAGTCTGAGTTTTTACCGTCATGGCACCCTCTTTAGCGTAAGTTATTGAGGTAGCTCCATCAACATAGCTGATATTGTTTATGTTTCTGATAATTTCATTTAGTACGTATTGGAGTTGATTCTTTGATGTTAAATTAAGAGAGTGATCACATGGTCCATGGAGTACTATAACTTCCGCCCCTGTTTTCTGCTTTAGCTCTTTAGCTAGAAAATGAGGTAACAAACTGCTCCCAATGGTTTTAAAGGGACCCGGATGGATGGTTGGAATTACCAAAATAGCTTTTATGTGTCCCTTTATATTTTTGAAGCATATAACTGCCACGGGCAAAGTTCTTTCCTCACCAATTCTAGTTAGAAGCGTCTCTAGGGGCGTGTCTTCCTGCTCTGTCCATTCAGCAATAAAGGCTTTAAAAAGATCTAAGCCGCCAACGCCCAGAGATGATTTTATACTGCTATTCACGGTTTTAAGGTATATTGATGTAGAAAATAGAAAGATTAACAAAATCAAAATCAAAGGAATAACATACTGTTTTACTGAGGGTATTGGAATCTCTCTAGGAAAAAGAAAGTTTAATATCACTTCTCTTAAAAGTATTAGGAGAAAAGGCTGAATCGTAGATATGGTAATTACCTCTAGTACAGATACTTGCGAAATAGAATAACAAGCGATAATTCTGAATGACGTCATTATAGCTATACCAATTATAAGTGAAAACACGACAACTTCATAATTACCGATTGATACTAAGGCTGGTAAACCATATACTGCATATAGAAGAATAACAGAAAAAGTGTTCAGCGCTATAAGTCTTCTGAAATTTAGAACTTTAGTTTTCCCCTTAATCATCATTAAACTCAGGATGGCTGAAACAATTAGAGAACCCCAGATTCCAACAACACCTTCGCAAATAATATAGGGAAATATTATTAAATCTAAGGTTCTAAGGTAGAACGAAATGTTGGATAGAAACGCCATAAAAAGGCTTAACAGTAAACTGACAATCAGAAGTATCTTTGTACTTGGCAGGGCGAAAAGTTTACTGTAAATTCTTACAGCTCTCTCTATCCTACTCAAAACTGTCAGCCTCCAAGTGCTCAATAGAAATTAGAATTTGGATGGGTGTGTAAAGTAGATGAAGAAAAACACACTTAAAGTTACTGTTTCTAAATGTCCAATCTGCGGCAATGAAACGTTAATGGAAAAAATGACAACAGTTGTTATTCCTCACTTCGGAGAAGTTTTACTATTAATTCTCCAATGTGAAAAATGCGGTTTCAAACACAGTGATATAATTTGCACAGCAGAAAGGATCCCCTCGCGGTATTCTCTTAAAGTGGAAACATCTCAAGACCTCTATGCAAAGGTGATTAGGTCTTCAACAGCAACCATAAGGATACCTGAGTTAGGCATTAAAGTGGAGCCAGGATCGAGTTCAACGGCATTTATAACAAATGTTGAAGGAATACTAGAAAGAGTGAAAGACATCGTTGAAATGGCTAAGCGATGGACAAAAAACAAGAGAAAACAAAAAAGATGTGATAAAATTCTAAGTACAATTGAAGAAGTGAAAAGCGGAAAAGAAAAAATCACAATTATAATTGAAGATCCACTTGGGAACAGCGCAATAGTTCACTCACAAAAAGACAAAGTAGTAATGGAAAAACTTTCACAAAAAGAAATTAAGAAAATGAAAACTGGTTTATTAATAATACCTTCCGTTTCGTTAAAACGCAACAGCGACAATGATACCTACGGGAATGGTATTAATCCATAGGATCTGAGCCAAGCAATCCCCACTAGAATAATCAGGAAAAGCGAGAGTAAAACGACAGCCACTGGTCCAACTTTTATCCCTCTAGTCTCGTCCTGAAAGAATCTAATTAATCCAGCACCAGTTACAGGCATCGGTCCTTCCTTTTTCTTTTTTTTAGATTTACGAGGCAAGTAACACCCTCCGAGTTATCTAAAAAATTAGTTTAAAGAACAAAATATTAACTTTTCCTAGCAAAATGCGACAATTTCCATAGGCGTAAAATAAGTATTCACAAATAATAGATAATACGGTATAATCATTCTTAGACAATGAAACCCTAATCGGGCATCATTTTGTTAAGAACTTCACATCTAAGAATTTTAACAGTTGACATGCGACTCCGAGTCTACAATTATCTCTTCACAAGATTGTACTTGACCTCAGAAAAGAGTTAGAATTATTGGTGTAGAATTATTAAAGTAACTGTAAATAGCTAATAGACATATTGATAAGTTCAAAAGATAAATTTAATATACCTGAAATAGGAGGGATAGGAGTCATGAAAGAAACAGAAGCAAGAGAATACTACGATAAAATATTTAAGTTGTTAAAGAAGCACCATGAATGGTTTCGCAGCGCAATTCCGTTAATTGCTTCCGAAAACCCAGCATAACTGCTGGGTCGGAAAAACATCCCAAGCCCGGCAGTCAGAGAGTGTCTATGTAGCGATTTCGGAAATAGATACGCCGAAAGTCCCTGACCTATAGGGGACCGGTAAGGTTGGCCAGGTGAACGTGTATACGCAGGTTGTGTCTATATAGATCAAGTAGAAGAAATTGCCATTCAATTAGCTAAAAAACTATTTAATGCAGAGTTCGCCGACGTTCGCGCCATTAGCGGTGTAATTGCAAACTTAATAGTATATACGGCTTTTACCGAACCTGGAGACCACATCATGAGTATATCTATCCCATCGGGTGGTCACATAAGTTATGCGAAGAAAAAGCTTTGGGGCACAGCCGGGAAAGTTAGAGGACTGAAAGTACATTATTTTGATTTCGACGAAAAAGAAATGAATATTGATGTTGATGGAACGGCTAAAAGGGTTAAAAGACTTGAGAAACAAGGAAAGCGAATAAAACTTTTCATAATGGGAGCTAGTGTATTTCTCTTCCCAGAACCAGTAAAGGAGATCAGAGAAATTGCAGACGAGATTGACGCGTATATACACTTTGATGGTGCACATGTCGCAGGTCTAATTGCTGGCGGGAAATTCCAAGACCCCTTAAGAGAAGGTGCAGATGTATTTACAATCAGCACTCACAAAACATTACCGGGACCACAAGGAGGAGCGGTCTTTTCGCATAACAAGTATGCGGAGGTTCTAAAAATGGCAGCTTTCCCATCTACGATGAGCAATCACCATTTGCATCTGGTTGCTGGGAATAGCAGCAGCTAAGGCTGCTGCTACCAAGAGCAGTAGCTTTTGCAGAGATGCTTGCTTTCGGTAGGGAATATGCAGAGCAGATTATCAGAAACGCGAAGGCACTAGGTCAGGCCTTATATGAGAGGGGATTCAAGGTTCTCGCCGAACACAAAGGGTTTACCGAGTCGCACACGATTCTAGTAGATATTAGTGAAACGCCATTGAAGGATGGTATGACGGTTGAGAAAAAATTAGAGGAAGCTAATATCATTGTTAATCGGAATCTGCTTCCGTGGGACAAAAGAGTTGGAAGAGATTATAGGAGACCCGGAGGTATACGTTTAGGCGTTAGTGAGATAACTAGACTAGGGATGAGAGAATCTGATATGGTTGAGGTAGCTGAATTAATTAAAAGAGTTGTTTTGGATCAAGAAGATCCGAAAAAGGTTGCTAAAGATGTTGCCGACTTCAGAAAAGACTTCCAAAAGGTTCATTATTGCTTCGATAACCTGACTGATGCCTATGAGTACATTAACATTAGAGAGTACTTTAACCTTAAGAAATAAACCAAAATTTCCTACAATATTTTTTGTGATAAACATCAAATATCATGAGTAGGTTTTGTTAAATAGTAACGCTGAGATATTCAATAAAAATGAATAAAATATTTGGAGGATGTCTAGTGCATATTAGGGAATTTCAAAACTTAATGAAAGAATTATACTATCATAGAGATTCTAAACGTGGAATATTTAAAACATTTACTTGGTTGGTTCAAGAAATAGGAGAATTAGGTAGAGCACTGCTAGATAATGACAGAGAAGGGTTAAAGGAAGAAGTCGGGGATGTTTTTGCTTGGCTTGCCAGTCTATGCAATATTTTGAACATAGACTTAGAAGAATCTGCGGTAAGCAAATATCATGGAGTTTGCCCTAAATGTGGAGAAAAACCGTGTCGATGTTCGACTGAGTAGTAACTTGTGAATTTAGTGGAAATCAGCTTTTTAAACTCATTAGTTATGAAGTGTCAAGAGACTTGCTGCATACAATATGTTTGTCAAGAGTTAAAGTTTTATAAGTGTTAGTTCACTTATTTTTGTGGAGTTTTAATGAGAGTTTTACACATCATAATTGGTGTTCTTAAACACCATTTGAGGAGGCGGAGCTATGAAAGTCAGTAATATCATGACTAGAAACGTAGTGTATGTTGAGGTTCCAGGGAACAGGGAACATCTATTGGAATTAATGAATAAACACGGAGTAATGGGACTACCTGTGATGAAGAAAGGAACAAAGGAAGTTGTTGGAATAGTTACTCGTACTGATTTAATGCAAAAACCTGATGAAGAGCAAATAGCCATGCTTATGACACGAGACCCCATAGTAACTACTCCAGATACGGATATTAAAGATGTTGCGAAGATACTACTCGAGAAAAACATCCGTAGGCTACCCGTCGTTGAAAATGGCGAACTTGTTGGTATTGTAACAGTTGCAGACATCGTTTGGAAAGCAATTTCCCGTATGAATATCGATAAACCGATTAAACCATATGTGCAGAAGAAAATAACTGCCGTATGGGAAGGCACTCCTTTACCTGTTGCATATATAGTTATGCGGCTTGCTGATGTTCAAGCATTACCAGTTCTAGGTAATGAGGGTCAGCTCGTAGGAATAATTACTGATACTGACTTCATCTCTCTTAGCGAGGTTGTTGATGAAAGTAAAGTTTCCGAAGTATCTGCAGCTAGTGAAGGAACCAAATGGTCATGGGACGCGTCTACATACATCTATATAGCAAAAAAGAAACTAAAATTACCAAAAAAACCAGTTAGCGAAGTTATGGTAACCAACGTTATCAAAGTAGCTGAACAAATATCGGTAAGTGAATGTGCAAAAATGATGAGAAAATACGATATCGACCAATTCCCAGTGGTTAATGCTAAGGGAGACCTGGTTGGAATGATTACGGATGTAAATCTCCTCAAGGTGTTGCTGGAAACCTGACTTCTAGGTATTTATCTATTAGCCGTTGGCCAAGACCCGTCAATAACCATTTGTAAGGTTTCTTTCCCTTCCTTGACACAATCTTTTCCTGCTCCAACTTTCTTAAATGATGTAAAATAACCCCGTAGCTGAGATTAGTTTTATCACTTATTTCTTTTATAGTTCTTCCAGAACCTTCTGCCTCTCTAAGACACTTTAAGATAACAGTTCGTACAATTAAGCCGCGCTTCATGTTCCTGATTTTTGACAATCGTGCAAGGGGATCTATGTAGTCTACCTCTTCCAGCATTGAAAATCCCAGCCGACATAATATATAATCTTCTTCATTAAAAGGAATAATCTAAAAACATAAATGCTTATCGAAACTGTTTTAAATTCTGAATAAAGATAAAATAAACTAATGTCACGAACGTCAAATAAGTGTCAAAAAGTTCGGGAATACGGGCCCGCAAGAATGGTTTCACAAACAGTGATGGTGGTCTCTAAAATAATGAAATCAATACATTAAAGTAAGCTTTATCCAAGATCAAGCTAAAAGTAAAAATCAAGCTAAAAGTAAAATCATAAAGAACAAAACCTAGTGGTGAGGGATATGCGTCGTGCTTATGTTATTCTAATAACTTTAATACTTCTAACAGTAGTATTTGCATCTGTGCCCAAAAGTGCAGCAATACTTGAAGAAGAAGTTATAGTTCTTTTTGACGAATCTCACGGCCAAAACTTGACGTATACTCTTGGGAATTTCACAAAAGCTATTGATGCCCTTAACGGATCCGTATTAGAATATAAACCGGGTAGATATGCAAAATATTTTGTACATATACTACCTCCTAATGCCACCCTTAATTACTCAACGCTTGAGGAAGTTGACATAGTAATTATTGGTAATCCCGGTCAAAATGCATCTTTTAGTGAAGGTGAGCTTTCTTCATTAGTAAACTTTACAGAACGCGGTGGAAGCTTGTTTCTAATGTGCGATCCTCAGCTTAACGAATCTGTATACAGTGAGATGGGTAATCCAATGGAATTAAATAAAATACTATCGGCATTAAATATTTCTTCGGTTTGGTTTTCTTGTAATGATTCTCTTGGTGACGCTATATTTAATGATAATCATAGCGTGGTTCAACACCCATATTTTGTATACGTAAACAGAACCGAGTTTAGTAACGAAACAAGCATATCTGATAATATTAAGAGGGTTTTAACATTTTCTTCCAGTATAGTTGTCAAGGATAACAAGTGTATTGTCGCAACGGGGGATAACACGTCCTATGCAATAATGCTAAATGGCAACTACACATTTCAAAACGGTACAAAGCCTTCGTGGCTAGCTATATACGCTGATGGCAAATTTAAAGTAGCCCTTTGCGGATCTACCGTAATGTTCAGCGATCTAAATGTAAAAGGTCTTGAAAAATCGTGGATAGATGTAGAGGACAATAAAGTGCTGTGGCTTAATATAATTAAATGGCTAACTCCCCTTCCTAGTCCAATCGACGTGTCAAACTACTTTACTATAACAGGAAGTGTAATGTTAATTTTTGGCATTGCATCTTTTCTGGCCTATAAGGTATGGGGATCAAAGAAAACTGGTTAATCTCTTATTTTATTGTGAAAGCAAAGGTACTATTTTTCGTCAATTGCCGAATAATTGTGGTCAACTTCATAGTAATATTTTTATGAGTGTCGTGAAGCGAGATATACTCAAACATGGATCAAAGGAACCTATTATTTGTCGATAAAATATTTGAGCATCTTGTATGAGAAGTAGGTTGTTGTAGTAAAACGCTGGTGGTGGGAAATATTGCTTAATTTATTTCAAATAATTTCAGGAGTCATTGTCGTCGGTCTGTTTGGCGTACTTTCTGTAAAAAAGAAAGCTGTTGATAAGACTGGGTTAATTGCCGGATTTGCCGTTGGATTGTCAGTTTGGATACTTGGTGGTTGGCAGTGGTTCCTAATAATATTAGTTTTTCATCTAATAGCTGCACAGTTTACAAAATATAAATACGAGCTTAAAAGAAGTAGAGGAGCAGCTGAGGAGAAGGGTGGTGCACGCGCATGGTACAATGTATTTGCTAACGGTGGCATAGCTATGCTTTTGGCGATTCTTGAAGGGTACGGAAAATTCGGTGGTGATGTATTTTTTGCTGGTTTTTTAGGTGCAATAAGTACAGCTACCGCTGACACTTTGGCTACGGAAATAGGTCTTTTAAGTCCAGGGAATCCGCGACTAATAGTGAATCTTAAGAAAAAAGTTGAACCAGGAACTTCAGGTGGAATAACTCCCTTAGGCGAATTTGCCACATTTGCAGGAGCGCTCATAATTGGGCTAGTAGCGTTTCTTCTCCAAGTCGCCGGTTTTCTTGATGTGAACTGGGGGAGTAAAATATTATTTATAAGTGTTGTCGCCGGTTTTCTAGGCTGTACATTCGATAGTATCCTTGGAGCAACAGTTCAAGCGGTTTATCGATGTCAAGTATGCGGAAAAATAACCGAAAAACGTATTCACTGTGGACAAAAAACAAAACACATAAGGGGTTATGAACTTATAGAAAATAACACAGTTAATTTCATATCAACTGCTTTGGGTGCATTAATAGCCATGCTTCTATATTTAAACATTTAAGTGCACGGGAGAATAGGCCTTAAAATCTTTGCATCTTTTAAACTAACTGAATCGGTGTAATCTCACAATACTATTCACTTTCTATGGTGGCATAATATCTATCTATAAACTCGCCGTAAACATCCACTGGTTCCGAAAGCGGGGTTATCTTAATAGTGTCTGATAACCCGCAATTACCGCATTGTACAATAGCTATGCCTTCTTCTTTTTTCATTTCTATTCTAACAGCTTGAGCTCCACAACTTGGGCACTCAAATATTGTTGGAAGCCTTCTTATAACCCTTCTTACAACCTTTCTTCTTTTTCTTCTCCTTCCCATATTTTCTCACCACTTTACTAATTCTAGGTAACTCTCAAATATTTCTAATTTAAATTTACCACATTGAAAGAAGCCGAGAAACAGGTGGTATAGGGTGGAGAACATCTTTATAATCCGAAATAGAGATGTAAAAAGAGTTCTCATGGGCGTTCCAAAGGGACATAAACATCATAGATGTGTGATTGAGCTAAAAGACGGCAAAATTTTGATTTTTCACGAAGCGACAATTGCAAACATAGTTAGGGCTTACATAACCACCAAAACACATCCTCAAAAACGAGCTGTAGAACTTTTCTGTAAAGAACTAAAAGACAAAAAACCAGGATTTGCGACGTACCAACTATTAGAAACAGAAAAGAGCGAAAATGAAATATTAGAAGAACTTGAAAAAATCTTGGTAAATTAGCAAATACTGAAATAAAATTAGAGAATTTTCTTCACTTTATTTATTAATTTCTCTGCCTCCATAATCGGATCAACTTGTTCCACATCAAGCACATTTAGTTCCAATCTATCCGAAACCTCGTTATATGTAATAGTTCCGCGAAAAATGAAATCTTTCCCCGTAATTTCATCGAGTCTCGACAGAAGTTCATCACGAGTAATCTGATCTAATCGGATCTTAAGATCTAGAAGTTTAACCGCGACATCGTCCCAACATTTAGCAACAATGGTATCAGAACCATCGTCAATAACGCAAGTTAATGTTAATCTCTGCACAGGACTATTTACTTCTCTGCCACAATTTGAACAAAACCATTTATCATCTCTTAATTCAACCTTTTTGAAACAATCTGGACAAGCGTTGTATAACAAAGGTCTATCAAAAAAATATACTACTGAAGCCCTAATCTCTACCCTCTCATTTTCATTTACATCTTTAAGCTTAACTCTACGGAAATCAGCTATATGGGTAGGTCCTTGTATTTGAACAGGGGGGGCTAAATATTTTTTCCCTAGTATCTCTGTAGTTGATAGCTTGCTTATATGTATCTCTAAATCTCCAGATATCCCTTTCCTAACATATCCATGAAGTATTTGAATAATATCTCCCTCCGAAATATTGCTAAGCCGTTCGGCCTCATTATCCCACGCCACAACCCTTACTGCATTTCCATCTTCATCAGAAAGCATAAAAACTAATCTCTTCCCTATACTTCCATCTCCGCGAACAAATTCTCTTAAAGACTCAATCCTTGAGACAATACCCTTAACATTTACGTATGGAGTTTTAACTCCAGCTGCTAAGTCTTCAATCGACGTAAACTGAATTTTCGGAGCAGAAGCAGATGCCAGCAATTTTTCATCCACATCTTCAGGCTGAAGGACTCTGATTATACTTTCGGAGTCAACATGCACCTCTAAACTCTCCATTCTCCCAGATCTAGTATAGACCCCCTCCAATTCAACAATATTCCCTTCATTTAGTTTTTCGGCTTCTTCAGCCTTTTCATTCCAGAATACAACTCGTATTTCTCCGGTCTCGTCGCCAAGAATCGCGGTCAAAAGTTTTCCTTGTTTCTCACCCTTTTCAAAACTTGTTAAGCTACTCTTTTTCTTTATAATGCCACGTAAAACTATATTATACATATTTACACGCAATTCTTCTATTTTTAAACGCTTCCCTGATACTTTAGGAATTTTTTCAGAGTCGACATCTTCGGGGTTTACAACGATCTTTCCTTTACTTCCTACGTGTACCTCTGCATTTCCATCTCGACCCTCACGAACATCTGCGCCAATTATACGTAATATATCATTTCTCTTTATTTCTCCTTCCTTTATCAATTTTATATGGCTGCTATTCCAGAATACAACTCGTATTTCTCCGGTCTCGTCGCCAAGAATTAGTGACACAACTTCATTCTTTCTATTATCTACCATGAATTCTCTTATCGGGAAAATATGTAAAACTCTTCCAATAAGAGTAACATTCCTCATACCGGGTTTTAATTTATTTATATCTATTTTTCCCTCCGATACAAACTTATCAAAGAAGTTTAAACCTAATTCCTTTGCAACAAGCATAGCAGCACTCTTATCTGTAATTAATCCACCTAATTCTTCCTTTTTCTTTTCAATTAATTCTAGTAATTTCCATCTAGGTATCTTTTTCTCGATTATAACTTTCTCAACAATTTCCTCAAAACTTAAGTCAACCATATCTCCACTTCCAAGAGAAAACCTTAACAACAGTATTATTTTAACTTAATTTCTCAGCCTTTATAATTCTACTTCAATATATAAGTTTTCAAACTTCGAAAAATATGAAGTATTCTATAGTATTAAATATGGAAGTCGCCAAGGAAGTTATCTCAAAAATGGTTTTTAGCTACGTGAAAATACAATATTCTGTGATACTTCATAAAACTGGTTTAAACTTTATAAAAACGAAAGTAAATTCCTTTATTTATCTGTGTAATTTAACCAAAGTTTAATCCCAAAAGGCTCGAGTTCGTATATATTCTCTTTCAGCATTTAAAATCTCTATGTAAAAATCGTTTTCATCATCATATTTCTTACTCAATATTTTTGCTGCGACTTCTGGGCCTACACCTCTAGCTGCTAAAACTATTAAAGCTTGCTTACCACTTGCAACAAGTAAATTAGCTGTTTTCCAAAGTTTTTTAACAGTTTTTTCTTCATCAGCTGTTAATTTCTGGCCAAATTTATATTTCTTTAGTACTTTTGTAATGTTAGTTTGATGAGGATATGTGATGCCAATCAATACTGACCCGCATTTTGGGCATTCGACTCTATCTGGCAGGGTTTTAATAGTTCTGACAGTTTCCCAAGAAGCGCAATTCATACAGACAAGTCTTACTCTTTCGTTAAGAAGTCTTTCCTTGACTATTCTAGCTAATTCAATTTTTGGTTTACCCATAAGAACATAATCAGAGGGATAAAACCTAGTTAATGCATTAAGAGCAATAGGAGAAGGATCAGTTAACGATTTGACTACAAGAGCTATTTTTCCTCTTCTTATATTATTTAATACTTTCTTAGCGAGTATGATGTTAAAATCCGTGATTAATGTTTCCCGTACGGCTTCTTCAAAAATCAAAGTGTCTCGATAGGCATCAAGAAGCCTCCATGCTAAATGAAGGTTAAAGTCCACATCTCTACTTATAACACCAAATCTCCTTGCAACATGGAACATTCTCCAAGCTAACAAACTAGAATTACGCAAAACCACTTTAAGCAAACTCTCTAGGTTTTTAACATCTATTTCTCTTTCTAGAATGTCTAAAACATCCCTGGGAGATATTTTTGCTGATGTTTTAAGTATTATCCGATAAGGATCAACATTTAAACTAATATCAATCCCTAATCTAGCACTTAAGAGGGCTGCAAGTACTCTGCCCAAAGTTTCATTAACTAAATTTCCAAAACAGGCATGAATAACCAAAACATCATCTAAAACTTCGATTAACATCAATCGGTCGGTTGGAACAGGGATCCCTCTGTCAAGTTGTTTCTTTAAGGTTTCCTCGACCTTCTGAGCAGCTTCAATATCGAGAAATAGATCGTTTAACAAAAATGGTAAAGGCGACCTACCGCTTTTCATCGCTTCAGCAATTTTTCCTCTTATTTTACCTACTTCAGAGGCTACATAGTATAAAACTGGTATCTGTTCACCCTCCCAACTTGGGATAGCACCTTTAGGGTCATCCACGCAGGATACAAAAACTTTTCCCTCATTTATTTGAAGAATTTTCCATGCAGATCCCTTCATTATAAAAGTAGTGTTAACATCGCCGTGTTTAATTACAAATTTCTCATCTAACGTACCAATTTTCTTCTTTGTTGCGGAATCAACAACCTCAAACTTCCTTACATCTGGAATAGTAGAAATACTCTCATAATAGTATTTCCTTGTCTTCCTAGTCTTTTTAACAACCACATTTTCAACAACTCTTATTATCCCTAGATAATCCATTAATTCCAATAGTTTTAGCAACTCTTCTTTATTTAAACCTCTATAGGGGAATGCACACTTAACAATATTAAATAGATCATTCACCGTTATATTTCCCTTATCGAGAATTATTCCGGCAATTTGGTGACATAAAACGTCAAAAGCTTTTTCATGTATAATTATGGGTTCAAGTTCTTCTCTTACGGTCTTAAAAGCTATAACAGCAGACTCTAAGATATCATCCATATCATCCAGAGCTATTATAACACCTCTTGAAACCCTTCCAACTCTATGGCCACTCCTTCCAACTCTCTGAACCAAACGAGTAACTTGTCTTGGAGACATATACTGAACAACTAGATCAACGGTCCCTATGTCAATACCCAATTCCATAGATGATGTACAAATAATACACTTCAATTTTCCGTCCTTAAAGAGTCTTTCAACTTCTATACGTATATCTCTGCCCAGCGATCCGTGATGCACATCAACGCTAAGAGAAGGGTCATATAGGTGAAGTCTTGAAGCTAGAATTTCAGCTATCTCACGGGTGTTCACAAAGGTAAGTACAGATTGGCTCATTTTCAATAATTCAACTAATACTCGAATTCTTGCAGCAGTTTCAGGAGTACTAAATATTTTTTTACTTATCTTTACGTCTTCCGCTTGGGGAGAAGGACATAAAACTTTCAATTCAAACTCTTTAACAATTGGAACCCTAACTATCTCTACATGTCTTCCATTACCAACGAGAAACCTACCCACAACCTCAGGACTTCCAATTGTAGCAGAGAG
>JAUQZC010000054.1 GCA_030587435.1 Candidatus Baldrarchaeota archaeon | reverse complement strand
TTTTGGGTCCAAGGATACAGATAGAACAATCAAGTGTTGGAAAAGTTTTGTCTAGTTGAGCCATGCGGCCTCCAATTGAAGGCTCCTTCTCTACTAGGTAGACTTTAAATCCCTTTTCAGCAAGTTCCAAAGATGCTGTAATGCCAGCTACTCCACCACCCACTACAAGTATATCACCTATTGTTTTTTCCATTTTTGGCAACCTCTATTGCATTTTTATTTAAAATGTTAGATTTCCGTTCCTTCTCTTAGTATTCTTTTAATACCTTCAAAACTGGCTTCTTTTTTGTTTTCTTCCAAAAGTGTTATTTCGTATATAAGGTTGCATTCGCGTTCCGGACATTTAGAAGGCATACCGTATCCGATCCAAAGGTGTATATCATCTGACTACTCTCTCTTTTCGATGATAAGGCCAACATATTCTATTCATGTATAGCCGCAGTAGGCACAACAATATCGCTTCTCCGGCTCTTTCTCGAGTAAATGCCCGATACTCGACAAGTTCCCACCTCATAAACTTGGATTAATAGTCATTAATAAAGATTTCGTCCGATTCAAGACATTAAGAACTCTTCAGCGAGACGGCAGAACTCCATTTACAGATGTAGCAAAAAAGTGTAAGGTTTCCACAGATGCCATAATCAGACGATTCAATAAAATGAAGAAAATGGGGATTATTTCTGGAACTACAGTCTACTTAATCCTAAAAAACTTGGATACGAGCATATAGCTAGTTTTTGCATAGATGTTAATTACCCCTATATAAATGATGTAATTAAATTTATTCAAAAAATACCTGAGGTACTTATCTGTGTTCCATCGATAGGTAGATGTAATTTGTTTAGTATAGCAATTTTTAAGGATATTAACCGTTTAAGCGAAGTTAGAGACCTCATTAAAAGCTATCCTCATGTAAAAGGTGTGGGCACAAACGTTTGGGTCGGAGAAGTCCTAACTTTTCCAGAAAATTTCGAATTTAAATTTTAAAGGGGTGATATTTACATGGATGAAATTGATTTAGCGATAATCGAGTATCTCAAAAAAGATGCACGTACTTCGTTTAGAGAAATTGCTAGGAAGCTTAAAGTCTCACCAGATACCATAGTAAATAGGTTTAGAATGTTGCAAAAAAGGGTATAATATAAGGCTCAACGGTTGTAATCAACCCCAGAGAAATAGGTTACAAGGGCATGGCAGTCCTCATGATCGATGCAGAGCATGAATATTCCACACAGGTTCTAAATAAACTAATTGAAATAAGGGATATCATCTTGGCAACAAAAATCATGGGGGACTGTGATCCAATGGTAATCGGAGTAGTTCGAGATTTTGAACATCTACACGGCTTAATTACTAAAGTTGCAACTATTCCACACGTAAAAGATATACAGGTGTCTTTTTGGTGTCGAAACATGAAAATATGCCCTGAATATTTTATCATTTAATTTCATCTAAACAAAGATTATGGAAGTATAAACGTAACTTGAGAAGCACAGAGCGTTTACATTTAATTAAAACGATTAAATATCAAATTCGTGCATAGAGGTCTTCAAAATTAATGCAAGGGAAACTTATATAGATGAAGCTATAAAGAGGAAAATTATTTGGTTTTGAGGAAACCTCGATGGGATATGAAAAGCAAAATTAAGAAATTGTCAGCCTAGTTTAAAAAGCTAAGAGGCGAAAGCGACAAAACCTACATTGGAAACTGAAACAAAAAGAATTGCTATTCTACCTCTATGTAAATGACTTTGAATTCTTTTAGGTCTTTGAAGTCGCTGTCTGTGGTTATGATTGTGCCTTTTGTAAGCTCAGCTAAGGCCAAGACGTGACAATCGACGAAGGAAAACTTGTCTCTATATTTACATTTAAAGAAAGCTGCGCGGCTGTATATTTTACTTTCTTCGACTATTAAGATGTTTGAGGTGCAAATTCGTGTAAGAAAATCTTCAGCTTTTTTTGTGCCGAGTTTTTCACAAGTTTTATACCAAAATTCACCAAGGATAAGTTCACACACTACTCCTTGTTTCTCGTTTCTAAAAACTTCATCGAAATATGGCTTTACACGTTCATCTCCACCAAAATAAAGAGCAAACGCACCAGTATCAAAAACATTAGCTTCTTTCTTCCTATATTTCTTTGTCATCGTGAATCCTCTCTCTTTTCCTAGAGCCAGCTATTTCTTTTGCAATTTCAAGCATTGCCTTTCCGCCATCACCAAAGGATTGCTCTAATGTTTTTATTGGAACAATTAAGAAGCCTTTCTCCGTTTCTATAAATTTTATTTTCATTCCCTTTTTTAGGCCAAGTTTTTCCCTAACTTTTTTAGGTATGGTTACCATACCTTTACTGGTAATTGTAGCAATCATGGACAATTTTATTCACCATGAAAAATATATATGTATGGTTTATTAAAATTACCTTGAAATATTAACTTAAACAGTTTGCATGAAAAGCTATCACGTTGCATGGTTTACGGATGAGGCGAGATTGTCTTACAGGATTATATACGTTTTCTCATGCTTAAAACTAGAGGCCTTACAATTGAATTCAACAATAAATGCGAAGTGTTTATTATAAAGTTATGAGAAGGTTGTTAATTAAGAGGTGATATAATATGGATATTGATGAGTGGAGGAATGTTGGTTCTGTTCTTATGGATGTTTTGAGGCTTGAAACTTATCCTGTGGCTGTTAAGCTGGTTAAAAGCGATGAGGAGTTTCCTTCGAATGTTAGGCGGCCAAATAAAATTTTCGGGTTTAAAATAAATTTGTGCCAGGCTTTCAGTATGAGTAGGAGATATGGGTGGACTATGGGTGTTTCCAAGGACGAGTGTTCGTGTAACTTTGCTCGTCTCCTGTATGGTTGGGCTTCTTTAGATAGCGAGGATATTTTGGTTGATTTTCTTTTGGAAGCCGGGTTCTTTAAGGATCGCGAAGCGGCTTCAAGGGGTGCTAAGTTTACTGTTGAGAATTGTAAGCTTAAGCCTGGGGAATGTCAGGGTATTCTTACTTCTCCGTTAAATAGGACGAAGATCGAACCTGATGTTGTGTTGATTTACGGTAATCCTACGCAAGCGTTTATACTTGTTCACGGCTACCTGTATAATGTAGGTGGGGCTATAGATATTCAGTATACTGGTAGACACGCTTCTTGTGCTCACGGTGTAATTCAAACTTATTTGTCTCAGAAGTTTAACTTTGTTTTACCTGATGAGGGGGACAAGATTTTTGCTGCCACCGAGGATCATGAGGTTATTGTTGCTGTTCCAGCGAAAATGCTTAGTGATGTAGTGAATGGTGTTAAGGAGATATTTGCGAAGAAGGTGATGCGGTATCCGACACCGATTTACATGCGTTTTCAACCAGAGTTCCCAGAGGCTTTCAAAAAGCTTGGAGAAAAACTAAAAGAAGTCTAAAAGCGGCCACAAACCATATTTTTCTCTTCTATATAATTATCGTTATATTTTTCTTTAAGACACTTACAGGTGGTAAATACATTTTATTGGATTTGTTAAGGTGATGTTGGTTGAAAGTAAGTTTAAGGGATAAGTTTGCGGGTACTTTGCTGGGTTTAGCTATTGGTGATGCTTTAGGTCAGCCTTATGAGGGTGTTTCTTCGGAGGAGATGAAAAAGATTCCTGAAGAGGAACTTAAGATTTTTCATGCTGGGTGGCTGGGAGAAGGAAAGTATACTGACGATACTTTGATGGCTATTTGTTTAGCTGAAGCTATTATTTCTGCTAAGCGTGTTGATCCTGAGGTTATTGCTGAGTTGTATGGTGAATGGTTTTTGTCTGGAGATCTTAGAGGTATAGGAATGACAGTTAGTAAGGCTTTGTCAAAATATGTTAAGACCCGTGATTGGAGAACGTGTGGAGTGAGTGGGAAATGGGCGGCTGGAAATGGTGCTGCTATGAGAGTTGCGCCCATTGCTCTTTTTGATTTCAATATGCCTATTGAAGTTTTATATAGAGATGTTGAGAAAGATGCTGTTATTACGCATAGAAATGAAGAAGCTATAAATGGGGCCTTCGCGGTTGCTTTGGCTATTAGATGGTGTTTGCATGCGAATGAGGAAAGTAGGCGACGTGATATTTTTGACTTTGTTTTAAAAGGGTTGTCAGCAATGAATATTGAGAATCTTGTCGTGGAAAAAATAGAATTTGCTTCTAAACTTTTAAGTAATGAAACGGATCCTCTGGAAGCTCTAGATGTTTTGGGTACTTCCGGCTACGTTGTGGAAACTGTTTCAAGTGCACTTTTCTGTTTTGCTAGGGCTTCTACTTATATTGATTCGGTTGTCATGGCTATTAAAGGTGGAGGTGATACAGATACAATAGCGGCGATTACTGGCGCTATTTCAGGGGCGTATTACGGTGCCAACGGAATTCCTAAAGAATTAAGGGAAAGGGTTGAAAAATCCAGCTACTTGGAAGAGTTGGCTGTAAAAATCTATGAGTTGGCTGTGAGCAGACGTTCCGCTTGACGTTTTGTGGTTAAATTCGTAACAACCTGGTCATTTAGTTGTTACTTGCTGTATTATGTTTTTATCGTATATTTCGTAGAATTTGCTGCTTTTTCTGATGTTTTCTAATTTTTCTATTTTCAGTTCTTTTAATAGTTGTTTTAGTTCGTTTATGGCTGGTTTTCTGTTCAATTTTTCTAGGGCTTCTTCTTTTGTTAGTAGTCCTACTCTAATTTCTTGTGATAAAAGTACTTTTTCCATTTTCTTTGTATGAATGCTGTGGGCAAATGCTGAAATTTTACAATCTGTTGCAAATGTTTTGGATATTTTGGGGAATTTAAAACCATAATTTTCAAGTATTTTTTCTTGTGTGTTTCTATTTGAGATTTCTATTGCATGCAGATGTATTGTAACATTGTTTTTTACAAATTCTTCTATTTCCTTCTCCTTTAACCAGTATTTCCGAATTATTTTCATTATTTTTTGCAATTCTTGTTCTATTTTTGTCTGGTGCTCTATTTTTACATCGTTTAATATTTCTTGTATGTATTTTTTGCTTCTTTCCTCGTATATTTTTGGGTTTGCTTGCTTTATGCTGTATATGAAGGGATTTTCGATGTCAAATACGTTTTTCCAATATTTTATGGGTTTGTAGTATTGGTGGTAGGTTTGCGCTAAATCTATGCCTAGAATTCTGGTTTTGATACCGTTTTTTAGTTGCATTTTTGCCATTATTGGTGGATTGATTAGTCTTTGACATATGGTGCAGGGATCTCCGATTTTAATGGAGAGGGAGAAGACTTTTCGGGAAATTGTTTTAGGTATTTTGAAGGTTACGTGTTCTACGCCAAGTTCGTCAACTACGTTTTCAATGTTTTCTCTTGTTTCTTTGTTTTTAAATCCGTTGTCTATTGTAAAAGCCAAAACATTTAGTTTATATTTTTCTTTGGCCAAAATTAGGGTTATTGTGCTATCTTTTCCTCCACTTAAAGCTACTAATGCATCATAGTCGCTTGACTTGGTATCGTAAAGCGTTTTTTGAAGTTTTTCTTTCGCAATATTTCTGAGATGTAAGAATTCTGCTTTGTCTTTTTGATATTGCTCACATATGTTGCATAGTCCTGTGCTATTTATTTTTATGCTTCCAATTTTGTATCTAAGTCCACCTTCCACATCTATTGGGAATTCTTTGTAGGTTTCGTCTAGGAGACATATTTGACAGGTTTTTTGCATTTTTAGCCCTTAGAATGTTCTGATCTATCTTTTTAAACTACGATTTAAAAAGAAGAGAAAGGTTTTGTATTACTTTATGCTAGGGATTAGGCAGAGGAACTTAAACTTTTGGTTTCCTGTGTTTTTGAGTTGGTGTTTTTCGTTTGGAGGTATGAATATTACGTCTCCCGGCCCAACTTTGCGTTCTCCTTCTTCGCTGACAACTGTTCCTTCTCCTTCTAAGATGAATATTTCGTGTTCCCATGGATGCGCGTGGAGTGGAGAGTAGCCTCCTGGTTCTACTTCGAACATTCTCATGAAAAAGTTTTTGGCACCTGTTTTTTCATCTATAAGCCATCTAACTTTTGTTTTTGCTGCGCCCTCCTCTGTTACTTCTTCGGCTTTCACTTCACGGTAACTAAACACCTTCATTTTGTTCACCTATGTTATTGACTATTAAATACTAAATATTGACCTTTAATATAAGGTGTTTGTGTAACTTAATTTGAAACTTACCTCAAAATTCATTTAAGTGAAATTGTTAGAATAGATTGTGTTATGTGTTGGGGTGTATAGTTTTGAGTGGTGATTCTAGAACTAGGTTTCGTCAAGGTTTGTTTGCATTGCTTTCCGGGGTTTCTATGCTCGTTGGCGGGTTTCGCGGTAGAGCCGGGGGTTTACTTACATTAGTTAGAGAAGCTACTGAAGTAGGTGTGCTGCCTGTTGAGGTTTCTAGGTTCATTGGCGGTATTGTTGTTTGGCTTGCGATTCTTGGAGGTGTTACTGTTATTTTTGGTGGTTTTCTTCACTTTATTAAGGCTCCTAGGTTTATTGCAAACTTTTTTGTTTCAGTAGGCAGTGGTGTGAGTGTGTTTAATCTTGTTAGTACTTTAATCGCTTCGGGTCCAACTGTAAAATTAGCGATTTTGAAGGCCAGTTTTACCGAGCTTTTAAATATTGGGGTCGATTTCGCGATGTTGGTGCTTGCTAGCGTTTTTGCTTTCTTTGCTTTGATAAATGATCCTTTAGGTTTTATTTTGGGTATGATTGCAGGTTTATCAGTTAACTTTTCAAGTTCTTTGGCTGAGTTTAAGGCTATTTCGATGATTTTGAACACTTTAGGTATCTCTGTTCCTAGTTCTCCTCTGATAGTGAATATTCTTGTTTTTCTGTTTTTCTCTGGTGTTTTCTTTTTTGTTGCAGGTCTTCTCTACGGTTATAATTTTTATCGAGTCGGGTTGCTGTTTTTCACTATTGGTGTTATATTTCTCTTTCCAATTCTATTTGCGTTGATTTTAGGTTTTGTATTTAATGTGATAAATGTTATTAGGCTGATATTTGGTTTGGTAAGTGCAGTTTTCGCCATTGTAGGTATGGTGTATGGTATTGTAAAGGTTATGAGGAAAAGAAAGCGAGGTTGAACATGCATGTTTTAGTTGGAGGCATCTCTTCCGCCTAATAAAAGTTTTATTAATACCATTATTATGGTAACTACAAGTATTCTAAGTCTTTTTATTTTTAATACAAGTTTTTCCGGGTTTCCTGTGATGTCCTTTTTCATTACTAGGTAAGTTATTGCTAGGGAGGCTATAGATATTATTATGGAGGCTGTGATGAGAACTCCTTCTCCTAATGTTAAGAGCATGCTTGCTCCTATTGTTCCAAGTATGGAATATATTCCTATTAGGCCTGTTTTACCTAGCCAACATGGTAAAATTATTTTTTGTAAGGGGTATTTTTTAGCTCCTAAATAGAGGAGGAGAAGGTCGTCTGGTAGGGGTGTTAAGGCGAATAGGAATACTGCTTCTTCTCCCATTGTGTAAAGCACGTTGTCTAGCCATATGAAAAATTCTCTCATTTTTGGCGATAATTGTATATCTTTAGAAATTTTGTTTGAAGCAAGGTCTATTGTTTTTTTACCTATGTAACCTAGATAGTAGCTTGATAATTCTCCAGTCATAGCTCCGAATCCTGCGCAAACAGCAATGAGTAGTGGGTTGTACCTTTGTGCAAACAATACTACGTATAATACAACTGACGGTGCGAAGGAGAAGAAGACTCCAAATGAGCTAAAGAACCCGATTAGCACGGCAGAAATCCAGGGGTTTATGTTTATGAGGCTTTCAAGCCAATAATATATTTCGCTGAATATTCCCAAGTTTAACACCTAGATATTGAAACTAAAAGCGATTTCGAGTTATAAGATGTTATTTCAATTTGTAGTTATAAGTATTACTATTTTCTATTTTAGGCTCTTTGACAACAATTTTCTTAAAAAGATTTTAATTTGTGATATTTCATTGTTTAAAGTTAGTTTTTAAGATATTCTATGATAAAGAGAATCACATTGTCGATTTAGATTATGTAACACGATTTTAAATATCATAGGATAGTAAACTCTTGAATAACAGCGATATAAACTAAAATAGGTTATAGGAGTAAAATCTAATAACGTTGGTGATTAAGTAGTTTTTCCAATATTTTTATTCCATTCTCCGTTATTTTAAATATGTATTCATCTAATTTGTGTTTTGTTCCTCTCATTTTCCTTACTTGCATTTTTCTTATCCATTTTCCACCTGATTTTTCAAACGACAGCTTTATTATGCCTGAAGCTACGAATTCCTCCACGCCGTAAGTACTTAACTTTTCTGATCCTTCAGGTATGTCGGTCACCATTAATGTTGTGCACCCGAATCTTTCCAGTAAAATGCATAAGGTTAGTAGTGATGTTCTTATTTTATGTATATCATCTTTATTTGTGATTATGTTTGGTATGGAATCTATCACAACCCGTTTAATGTTATTTTGCTTCACTGCGTTATATATTGTTAATACCAGTTGTTTTATGTCCATTGTTTTTAATTGAAATTCTGTGAATTCAACGTCTGTAGGTACGCCGATCGTTACACTTGTTACATCTATCAGTATTAGTTTTCCTTCTTTTTCAAGCTGTTTTAAATTCCATCCAAACTGCAGCATAGATTTTTGTAATCTTTCTATGTCTTCTCCAGCCACTACTATCAGTCCTTTTTCGTTGAACATTTTTATGCCGTTTACTATAAACTGTATTCCCAGAATTGTTTTCCCTGTCCCTGAATAGCCTGTGATGAGAACTGTTGATCCTCTTGGTATTCCGCCTCCAAGTATTTCGTCGAGTCCATTAATACCGGTTTCAACTTTTTCCAGACTCATTAAAATTCTCCACTACGGAACTTGTTGTCAATTGTTAACTTCCGAGCCACATAAATATGTATGGTACGCGCATGAGTAGGGATTTAGTTTATTAGTTTTTTAATTTTAGTTTTATCATAACGATGTTATAATTATAAGAATTGCTAAGTATAAATAGATCCTTTACTTAACTAAGTAAAATACCAGATAACATACAATAACCATTTTGGATGCGGTGTTTAGTTTTAAGAAAAAGAAGAAAATTTAGATTTGCTTCCATATTTTGTTTATTATGTTCTTAGGATCTTCTTTCGTGGTGAAAAACACCCATTTATCTCCTGCTTTTACTCCTGCAAAGTACTTTTGCTGTGGTATGTTTAAAGCAACGTATCGGTCTTCCTCAACAGTTAAAGTAGTATATTTTATTCCCTGTAGGGTTACTGATGGTTCTTTGTTTGTAATTGTCGAGATTATGTTAGGATCAATTGTTAGTGATCCTTTACTAGCTAATACTTTACCTGATTCATCCATAACTACTAGGTTATCTACTTCTGATTCTAGTTCTTTTGTGATCTTCTCAATCGTCATAGCTGATCACTGAAAACTTGCTATACTATCTTCTATTTTAAGGTTGCGATCCCTATTATAACAACATCTATGTGGAAAAGTGTATAATTTGACTATAAAATTGAAATAACATGTAGACAAAAAAGACAAAATCTTAGAAGAGTGTCTTTAAGAGTTAAAGGCTGATACTATGATCTTGTATCCTAGGTGTGTACAAGGGAAAATACTATATTAGCAGTTTACATTTTAAATTAGTAAATTTTTGAAAATAATGGTGTTTAACTAATCGTTATTTACTTGTTTTCAGCTGGTATTCAAAACAGTCAACTTACTTTGCAGAATGTTAAAAACATTAGTATTGCAATTTTTGATTGACAAATTAAAAAATATTTGCCAATTTGAAAGTATTTTCCGTTTCTTTTTAAGCGAGTTAATATTTTTGACGTCTTACATTAGATGATTATTTGATTTAGTAACCCAGGTTTTTACCAGAAAATTTTAATTGAGAGTTTAATGTGAAGTTTCACAGTCAGTATTGGGGGTGTTGCTGTGCAAATTGTGTGTCCCGGCTGTGGTGAAACTGTTGAGCTACGTATACTTGTCAGAGTACGTGTCAACCCTGATACAAGTGCTATTATCGATGTTATGCCCTTCTTTGAATGCCCCATCTGTGGATACGAAGAAGAAATTTTCGATAGAGAATATGAAATAGAGGAAGAGTAGGAATTTTGTTTATGGTTTTATGATCCTCGTTTCTCTCCAATTTTTAAATTGATCTGGATATTGAAGAAAAACGTACAAACCCTTGCTTTTAACTTCTTCGTTTATGGTTAACAGTGTTTTTAGTTCTTCTTCACTTGGAGGCCAGTACATTAATGATATGTTTCTATTTGTTTGTTGCTTAACGTTTCTAACCCTTTGAACTAACTCTTTAAAACTTTTACTTTGTACCGGTGGTAAAATTACTTCCCACGGGTTTACCATAACTATGAGGTGTTCGAAAAAGTTAGCTATGTTTTTTATGTCTATTCCTAAGGATGGTTTTAAGCCCTCATCAAATTGGAAATTGGGATCCAATTCCACTGTAAATATGGGTTTTAATCCTAGTTCTTTTGTTTTTTCTGTTATTTTTGATAGAAACGCCTTTATATTTTCGCTCCTCCACTCTATCCACTCATTATAAAGTTCTTTGTCTCCTTGAAGCAAGCTAAAGTTAAAATTTACTGGCATTTTTCTGTCAATTGAGAACGTTACTTTACAGTTTTCGCAAAAGCAATGTAGGGCGCTTGCATATCCTGTCAGCAATAGAATTATATCGTCAATTTCTGTTTGAGAAACTTCTTCTAGAATCTTGAGGAATTGTTCTTGATATGTCTCATTTATGGGACATATGAAACCTTCTGTTCTTCTTCCGTCTGATTCAACTGTTCCATACTCTTCTGAAAGATATTCGTCATAATGAACATAAATAAGTCCCTTTACTTTTACGTCTACGTCTTTTAATAGTTTTATTGTTTTTAATCCTAGTTCTCTTAGTTTTTCGTTTTGAAGTAGTATGGTGCTTGGGTAATATGCTTGTCCGTCTGCCCCTTTAAGGAGGACCGCCGCCTCTGTGAGTGCTCCTCCTATTTGGAGCAGTAATTCTTCTAGTGGTGTTTTTAGCTTAGATGGGTCAAAGATTGGAATTGCTCCGTTATATACTAGTTCTTTTATCTCCAATTATGTCACCTTCTATTATTCTAAGTATTCCTCAGGTATTATAACTTTGGGTTCACGTGAAACATATGGTCCTTTACCTTTAACCGTGTATTCAAGTTCTAGTGTTTCCCCTGCGGGTATTTTTGCTATTTCCCACAGTAAATACCTTTCTTCTTCCTCGGTCTCAATGGATATCTTTGCAGTTTTTGGAACCCATTCGATTACTTCAAACCCCTTTGGTATGAAATCTTTTACGTGAACTTTTTCCAGCGTTACTTCACCTGTATTATTAACTACTAATGTTATTATGTATTCGCCACGTTCTTTACCAGGTTCATATTGTTTCCCTGATCTCACGCTTCTTCGAGCGTATCTTATTTTTATTTGTGGTTCACTAGGTTGTGTTGCGTCCTCTGCTCCTGGCCCTGCTGGTTTCGCATAACCTATTACATGTATAGGGGCTACGTATGTAACTTCTGGCAGTGGTTTCCAAGCTGTCATTTTATAGATGATCTTAAAATCTTTTCCTGGGGTTAAACCTTCATAATTTTCTATAAGGTTGTTCACCTTTATCTTTAGGACGTGTTCCATCGAAGAATTTTGATCTGGTGGTTCTAACTTCACTTCTAAGTCCTTGTCGACTTTACGGTCACTTATGAAAATTTCTACCTCGTTTGGGTCTGGTGGCTTGAAGTGTTTTGGAATTACATCTATTACTTCGATTTGATCTATTGTCGCCGAACCTACGTTTTTAACTGTTGCTATCACTGTCATCGCGGTTTTTTCGTATGCTGGAACCTCTATTGGTTCTATGTTCTTTTCTTGTTGCACTGCGACAACTGGAAGGACTGTATCTTCTTTCCGTATGTGACCCTTAAGTTTTCTTTGAACTTCGCTCATTACAGTGAATTCTACGGATTTTTCTAGTTGAGGGACCTCTTTGCTTACTATTTCAAATTCATGTGTCCATGTACTTTCGGCTCTAACTTCTTCGTCAGATTCCATTTTTAATATTTCTTCTCCATTTTTTGTTACTATGAGTTTCTCTAGTAAACAATCGATATCGCTCTGATTTTGAAACTCCAGTTTGCATATCCATTTTTCTGGATCTTCTTCGCTTTGTATGTTGTCTAAGAAAAATGCGTATTTTGTTAGAGCTTTAAACGTTGCTTCAGCCTGTGTCCTACTATATCCATGTAGTTCATAGTATAAGTTTATTTCTCCCATTCTTACTGGTTCTGTTGATGTTCTTGTTGTTTTTGTTTCAACTATCGCCGTGGCTTTACCTTTTATGTCAAGTTTACCTACGTTCCAAATTATCTTTCTTTCGTCTTCGTTGTAAGATATTTTACCTGTGTCTACATTAAGTGTTGGTGGTGCAAATCCATCTGGTAACTGTTTTTCCAGGCGTATATTTTCGACTGGAAACTCCGAAACATTTTCTACCACTATCTTAATGACTACAGGCATTTCTTTCTCAAAACAAAATGCTTGATGAAGTACTTGTGATCCTATTGAATACGTATCTATTGTTTCTGTTAATTTTAGTAATGGTTCATTTACTTTCAGGGAATAATTTTTTGTCCATGATGCTTCTGGCTCTATTTCTCCGATGAAATACTCTCCCTCTTGAATGTCTGTACCCTCTGTTTTACTTACATTTAGTCTTGCATTCCATATTCTCGATATTTTACTAGGATTAATAACTGATAAGACCCCGTTATCGTTAATTTCTTTAATATTGTTTGCACCATCCAATGTACATTCTTCTTTCTCACTAAATTCGATAATTATATTTGACATAGTTATCAACTCGTGTGCCTCTTTATTATAAATTGTCATTATACTAACTACTACATAAAATTTTTGAGATAGTCGCAAATAAAAAGCATCTTTCATTACGATAAATGCAAGGTCTTAAGACGATAAAAAAGAAAGATAGTAAATGGAAGATATTTGACGTGATTTGTCACTAGCCTTCATACGAGTGAACAAAAGCATCTACTAGTTTTATGGTGTTTTCAAGATCATTTAAATCGAGTATTGAAAGTGGACTATGTATATAGCGGCATGGAACACTTACAACCCCCGCTGGTATTCCTTTCTTTGTAAGGTGAATAGATCCCGCATCTGTCCCTCCACTTACTGTTCGTTTAAATTGAAACGGAATGTTATTTTCCTTAGCTGTTTCGATGAGTCTCCTTAATATTTTAGGATGCGTTACCATACTTTTATCAGCTATCGTTATTGCGGGACCCTGCCCCACTTTTGTAGACGTTAGGTGCTCTGGGGTTCCAGGTGTGTCAGATGATGTGGTTCCCTCTATTGCTAATCCTATGTCTGGTTCTACTTGCCATGTGGCTGTTCTTGCTCCTCTAAGCCCTACTTCTTCTTGGACTGTTGCGACAGCATATACTGTACATGGCGAATTTCTTATTTTTCTCATTACCTCTATTAGGGCTGTGCATCCAGCGCGGTCATCAAAAGCCTTGCCCATTACTCTATTGTTTTTTAACTCTTTAAACCTAGGAACAAAGGTTGCAGTTGATCCTACAGATACTCCTAGTTTCTCAACCTCTTCTTTTGATGATGCTCCGATGTCTATGAAGAGTTGATCTATGTCTGGTGCCTTTTTTCTTTCTTCCGGTTTAAGTAGATGAGGAGGTTTTGCGCCTATGTAACCATTAACAAATTCGTTCTCAGTTTTTATTACTACTTCTTGGGAGTAGAGTACTCGTGGATCTATGCCTCCCAGTACGTGGAATCTGAGAAAGCCATTCTTATCTATATGTGTTATTAAAAGTGCGACTTCATCCATATGCGCTGCTAACATAATTTTTGGATTATTGCCTTTATGTACTGCTATAACATTTCCAAGGTTGTCCACATAAACTTCATCAGCTACCTTCTCCAACTCTTTTATCATTATTTGGCGAACCTCATCTTCGTAGCCTGGTGGGCCATAGGCTTCTGATAATTTTCTTAGGAGATCAATAAGTTCGTGATTCATTTTCTTCCTCCCGAGTTGCAGTTTTTAACACGATGGTGTTACTATTTATAGGGTTTTAGGAATATGTTGTTTATGGTAATTTTAGATTGTGGAAATTTGCTTTTATGATGAAATTTTGTCGTCAGTAGTGTTTATATTTGGGTTTGTGGAAGTAATTGGTGTTTAAAATGTAAGCTTTAGTTATAGAGTTTTGAGGGGAGTTCATGAAGATTAAGGCTGTGTTGTTTGATCTTTACGGAACACTTATGCATGTTGAAGATGAGGCTTCTGATGAAGAGGCTTACGATTTTCTTTTTAGTCGCGGTTACGAGATTTCTCCGCAACAGTTGAATGCAGCATGGCATTTTGTAGCTATGGTGGATTATCCTAAATACGGTTATGCAGATTTAGATTCCTTTTTAATGCAAATGTTTTGGAGGCTGGGTATTGAGATTGATAAGGAAACATTCAGGAAATTTAAAGAATTATGTAAGAAACGTAGGCAGAAATTGTACCCTGAAGTCGAGGAAGTTCTTAGCAAGGTAAAGGATTATGGTCTTAAAACTGCTATTGTCACCACGATTGCTCACTTCTTCTTTAAAGAAACTTTAAGGCC
>JAUQZC010000041.1 GCA_030587435.1 Candidatus Baldrarchaeota archaeon | reverse complement strand
TTGCTTACTAATTCACTATATCAATGTTATGATCTTATGGGTGATGTTAGGTGGACCTTGAGAAAATTCGAGGAGTTTCCTACACAAATCTGAAACTAAAAGCTAATAAAAACGTAAGGTAAATGAAAGTTTAGAGAGTGATAAGAGTGATAACATCGAAAAACAGCCGTAACGGAACGTTTCTCAATATCTCGAAAATGGTATGCCTACTGCTACTTATGGTTTTATGTTTAGCTACTTTTATGCCAAATGTTACTGGCTATCAGTTTCCTAATGACACTTATCATAATAGGATGAACGACACGTCTGCCCTTACCAGTAAGGATCTGATGAACATTAACGTGACTAGTAAGCCTCTTAGCACTTTTGGGGAAGAATTGGAAGTTATTGTGGGACAAAACACTTCTGCCATCATTACTTTCAGGTTTCAAGGGTTGGATTTCAGTATTTCTGGTGTAGACGTTAGTTCAGAAGCTTTTCAACATGTAAAATATGCGTATCTAGTTTTTACTTCTTTCTCGAAAGATTATAGTTTGTATTGGCCTAAGCCTATATGGGAATATCCTAAGGGTGTAACTCTCGTCTTATGCTTTGAAGAAACGACGTTTGATAACGCTTTGAACTATGCTTACTCTATTTATAGAGATTTCAGCCAGGCACTCGATCTCGGTGAAATGAGTCTCATGAATTTTGTAAGTCTTAACGGTGACTACGCTTTTATGTTCAATAAGTTTTTGAACACTTCAGCCTCTGTGTATTATGTTCGGCAAATATTAGCTTCAGTTTTGCCAGAAGATGGATTGGCAACCCTTATAGACTTAAATTTAATGGTAAACTCTCTATTTTATGGTTTTTCAATTGGCTTCGTTAAATATGATGGTAAACTTACTGGCAGTGTTTTTGTGTCTTGGGTAAATCCCTCGGCAGTTCTTTTAGAAGGAAACGAATATGTTGTAAGTGTAAATTACATCATTAATCACACGGGTTTTATTGCGTCTTCAAGTTATTCGACTTATTCGTACATAAAAATTAGATTTCCCTATATTGTAAACGTTACAAATTTCTTTGTGGAGCCTCTTGGCGGTAAATATCTTGGTAGGACCTATACATTTGATTTGCTGCTTCTTGGTTCAGTGCCAGATATAGGTTTAAAATACAACTTTAATATTTTACCAGAAGACGTCCCGCTTATTAGTGCTTTTGTGGAAGTTAAACATGGTCCTCAAGGTGGAATGTTTGGTCCAGATTTTCACGCAAATATAACTATTCACTTAAAGAGCCTAGGAGCCTCTGATGCTTATAATGTCACCGTAATGTTCCCGTACACAACTTTAAAAGATGTATTTGATAACATAGTTTCTTGGGACTTTAATGAAAGCGGTGAAAAATTAATAGTTCACAAAGATGTTTTTAAACATGGCGAAAGCGGTGAATTTACTTTTGTCGTTGGAGGGCCTCACAAAGGAAAGAAGCGTTTTATGGTAAGGGAATTAAGTGAAGGAGCTGTAATTACTTACGAGGATAAAATGGGAAGGAAATACGTTGTTTACGCTAATTCTTTTGGGTTCGATATCCCAATTCCTGTGAAAGGTGAATTTAAGTTACATCCAACTATTACAATTGATATATCTCCTCCTCAAGCTTTTCTCAGCGAAACCCAAGTTGTAAGGGTTACCGTGGAGCAATCCAATATAATATCTAGTGCCACACTTTCCCTCTATTATGTGTGGATTGATCCAACTACCTTTGATCTAAAAGTTAAGGAACTTATTACCAGTAAAACCCTTGGATCTGAAGATGAAATTGAAATTCCGCTAGAAAAAACGCGGAAAGTTGGCTATCACTTGATTTATGGAGTTTTAACTTATGAGAGGGAGGGAGAGACTTATACTGTTTATTCTAATGTTGTTCCGTTTGTGGTGTTTCCTGAAGAAGTTGAGGCTGAATATCCTTATCCTTTGCCAGTTTTAAAAATTTCAAAGAAAGTAGAGAGTGAGTTAAAGGTCGGGGAATATGCTTGGATTAATGTTACTGTTAGTAATGTGGGTGATGAAAACACCACTATTACTATTTATGAAACAGTTCCTGATGCTTTCAAGGTTATAGGGGTGAATGTTTCTAGAGGAACAGTTAAGGAAGAGGGAATCGAGATTAATGGAAATCAATACACTGTTATTATTGTCGATGATGTTGATTTAAGTGTAGGAGAGAGTTTTTATCTTCGTATTTTTGTTAAGGTTGTTCATGCAAGTGTTGTTGAGGTTCCGCCGACAAGCTGTATTGCAACTACGAGTTACGAAGATTTTGAAGTAATGTATCCTTCTGCTTCCGAAATCCTTCAAACCAATAGTATTGCAACATATTCTGAAGCATATTCCATAATTATAAGCGTTGTAAAACTTTTAGCATACAATAAAACATTTTTACTGTACCTGATAGGATTTGACACGCTTATCCTATTTCTTGTAATCATTAAACTTCGAAGAAAAACATTACCCATGGACATAGATGAATTTCAGCTTTGAATGTAAAAAGGCTGAGTAGTCGTTGTGACTTTAAGTTAGGCCTGTATATTATTTATATCTCTTCTAGAGCCACTCAAGGTCACAAAGTAAACAAATTAACTCTTCATCTTTAATCTTAAAGGAGATTGGATGATGGTTATGTTTTGAAGGATTTCTAGAACTTTTAGTAGTAATTATAATTCCTAAAACACGTGTTTATTTAAAGAGAAGCAGCTCTATGGGAGAGACTTAAAATGCGCGTGAAAAGGGCTTTTTATCTTTAGATTTTTGTTTAAGTGAATAATTACAATAATGTAAAGAAGTTTTTGGCTTTTCCAAAAGTTTATATATCTATTACAACAAAAACTTTTTCAACTAGGAAATCAAAACTACTAACTCAATTACGAATCTTACAAGTGTAAAATAAAATTGGAGACAAAAATAATGGCTAAAGCGGTAACGACAAAAAGAGTATCTAGTTTTAGAAAGTTAGCTTGGTTTCAATACTGGTTTAACGGTGAAGAATACTTAGCCTATGCAAGCGATGACGGCATAAAAATATTAGCAAAAGGAAAGGATGAAGTGTTCCTACCTTGGGCAGTTGTTGAAGAACTTGTCTACTGGATAAAATGGAAACTAGAAATAGATTTAGGAGATGAAACACCACCTAAATATCGCAAAGTTAAGACTATGAACTACTCCAGATAAAGATTTTGAGCAGTTTACTTATCTCAGTGAAACAATAAAAGATAATGTTACCATTATAATCTTGGTTTTTAAGTATCGATAATGTGGTTAACGTACCTGTTTGTAGAATTTTATGTCTTGTTTTCTTTATATTCCTTTACTGTTCTTATTTCTTTAAAAGAGAGAGCATGCTAATGTTTTTGCTGTATTTGATAGGCTTTGACACTATATTGTTATTTTTGCAATTATTAAACTTCGAAATGAAAAGAAGGACTACTAATTTAATTCGCTCTCTGTTTATTATGATGCTTGAAAACGTGTCTTTAATTTTGGTTTAGTAAAGTTCTATTACGACGATTTCTGGTGGAGCATTAAGTCGGAAATTGAAGAAATATAGAACTCGGGATCCTATGCCTCGAGTTACGTATATTTTTCTTCCATTTATTTCGTGAAAACCATGGTAATATTTTCTTTCTAGTTTCGTTACTTTGAAAACTGGGCCTATTAATGGTAGATTTATAGCTCCTCCATGGGTGTGCCCGGAGAGAATAAGGTCAAAGTTTTCTGTTCCGTTTATAAAAACTACGTCGGGGTTATGACATAGTAAGATTTTGGGTATGTCTTCTTTTACATTAATTGTAGCTTGTGTTAGGTTGCATTCCCCAGCTAGTATGGAGTCTAGTCCAATAATGTAGAACTGTGTTTTGTTTATTTCTATTAGTACGTTTTCGTTCCTTAAAACGTTTATATTCATGTTTTCAAGCTTTGCTTCTACTTTATTTGCAAGTTCCTTATTATGATACCCGTAACCGTAGTCATGGTTGCCGAGAACCGCGTAAACACCATATTTAGCAGTTAAGTTCTTTAATGGACCAAGAAACTGTATTTCTTCCTCGTAGTAATTTATGAAGTCACCAGCCAACAGTATGATGTCTGGCTGATAATAATTTATTTCGTTAACAACCTTACTCAAAAATTTCATTTCTCTACGATTTCCGACATGCATATCACCTATTAACACGATTCTAATCGATAAATTACTGAAGCCTTCCACATCAAAGCTGAAATGTGAGATCGAAATTTTAAAGGGCTCCACAAACATGCCGTAGCCAATGAAGGTAAGAAGAAAGAGAAAAACTATTAAGATTGCAGTCGTTCTTCTTCTCATCTTAAACTTAGGCATAATCAGCCACACCTAACCTAAGTTCATCGCTGAAAACCTTATTAGTTTATATTTCATTTTTCTTTATATTCCTTTGTCATTCTTATTTCTTCGAAAGATAGAACTTTTACTCCCTGTGAAATTAGGAAGATGGTTAAGGCCCGTATTTCTGCTCTTATCTTTGCAGCTTCTGTTTGCCATTGAGATGCGAAGACTGTTCTTCCAGAATAGTCTACACCTATTTTATGAAAATTTTTAGGTAATTCAACGCCTAATGGCACTGCTGTTTCAACTCTTAGCAAGAGTAGGTGATTATCTTTTTCTTTTGACCGTTTTCCACCAATCCATATTTCAGCCCAATTTAACAATTATAAGCATCTCCAAGTTGCGAACTTCACAAAGGTATGAAACTTTTGCTACACAACTATATAGCATTTATCGCTTATATAAGTCGAAAGGTTATCTTCAACAGCGAAATTTACAAACAAATATGTAGTTAAAAGTTGAGATAAGAAAGTCTTCTAATCACAACGATTCTAATAGCTTCATGGTTTCTTCTATGTTTCCATATTTTGGGTATTCAGGTATTCCAATTATTTTTACTGAGATTTTTCTTCCCGAGAGAAGCTTTTCTAATTCTTCCATAAATATTCCCTTTTCTTGTACATGTTTTGTTTTCTTATCTCCTGTTTTTGTTGTCCAGTTTACGCCGCATGAAGGGCTTCCCTCGATTCCAAGTATTGCCAAAACCTTTACTCCAGCCTTTCCGTAGTTTTCAATTTGACTTACAATATTTTTAGCGAGTTTTCTGCAATGTGATCTGAATCCTGCACTATCATATTGGTCTTTTGTTTGAGGAGGCCTCAGGAGGCCGAGATACGTGAATTCTGGGCACGGCATTTGAACTATTCCAATATTCTTTTCCAAAAGGAAATTGATAACTTCACTTGCAGTTTTTACTGTTTCTTCCGTTGATAATCCGAAAACTTTACTGTTTTGATTAAGTAAACAATGTGAAACAAAGATAACTCTCATACTTCTTTTGTCTATTGAAAAATTCAAAGGCATCCACCCCGTTTGTGCGATTATTTCATAATTGAAATTTAATCTCTACAGCTTACATCTAACATGCACCATCTTGTTTACGTTTAATTTCTCTTCACCATACAATAATGACCTTAATTAACAAATCTAAACTTTTAAGTATTTTAGCTAAATTCTTGTTACCAAAATACAAGAACCGCTATTAATTAAAGATATGAGAATCCCGAAAATAAATGTACTTCCACTTCACTGCCTTTCTTTAAGAGTTCTATACCGCCAGGCATTGTTACGAAGCCTTTTGATTTAACTAAGGTGCTTTTGAATGCTGATATTCCATATATTGGCTTGGCAAAATATTGGTTTCCCTTTCTTTCAAGATCTACGAAAACAATTCTCTTGAATGGTTTATATTCGTGAATTTCCACATCTTCTTTAAGTACAGCTTTCACAAATACATGGTCGACTTCAGGTTTTTGTCCGCTTAGAAATTTAAGTAAAGGTATCCCCATGTAGATGAAACCTATGAAGGTGGATTGTATTAAGCCTGGAAGCATTAAAACAGGCTTTCCATTTATTATTGCGACACTTGTTTGTCTACCAGGCTTAACCTTTAAACCTCTTACAATCGTGCCTGGAGAACCTAGAGAATTCACAGCTTTACAAACATAATCTTTTTCTCCAACGGATATTCCACCTATGGTGATCACTATATCTGCAACTTCAAGTCCTTTCATCACTATCCTCTTTATTTTATCGATATCGTCTGGTGCTACACCTAGATTTATGGGTTCGCCACCGTTTTTACGCACTAGTTCGACGACGAGAAAGAAGTTACTTATGAAGGTTTTCCCTGTAGAGGTTTCCTCAGGGTTATCTGTTAGCTCGTCACCTATGGATATTATCGCGACCCTAGGTTTTTTGTAAACTTTGATTTTTAAGCGTTTTAGTGTTGCTAGGAGACTTAGATCTTGAGCCCGTAATGCATGTCCCTTTCTAAGTAGGATTTCACCTGATTTAATGTCTTCTCCTATTTTTATTACATGGTCGCCCCTTTTTGCAGGTCTATGTAAAAGTATAGTACCATTTTTTACTCTTACATGTTCAATGGGAACTATGGTGTCTGCACCTTTAGGTAAGTATGCTCCTGTTGCAACGTAACACGTTTCGCCAGATTTTATTTCTACGTTATGTTCTTCACCTGCAAAGATTTTATCAATGATTTTTAGCGATATGCGGTTTTCAAGAGAGGCATTTAATGTGTCTTGATGACGAACAGCGTATCCATCGAAATGCGCCATGTCTCCGGGAGGAATATTCATACTAGCTACAATATCCTCGGCGAGAACTCTTCCAAAAGCATTATGAATGTAAATCTCCTCAACACCTATATTTTCCGGTGATATTTTGCTTAGAACTCTTTTTAATGCCTCATCGGGGTCTGTATACCGAAATTTTTCCAAGCAACCACCTTCAACAACCTTATAGCGGTGATTGTGCGGAGTCTTAAAAAACGTATTATTTTAGATTACGAATTGAGGAGCATATTGCGCAAGTAAATTAGTTGAAAATGTTAATAATAAAACTGTTAGTACAAGATAATGTTTTCGCCTTTAAATTAGTAGGTAGCCCGCATAATACTGTGTAGACATTACATGCAAAGAGGTGAAGACATGTATAGGGTGATTTTGAAAGCTTTCTCTGAAGTTGCGGAGAAAGCTGGGCTTTTAAATTCCTCCGCTAAATGTGTGGTTTTAAAACCCGATTTCACAAGACTCCCTTCTCGTGAATATGCTTTAGCGAAGGGTAGAGAGGTTATAGTTCACTGTGAGATTGAAGGAGGATATGGTCAAGCCTTCACTAGCAAACCTAAAGAGTTTAGTGGGAAAGTTAAGGATGTTTTAAACATGGTCTATGGCAACGAAGGAGACAGAGCGGTATTTTTTGCTACATTAAACGCAGTTCTTCATAAACTTAAACATATTAAAGGAACTATTCATTGCGTGGAGGAAGAGCCTGAGATATGCGGTGAAGAATTTGCTTCATATCTTATGTCGAAATTTGGAAAAGTTAAGGTAGCTCATATTGGTTATCAACCTGGCCACATTAAAGCTCTCGTTAAACATTTTGGTGCAGAAAATGTCTATGTTACAGATTTAAATCCTGAAAATATTGGCTGCATTAAGTTTGGGGTTAAAATTTTAAGCGGATTCATGAATTCTGAGGTTTTAAAGAAAGTTGACGTAGCATGTATTACTGGTAGCGCCGCTGTTAACGGAACTCTCCCCGAACTTTTAAACCTATGCGACAAACACGGAGTTAAACCCGTATTATATGGTGTAACTGGAAAAGGAGTTGCAAAAATTTTAGATCTTGATGTTTTCTGCCCATATGGGCACGATAACTTAAAAACGCTAATTTAATTTACAATAGAAAGATGAAAATTTTGTTATGTTATTTTTAGTTCAGAGAGTTTTTCCGGTAGAGGTTTTCCTTCCGCATCCCAGCCTCTAAGTTTATAGTATTTATCTAATAGTTTTTCGAATCCTTCACGGGTTACAATTTGTCCTTTTGCAGGTCCGTTTTCTAAGGGTTCCTTAAAGAATCGCGGTGGCAGTGTGTCTTCTTTTCTTGTAAATCCTTCTCGAACATTAAACATTCTAGCAAGAGTTATAATTCGTTCACCTGCTTTTTTGAGTTCCTCAACGCTAATGTTTAGTCCAGTTATGGTGTTGTAGACTTTTGTAAGCATATCCCAGTCGTAGATGGTTCTACCAAAGCGGCAAAGAACCATGGAGTCCATTACTGCGAACCTGTCTTCCCAATCCTTTATTAAAGCAACTCTATCAAGACTCTCCGAAAATCTGTCGACCTTTCCACTTATATCTAAAGCATAGGCGCAAGCTCTTAAGTGGCAGGCACCCCTAGTTGAAACAGCAAATGCAAGAGCCATGGATCTCAATGCCCTTGGATCATATCCTGCTGGTTCAAGGCCCTTCACATGGATTGCCTTGTCCTCTAAACCTAGTTTTTCCGATATTCTTTTCACTCCTTCGGCCAGAAGATCTCCAATATCTTGTCTTTTTGCTATCATTTCTAATAGCTTTATTACTACTTCGGAGTCTCCAAACCTTATTGGGAAAGATGTTTTTAATTTACCTGTTTCGTATGCTTCCATAGCGAAAGCAACAACGTTACCTGCGCTAATAGTGTCCATTCCAAGTCTGTCGCATAGATCATTTATTTTAACTAGATCTTCTAACTTATCTATTTCGCAGAGACCAGCAAAGGAGAATATTGTTTCATATTCTGGTCCTTCGATTTTAAGTCCAGCATAGGGTCCTTCTTTAATTTCTCCCAGTTTTCCACAGGGTGAAGGACATGCATAGCATCCTTTTGATTTTGTCCAGAGACGATTCCAAAGAGTGTCTGGAATAAATTCTTCATATTTTTCGAAAACTCCTTTGTGCCAATGTCTTGTTGGAAAGAATCCCATGGTGTTGGCGGAAATCACCATTCCAGGTGTTCCTCTCTTTGGATATGCTTCGCTGGTTAAAGGATCTTCTTTTACTTTTTTCATGATTTCTTTTATGAGTTCGCGGTAAGCATCAACATCAGCTAGCTCGACCTCTTTTGTGCCGCGTATTGCTATGGCTTTAAGCTTTTTACTCCCCATAACGGCCCCTGCACCGCATCTACCTGCCTGTCTCCAGTAATCATTACATATACAAGCATAACGAACGAGATTCTCACCAGCAGGACCTATACATGCAACTTTAATATTTTTGGTGTCTCCTAGTTCTTCTTTGATCATATCCTCTGTTTCGAAGGTGTCTCGTCCCCAGAGATGTGAAGCATCTTTTATTTCAACTTTGCCGTCATCTATCCATAGGTATACTGGTTTCTCGGATCTTCCCTCTATAATTATGGCATCATAGCCAGCCCATTTTATTCTAGGTGGGAAGTGTCCTCCTGAGAGGGATTCTGCATATCCACCTGTTAAAGGTGATTTGAATGTAACACAGTATCTGCTAGATAGAGGTATGTTTGTCCCATTGACAGGGCCAACGCTGAAAATTAGCTTGTTTTCCGGGCTAAGAGGATCTATGTTTGGCTTTACTTCATCGTAGAGAATTTTTGCACCGAGACCTTTCCCACCAATATAGAGCTTAAGAATCTTCTCGCTTAACTCTTCTTCTGCAACTTTAAGCTTAGTTAAGTTTACACGAAGAATTTTACCCATATAACCGTACATTTTCCTCTCTCTCCTCCAAGTACCTAGGCTTGTAAATAATTAAATATTAAGAGGCTACGGGCATATTTTATCTTTTTTATTAAATTTATCTCTTTAAAAGCATAAAACTATTAAAAATTTCAGTTTTAAACAGTTACCAAATCTGATATTAAACAATGGTTCTGCGGAATCGAAACGAAAATAAACCTACTACAATTTAGGAGGCTTCACCACGTTCAATGTAACAGTGACGAGATGTGTGTAACTAGAGTTGAATTTATTAATCTAATGACAAATAGTTATTAGTAGATGCCACCCGAACAAAACGATGAGATATAAGGTCGAGGATGTGTTCGGTGTGGCCCTCCTAGTCACCTCTCATTTATTATGTTTCAGAGTGCTGTTAACTAGGGTTTTATTTCTTCTAGAGATATCTTCCCCGCTTGTAATGGATTGTGGTACTCTTTACTGTATTTGTTTAGGTCTTTGATGTATTTGAATGGGTAGATTATGTCACAGGGGTAGTGTTTTTTGGATATGCCAATTAGAGAAATATTGTTGCTAAGTTTTTTGAGTAGGGAGATCCAGTGGGAGAGTGGAACTTCATCTGGGGTTGAGGTGAAGTTTGGAATTAATGTTAAGAAGATTTTGGGGTTTTCAACGGTTTTTACATGATTTATCTTTTTTACCATTTTCTCTGCGAATTGAAAGCTACTTTCACAGTTGAACGGTAACCATATGGGTACGCTGGATGTTTTTATGTTGAATAGTGGATTTATGCATGTAAAGCAGTCGAAAAAGAAGTTTTTTACTTCTTTATTTGTTTTCTTTAACATTTCGGTAAATAAGTTGAAAACTATTTCACTAACTTTTTCTGGATGGTTAACGTGAACTTTGTAGAAGTTAAATCCATTTTCATCAGCGAACTCTTTTGTTTCTTCTTCTAGGTAACTTACGGTTCCCCATTCGCTTTCAGGATATATTTCCAATGGATATTCATTATTTAAATTCCACGAGTCTTTAGATTTTTGTGAACGTAGCCATCTTCTTAGTCTTTCGGAGCCGAAAAGGTATTCGTCTGGGGTTATGCCTCCAAGGCCACCTACTTGGAAAGTAATGTTATCTTCGATTCTGTAATGTTTCCACATATATTTTACGTCAAGGAAGATTATTGTACCTTCGTTTTTCAGGTGTTTTAACATAAATTGCCGGTAAGCTTGGGGTAATCTCCGTATTTTAAATCTAATCGTATCTAAGTATTTTAAAAGAAATCTATCATGTACTGGGTCGTAGTGAATAATGGTTTCAATGTCTTTGTCATTTACTTCATTTAATTTTCGTGCAACGGTAAGACCTGATTTAAGTACTTCATGAATATCATCAGGGTTTCTTTCTTTTTCTTTAACAGTTAGTAAAAAATGTTGTGTTAGGAAAGGAGCGTTTAAAAGAGATGCAAGATGGGATGCAGCGCCACTGGGTGCTCCTATAATCACATAATCAAATTTAAAATCAGCTGGGAAACTGTACTGCGAGATTACCCAGTTTGCAGCATTTTCAATCGTTGCGTATTTGATTAAGGATTTTTGGATTCCAAAATTTTTGAGATTAAATGTAGCTAGCCAAGTTCGAATCTTCTTTCCGAAAATTGAGAGAAGTTTTGCGAAAAACTCTAGTTTCGAATTCACTTCAAATGGATCTAAGAACTTGTTGGAAATAACTGCAGATGTCGCAGTTACCGTTGCAGATGAAGAGTCTATGCCTTTAAACAATGAATCAGGAACTTTTCCACTATTCATTTAAATATCTCCAATAGACAGATTTAATGCCTCCAATAGCTCATATGCCATGATGAAAATATAAATAGAGTTGTTAACTAGTATGTTGCTGCTTTTCTAAGAATTTTCGCAGAGAACACTATAAACGATATTGCTGTGTATATTGCAGTCCATATTGTTAGCAATAGTAAATCTGGTAGAACATCTATGGGTGAATAAATATCTGCTAACATTAGAGATTTTCTTAAACCCGTGATTGCACTGCGCCAAGGTATAAGGTCCATGACTGTGAATTCTCGCCCAAATAAGTTCCCTAATACTGGGTTTTGTATTGGAAAGTATCCTGCTATCATTAGAGAGACTGTTATTAAAATCATTAAGACAATATGATTAGCTATTTCTTTTTTGGTTAACGATGCTATAATTATGCTGAAACTGGCTGTAAGTATTCCTGCCATAACCAATATGGTTACCGACAGTAGGTAGTCTAGTACTGATCCAACCACTTTAATATATCCAAGTATTATCGCTGCTGCTAACATTATAATTGCTTGGAATAGAGCTATAATACCCCACGATAATACTATTCCACTGATGTATTCTGTTGAACTGACTTTTGTTAACTTTATTCTCTCTATAAGTCCGCTTGTTAATTCTCTGTGTAACATGTACAAAACAGATACTGCTGCTAACATTATGCTTTGGACTATTTGTCCTGGAACCAGAACAGCAAAGTACATTTTTGTGAAACTTTCTTTTAACCCTTCTTTTCCACCTATCCTCTCAAATTCCACTTGAAATGTCTGTTCCATTGCTGATGAAAAACTTTCACTATTAATGTTGATGGTTATGTTGTATTTTTGTGAGAGATAATTAGCATAGTATGTTGTGAACTCGTTTGCCTCTCTGAAGACAAAATTAATTAAGTATTTCCATGTTAATTCGTAGGTTTGTGTTGCTTTGGAATACGTAGGATCACTTATTATTGTTATCTTAATTTTGTACGTTAAATTAGAAAAACTGGATAGCTCCGTCAATGCTGCCCAATACCTGCTCGCTAACTCGTAGTTTCCCAGTTCGTAAGCGTTGTTAGCCTCATTGCTAATGATGCCCACGAGTGTTAAATATGTAATCGACTTTAAGGCGTTAATAACATTTTTCGAAAAATTGCTTGGTGCTTCTACTACCGCTGCTACTTCGAGTTTTCCAGTTTTTTGTTCAGCTTCTTCTCTGCTACTTATGTTTACAATGTTGAAAACACTTGTATTGGTACCCTCGTACTTTAGACAGCTAAGATAATTGTAAAATTTTTCTCCAAAAATAGTTTGGTAGGTCTTTTCGCCAATCGTGTATTTTACTGGAACATCGTTGTTTAGAAAACCGATTTTTATCGGCTCCACCTTTGAATAAGCAAAACCTGTAAAGCTACCATAAATTATCATGAAAACAAGTGGAAAACCTATAATATACGTATAGAGTTCTTTTGTTCGCGTTACAGATTTAAATTTGTGAATGATTATACTTAGAATTGTCATATTATCCACCTCCTAGGAATTGACCGGTTAAAAATAGGAATGCATCCTCAAGACTAGATTTTCTTATTGATAAAGCCAATATTTTATCATATAGAAGTTTATCGGATCTTATTTTTTCTATTGTTGCTGGAAGATTATCTTCTTTAATAATTAGCTTATCACCTGCTCTAGCTATGTTTTTTTCATCAACAATTGATGCTAATTTTCTCCATGTGGCTTCATCTACTTCTCTGAACAAAATTTCTAAAACTTCTCTTCCACAGCTTTTAGATTTCAGGTTAGCTGGAGTATCTATTGCCACTATTTCTCCTCTATTAATGATCGCCACTCTGTCTGCTAGTCTCTCCGTTTCTTCAACAATGTGCGTTGTTAATAGAATTGTTTTTCCTAGTTCTTTAAGCTTCTCAAGAGAAGCTAACATTGATGCTCTTGCTCTAGGATCCAAGCCAGCTGTAGGTTCGTCTAAAACAAGTATTTCTGGGTCGTTAATTAAGGCCATTGCTATTGAAAGTTTTCTTTTCATTCCACCGGAAAGCTTTACGGCTAGGCGCCTTCTAGCTTCTAACAGCTCGAATTTCTCCAATAAATCCCTTATTATGTTTTTAAGCGTGTTTTTATCGATTTTATACAGGGAGCCTATTAGGCGAAGGTTCTCCTCCACCGTTAAATGTGGCCAAATGATATTTTCCTGTGGTACATAGCTTAGTTTTAGCCGTACATCGGATTTTAAAAGGTCTTCCCCGCTAACTCCAAGTATGCGTATTTCTCCGCTAGTTGGCTCTAGCTGTCCTGTTATGATCTTTATGAGAGTTGTTTTCCCTGCACCGTTTGGACCTAGTAGAGAGAAGATTTCTCCTTTGTAGACGTCGAATGATACGTTGTTTAATGCCCTCATGTTGTTTTCGTAAACCTTGGTGACTTTCTTCACACTTAACACTACTTGCATAGTTGACCACCTCAAGAATTAAGATAGGTGAATTGTTTTATAAAATATGAAATTTCTCTGGTTTTCAGAGAACTTTGCAGTGCAAAGTAACTGGAATATTTTTAAGTTACCATAAAATACAAGTAGTTTGGTAATCTCCATGGAAGAGAAGGATATTGTAAAAGTAAGGAAATTACTTCAAATAGCAGATATACTAGATGTCTATGGATATTACCTTCTCAGACGGGGAATTGGAAGCTTTTACATAGGAATTGCAGCTACTGTGAGCTTAGGTTTAATATTTTTCTTTTCATTAAAAGCCTCAGGTTCCACTTTCATCATATTAGCTACTTATGTGTTATTTTCTGTTTTTATTTTCGCAATGATAATGATATTGGGTAAACAGTTATTAGAGATCCAGCCAATATATCTGACGTTGCCCGCGCAAAAAGAGCGAAGAAAATATAGAAAATACTATGGGTATTCTTGGATATTACTGTCTACTGTTTACCTTATTTTAATATTTATGACAACAGTTCATGTTATTTCTTCACAGTATTCACCTTTATTTACAGAGGCCTTTATTGGATTTGGCCAATTAGGGAATTATATGGCTTCTTCAAAGTCTCCTAAATATCCAGGGAAGGTTCTAAAGGAGTATCTAGTTTTTGGCATAGCTATTCTTTTAGCGTGCCCCATGATAGTTATATGGCCAGAGTATGGATGGTTTATTGTAACAGCGTTTTGCGTATTGGGAAGCTATATATTCGGTGTTTACATAATTGTAACTGCTAACCGTGTCTTAAGAAAGGGGCAAATGAATGAATGAAGAGCTTCTCAAGAGCTTGGCAAGATTATCAAAAGTGGATAAAGTTCTTAGCTCACCTACAAGATTAGCTATAATGATATTGCTTTATTTGAAAACAGCGATGAAATTCACAGAACTACAAAACGCGTTAGGACTTACTCCAGGTAATTTATCTAGTCATTTAAAGAAGTTGGAAAACGTAAGATATATAGTGGTTAAAAAGGGTTTTCTGGAGTTAAGACCTACCACGATAGCCAAAATAACACCTGAAGGCGCGATCGCGGTTAGAAATTTCATGAAAAATATGAAAGATGTGTTGAAAATGTTTTTAGAACAAGCTTGAACCATGGTGAGAGAAATACATTGCGGCTTTTAACACGGTTAATAAAATTCTTGACATTCACCATAAATGTTTATTGTTTCGATGTTTTCAGTTTTTCTATGATTTTTGCTGCATGTTTAATTTCATCAAACATTTTTGTTCTGCTGCTTAAAACAATTATATCGTTTAGAAGCCGTTCAATTACTTCCTTTGACAATTTGTTTTTCTCTGCCAATTTCTCTACAAGTTCGCTATAATTTTCGGCCTTCAACAAAATTACCATATTTGCAATGTCCAGTATTGTTGGTCCCTTTTTTCTCACACCTACTGGTTTTCCAAAGACTTCCATAAGTTCCATTGCAAATTTTTCTGAAGTCTCAATAGAAATAGTTGTTTTTAATGTTAGGTCCTGGTTTAATCCGAAACTTATCCACAGTTTTGCTTTCTCTTCTCCCCTTTCGACACTTAGAATATTTCCTTCTTCATTTAAGATTGCATATTTAAAGTTCCTTTTTAAGTTTTCAAGGAAGTTCTCCAAAGACTTTGTGTTCTCAAATATGTATTTTAAAGATAATTTATTTTTCAACGAATATCACCATAGTTTCAATATAGAAAGTGATAAATAAGATTTGACATCGTATGTTTGGAGATGGTGATCCCATGTTTAACTCTAAAAAAACAAGTTTCTTCGTGATTGCAATTATAGTGTTGTTATTTTTTGCTTTGTTCATATATGGGTCAGAATGGTGGCAAAAACCTGAAGAAGAACAGATTTTCGGAGAATATGATATTGTGTGTTTTGTTTCACCAGATAATAGCTATAAAGTGTTGGTAGACGTGATACGCAGCGCCAATTATACGATTTTTATTGAAATGTATTCTATGAGTCATCCCTTTTTAGCAAAAGAGCTCAATGATGCCATCGATAGAGGTGTAAAGGTTATAGTTATTTTTGAACAGCACCATGTTAGACCCTTCGAAAATATGTACACGGAATGGGCGGCATATAATTTAACTATTGCAGGCGCAAGTGTCTACTGGGCAAATGACACAGAATTTCACTATACACATAGCAAATTCATGATCATAGACAATACAACAGTCGTTATTGAAAGCGCCAACTGGGCGAAAACCGGAATTCCAGTTGACCCGTCGTACGGAAACCGTGAATGGGGAATCGTCATTAGAAATGAAGACCTTGCTCAAGAATTTTTGGAATTATTTATTAATGACCTTACAATTGCAGAACCCTATGTTTTAGAGGAAGAACCTGAATGGCATCCAAGTACATCGGTGAATTCGGGTAGTTATCCTCATCCCTTTGAACCATTTCACTATGTTGGTAATATTAGTGTAAAGGCAGTTTTTTCACCTGATAACTCTGAAGAATCCATCATTGAACTTTTAAACTCCGCTAATGAAAGTATTTATGTTCAGCAAAACTACATCTATCTTTATTGGGGAAGTGAGATAAATCCATTCGTTGAGGCTTTGGTGAACGCTAGTAATCGCGGTGTTACAGTAAAGGTGATAATAGATGCTGGTACTCTTAGTATAAGTGAGGATGCTGCAGAATATCTTAGTGAACATGGAGTGGAAGTTAGGTGGAGCAATGCCACTTATTTTGAAACAACACATAACAAAGGGATAATTATCGACGAAAAAATTGTTCTTATATCTAGTATAAATTGGAGTGAGACCTCGGTGAGGAAAAATAGGGAATCAGGGGTAATTGTTTACTGCAAGGAAATCGCTCAATATTACGTTAGTGTTTTCGATTGGGATTGGTCGGTTTCAACCATAACAGACTAAACTAACATTTTTATTGCAATTTTATGTTAAAATGCTCACATCAAATATGTTATTTAGACTTTAGGTTGGTGTATGTAGTGGAGTTGATTGATGAATTAAATCAAATAGAACTTGAATTAAAGGAGAAAGACAACAAGCCTGAAGTTGCAAAGAGATTTTGGAAAGTTGTTGGGAAAATAAAGCGAATGAACATTGATGAGGTTGATGATTCTTTGATTATGAAAGCTGCTGAAATACGTAGTAAACTTTTTAAGAAAAAAGTAATATTGAGCAGCAACAAGGGGATTGTTTTGTTTTCCTTTGGATTTATTATGGCTTTACTTGTCTTTATATGGTTTATTTTATATTTTCCTTCTACAAGTGCTTTCATTTTTAATTTTACGTTTTTTGTTTTGGAGCTTTTTGTTCTTTATTTTACCTTTCTTGTTGGAAGAATTATAGGTGGATTGTTGTCTGGCGTAAAGTTTGAGGGGTTTTACAAGTTTTCTCCTCTAGAGTTTGGCATGAAACTCGATTATGCCAGTTATTTAAAATCAACGCAGAAAAACCGGGCTTTATTTTTCGGCTTTACAATTTTATGGGAACACATAATATTAATGTTTCAGCTAGTTTTTGCCTGGCTGTTTAGACCTGAAGGAATATGGGTTCCACTTGTGTTTTTAATTATTCTATTACCCAGTCAATACGTTATTCATCGTTTTGCAAAGGAGGGAGAACTTCATCGATTCATCAGAGAATTAAAAATACTTCGTGAAACCATAAATCGATAAAGCATTTAAACAAAGCTAAGAAATATTAAACATATCGCGTGAAAGAGATTGACCACTAAGTGTCTTAACTGGAACAGTTTTCATAGCTACAAAAGTACTGTCTTAAACGGATATAGAAGGCCTATATTCTCGTAAAGACAAATTTGAAGAAAAGAGGTAGAAATCAGAGATGGATATCGTACAAAAAGGATAAAAATAGGATTGCCCAATTTATCATTGAATACAGATTGAAGGGAGGTAAGGTGCAACCTCAAAATTCCATATTTGACCCAATTCTTTTAGTGCTAGTTGTCGTCGTACTAGTTCTACTAGCTACAATTCTGCCTTCGATACGAGTCTTAGCTGAAAATGAAAGAGGAGTAATATTTAGACTTGGAAGAGCATTGCCCACTGCCAAGGGGCCTGGCATAGTGTTCATTATACCGTTTGTCGATCGACTATTTGTTGTGAAGATAGCTCCTCAACATTTAGAGATACCTATAAGACAGAATCTAACGGCTTATGTTACTATACAAATTTTTGATCCGCATAGGTATGTTATGAACATTAAAGACGTAAAAGATGTGATTAGACATTTTGTTTTAAGCAATTTAACTGGAGATCCACGTGAATGTGAAGAAGATATTTTTTATAAATTGAAAGAAAACTTAGAAGAATATGGGGTACGTGTTTTAAATTTTAAATTAACGCCTATTACTACAAGATGCGAGCTTCACTGATTTATAGGTTAATAGAGCAAAGCGTTACAGATTCTGAGTTAGAAAAGTTAGATAGAGTCTTAACTGAAAATGATGAAGCAGCAAAGATATTTGAAGAAACATTAAAGGAAGCTTCCAAATATTTTAGGTAGATAGATTTACACTTGTATGTCTAAATATTACGTGGTGTGCTTAAAAGTCTTCTAAGAAGATTATTTTAAAGTCTTTTTCAATTATATTTATCACATTTTGCATTTCTTTTTCTCTTTTTTTGAATATTGCCTTTGCATCATGTATTTTTGATACTGCAAGGACATAGCAGTCCGTAAGTGCCAGTTTAAATTTCGATTTCAGTTCTCCCACCAAGATAGCTAAGTTTATTGTGTCTGCCACTATTTGCAGATGTGGATGTGAAAAAAGCCATTTAACTAACTGTTTTGACCTCTTTCCTGCATTTTTCGGGTCAAACTCCGCATAGACGCGTTCAGCAACGTAACATGTCTCAGCAAGTACTGGATGGGGAATTAACCCATGCAGTTTTCCCTGGTTTAAATTTTCGAAAATTAGTTTTGCATTTCCATGGAATTCTCCGTCAAGATCTATATATTCTATGATTACACTGCTATCAAGAACTATCATCTATAACACCCAGCGCTGCCAAAAGTTTGTATGACTTATCACTTGTGGTTTTTGCTTCCCTTAGAAGCTTGTCTGTGATTTCCTTTCCAGCTTTAATGAATATTTCCTGAGGAGGTTGCTGAACCGTCTCTAAGATTATTTTTTTCCCGTCCAATTTGACATTAAGAACACTGCCCTTAGTTATTCCAAGTTTCTCCCTTATTTTCTTGGGAATAACGACTTGACCCTTACTTGAAACTTTGACACGCAACAAATAGCACCTCCACGAATAAAGTAAGAAAATTATCTTACTTAAATCTTACTTAAAATCCTAATGAAATAGTTATTTAGCGTAACCTAAAAGAATATTTACGCTCAAATAAAGTAATAATTTGTTATTTGAGTGGTTAAGCTGCTTCTAAAGAGTTATCAAGAATCTCCAAAGCCTTTTTTGCTTGTTCCTCGGTTATTAGTAGTGGTGGCTGTATTCTTAGTACGTTGCCGTACATTCCGCCGACATTTATTAGTAGTCCTCTTTTCTGTGCTTCCATTCTAACTTTGTTTGCTTCATCTGGCGCTGGTGTTTTCTTTTCTCTGTCTTTTACGAGTTCTATTCCTATCATTAAACCTTTACCTCTAACATCTCCTATCAGTTTATGTTTCTCCATTAGCTCGTTTAGCCCTTCCATGAATATTTTCCCGATCTCCAAAGCCTTTTCGTGGAGTTTTTCTTCGAGTAGAACTTTTATGTTTTCCAGCGCTGCTGCACACGTAACTTCGTTGCCACCGTAGGTTGAGCAGTGATCTATTGGGCCCATGACGCTTGCAACTTCTTCCGTAGTTACTACCGCAGCTATTGGAACGCCGCTTGCAATTCCTTTGGCTAGTGTCATGATGTCTGGCTCAACATTGTACCATTCTATGCCGAAAAGTTTCCCTGTTCGTCCAAATCCTGTTTGAACCTCATCGTCAATAAATAGTGCTCCATGTTCTCTGAATATTTTTACTGCTTCTGGTATGTATTCTTTGGGTGGGACAATTATTCCTCCTTCGCCGAATATTGGTTCACAGATAAATGCTGCGATGTCTCCTGTTGTTTGAAGGTAAATTAAATCTTCTAGGTATTTTGCGCAGTGTACGTCACATTCCGGATATTCCAATTTGAATGGACATCTATAGCAGTAGGGTGGAAAAGCGTGTACAACCCCTAGATGAACATACGTGCTTAACCCGTCTTTGTACTTGTTTTTCCCAGTTAAAGACATAGCATATGCAGTTCTCCCATGGAAAGCTCCCATCAGGGAAACTATTTGTGCTCCAGGCCTACCGTTCTTTTTAACCTGATATTTTTTGGCAAATTTTATTGCGTTTTCAACAGCTTCAGCACCTACGCTGCAAAATAATACTTTTGAAAGTTTTTTAGGAGTTATTTCAACTATTTTCTCTGCTAATAAGGCTGTTGATACTGTGTAAAAGTCCCATGAAACATGCCATATTTTTGCCGCGGCTTCTTGTATTGCTTTTACAATACGTGGATGACAATGGCCAACATTTACAGCTGCATAGCCTGCATGACAATCGATGTATTCTTTACCATCTAAATCCTTAACTATAGCTCCTTTACCTTCTACTATTACAACTGGCCATCTTCCCTCAGTTGTAGAGGGGATTATATATTTCGTTTGTTTTTCAATTATCTCTTTACTATTCATTTTATTTCCTCCCACATAATTTAGCATCACGCAGTTTTAATACTAAAATTTCATTAGTGAAAATATGTTATGTTTTGTAACCGCACCATTTTAGTATTCCTAGAGCTATGACTTTTGTTGCTTCTATTACGTCGTTTACGTTTACCCATTCGTTTATCGCGTGCATTTGTGTAATTGTGCCAGGTCCAAATACGATGGTTGGTATTCCTTCCCACACAAGAATTCTCATGTCACTTGCACCTTCATGTCCTTTAACTACGGCTTCTCTACCGAGGCTTTCTTTGAAAGCTTCTTTAAATGTTTGAACTATTGGATGATTTGGATCTATTTCAGCTGGAGCTCCGCAGTATCCTTTAAACTGTACTTCTGGAGGATTATATCTAAGCCATGGATCAAGTTTTGCTCTTTCTTTGATGAATTCGATGAATTCTCTTTGAGCGTCTTCTACTTTCTCATTTGGTAGTATGCCCATTCTTCCTTTTATTATGCATATTTCTGGTGGGTTGCTTGGGAAAGTTCCAGATTGAAATACACCTACAAAGAGGCCGAGGGCTCCACGCGGATCTGGATACAGTGGATGTTTCTTTTCTTTAACTCTTATTTCGTATAATTCTTTTATTGCTTGAAATATTTTGTATCCTTGCTCTATTGGGCTTACATGCTCCCATATACGTGACATTGACGCTGATCTTCCGCGAACAAGGATTTCAAACCACATGCTGCCAGAAACGGCTGGCTGTATTTCCAAGTCGCTTGCTTCACAATTTATAGCTGCATCTGCACGATAATCCTTTAAAATGCAGGCCAGAGTTCCATTGCTAGTATTTTCCTCGTCTACAACATATTCGAGAATAACGTCTCCCTTAAGCTCAATTCCTTGATCTAGAATGAATTTTAGCGCCATTGTCATTGCTGCAAGACCGCTTTTCATGTCTGATGCTCCTCTACCATAAAGTTTACCGTTTTCTATTACTCCGCCAAATGGATCGTGTTTCCACGCTTCCCTTGGACCTGGGTCGCATACATCTACGTGTCCATTAAAAAGTAAAGACCTTCCTCCTCCACTACCTTTGTAAATTCCCACAACGTTCGGTCTACCTTCATAGCCGATTTTTATTTTCTCATAGTATGGGCTTTTCTTCAATTTGTCCACGTCTGGTTCAAACATATCGATTTTTAGCCCCATGGATTCCAGTTCACTTGAGATAAATTCCTGAATATCTTTTTCTTGACCTGTCACGCTTGGAAATTGTATCAATTTTCTTAAAAACTCTATTATCTCGTTTCTTCCTTTTTCAATTTCCTGTAAAAGATTTAGTTCAATCTCGTGCATAAGGTTGCCACACCTCTCCATTCATCCTATAAATTTGGCTAGTGAGAGCTTACATTGCACGTTTCTAAGTACATTATAGTATTTTCGAACAATATAAACTCTGTTAGAAATTACGAAAATATTGGTTAAATTGAAGACCAAGAGTTTATGAAGAAGCAGCTAAATAAAACAGGGGAAAGATCGTGGATAAGTATTAGAATAGGATTAAAACCATAAACTCGTCCTTTCTGTCTAGGAGCTTAGCATCCCAATATAAGTGAAGCAATAAGGTACGTGAGAGATGGAACTACACCTATCAACATCCATTTCCTGAAGTTTGCACTTCTAATTTCCAATATTTCTCTGAGAACATTTTTTCTCTGCTCCGCTTCAATTAAAAGGACATGAAATGAAAATTTTGTTCTCTGTTCTCTCTCAATTGAAACACCTGCAAGCAGCATGATTACTGGGACCATTACCATGGCGAAAAAGAATGGAAAGAAAATGGCTAACATGCCTATGATGGATAATGGCATAGAAATGAAGCGGAGAACTATGAAAACACTTATGGGCATGAAACTAATACCAGCGCCCGTAAGTAAACCGTTCATGCAAGCTTCATCCTTATGCTTTTCTAACACATTTAGTGTTTTTTCAAATTTACGGTTCAAACCAGAAACAATTAGCGAAAACGGGAGAAAACCGACCACTATAATTAAGAAATTATCCACTATAGTACAAACGTAATTATTTATGAAGAGAAATAGTAGAAGCGATTCGAAAGCTAAAATTAGCAGTATCCTTTTATTTTTTAAATGTTTGTAGCGTTCTAAGCTTAAATAAAAAATGGGTGAAACTAGCATGAAAAAGGGGAGAACAATCAGGAAAAGGTAATCGGAAGAATTCATTAAGCCAACCCTCTTTAAACATGTACATACCGACCTAAATAGTATCTTAAGCTTAATTTTAACTTTATGGATAAAAAGAACATATGAATAAAGAGGCTTACAAAAATAAAGACCTAGCTTTATTACCGAAATGTTTCACTTCAAGGCACACATTCCCTAGTTATAGTTTTATTTCATTGATTTCCTCTAGGGTGTCCAAGCTGTTCATTTTTATTTTCTTATCTGAAATCGTGTAAAGTATGTTACCGATGTATAGGGCTCGTTTCACCATGTAAGGCGAATACCAGTAGTGGATTGTTGAGGTGGTTTCGTTTTCTATGTGAGTGATTTTCCCTCTTAGCACAATTCCTTCCTCTAAAGATATGTTAAATACGTAAGCTCCTTGCCATACGTATTCGCCGTGAACATAGGGTGGTACTCCTTCAGGATATTCTTCCTCGTTGATTTCCGCTACTAAAACTGGTATAACAAGTAGGTTTCTGTTCTTGTCAAATAGTAGTGCTTTATGATCGTATAGAACTGGCGTCTCTGTGCCTCTATCGCCTATTACATATTTTGAGATTTCTTTCGGGTTTTTGACGTCAGTGACGTTGAAAAGTGATATTTTTACTCCTTGGTACCATGCGAAGTCTCCTTCCTCTGCTTCTACAGTTTCTTTCCCTATGCCAATTATATGGTTTTCATCGTATGGGTGCAAGTAGTCTGAATACCCACTTATTTTAAGTTTGCCTAGTATTTTGGGGTTTGTTGGGTCTTCTAAATCTACTACGAAGAATGGGTCAACCTTTTTGAAGGTTACCAGGTAGCATCTGTTTCCCATGAATCTAGCTGAATAAATGGTTTCTCCTGGGGCAATGTTTTCTATTTTACCTACGATGCTCATATTCATGTTTAGTATGTAGATGTGGTTTGCAGATGTTGCTTCTTCTATTATTCTTGCAACGTGGCCTGTTGTGGTTGCTATTCTAAAGTATCCTCTATACTCGTCCATAGAAAACTGGTTAAGAACTCTACCCGGAACTTGACCTGAAGCTTCATATTTTATTTTGCTGCCTTCTATGTGAACTCTATGAATAATTGTAGTTGACGCTCCTATTTTACTCCACTTTGGAACAGCCAAGTAAATATTATCTAATGAGACGTACATGCAGCTTGTTATTCCCATTAAAATGGTTTCATATGTTGGCTTTTCATGATTGTTTTGCACGTTTATTGCCATGATGATGGTGTATGTGTAATAGTGGTCTGAAACATCAGAGTAATATATTTTGTTAGCTGAAACCGTCTCTTCATGGCCATTCACAGATATTTTTGGAAGAATAACCTCTATTTTGCCTTCTTCCATTATTTTAATTGCTGGACTATTTACTATAACGTAAACGTAATCGTTAATCATTCTCGAATCAAAATACCATCCACTAAGGGTAATGTTTCTCGTTAGAACCGGTTTTTCTCTGTCTGAAATATTGTAGATTTTGATAGAGACTTGTTGGGTGAAGGAACTATAAACTTCGTGGAAGGGGTGAAAAGAGCTTTCAAAGACTATAAGTTTATCTTTATTTACATAGATACCTGTTACCGTTCCATTTAATTCTATTTTGGAAAGGATGCACGCATTTTCGGGTGGATATGCTTTAACTATTGTGACGTTTTCACCTGAAGCTACATAAATATATTTGCCGTCTGTTTTCACAATGTCTGCTTCATCCACCCCTTCAACTTGAACATTAGTTTTAGAATACTCAACAGTTGTAGGTGAGGTTTCTAATCTCTCTTCAAATACCGCTACAGGTGTCCCCTTATAACCATAAGCAGCATAGTAGGGTTTCCTTAAATTTTCTTTTATGAACTTTTTCAACTCTGCATATGAAGAGAACTTTTTTAGCTGGGTTCCTTGACCTCCTAGTTGTCTGCATTGAAATGTAATGATAATGCTAGCTGCACTTACGATCGCTATGAAAAGAAAAACGTAAATTGTAGTTCTTTTCATGTTTCCCACCTAAATAAATTTCCATATTTAAGAGTTTAATACTATGGTTTGAAACATGTCGTTCTAAAAATAGAACAACGCTGTAACTTCTATGTTCACCATTTTAGAACACCTTTCCAACATGGTAAAAAGCACTTTAATTCGATGAAGCAGTGAATGAAAGAATAACGAAGGGCATTTTACGCTAGTTTCCCTAACCATAGTATACATTACCTCTAATCTACATTCATGCATCTAACATATATAGAATACTAGAAAGCCAAGAGATTAAAATAAGGAAGTTAGGCTCTGTGAAGTTAAATTTTCCAGTTACATATATCATTAGCGCAGATTACCCCTGAAATTACAACGGCTTCAATCCCACCGCCTGGAAACGTTGAAGCCCCTACAAGATATAGTCCCTTTATAGGTGTTTTAAAATACGGTCTTTTAACTCCTATGGATTGGTCGAAGGCATATATTGCTCCTTCCGGCATATATGTGTATCTTTCAAATGTTTTCGGTGTTGCTGCGTCTTGAACAACGATATTTTTGCTTAGATTTGGAATTATTTTCTCTGCTTTTTTAATTAACCTATCTGCATACTCTTTCTTCTTTTTCACATATTCTTCTGTTCCTCTTCTCGGAAAATCATAATAATCTGCAAACGTTAATATTGTTACACTTGCCTTACCTTTTGGCGCTAAACTCGGGTCAGCATTTGAATTAATAACGATTCCATATCCTTCATCTAAATTCTTAATGAGAGTTGGATAGCTAGATAAATCCATATTCAGTCCTAGGAAAACCATGAAGCACGATGGAGACATCTTTAAACTTTTTATATAGTTAACAAAATTTTCATCTAAGTTCTCTTCTCCGACGAGATTTAGAAAAGTGGTTTTTGCATTCACGTTAGATACAACTATAGGACTTTTAAAAACCTTGTTTCCAACCTTTACACCGTAAACTTTACCATCTTTTATTAAGATTTTATCAACTTTATGTTTAAGTAAAACCTTTCCGCCATTTTCTTCAATGAAATTCACTAATGCATCAGTGAAGTTTTGAGCCCCACCCTTCGGAAAATATCCGCCGTAAATGTAGTAGCCTAAAATCCACAGGGCGTTACTTGCAGGTGTTTCCTCCGGTTTTGTACCAATATACCCGATAAGAGCACATAGCAATTCTTTAAGATCTTCGTTTCTAAAATATTCGTCAAGTTTTTGCTTATATGTTTTCTTCATCCAGTCATAAAAGTGAGGATGTTCCTTCGGGTAATCTAAAAGCTTTTTCGCTCCTAAAACTTTGGCGATCAAATAATCGGGTAGGGGAACTCCGTAAACCAAATCTTTATAACATTCATTATAAGCTTCCTCAACATCTTTAAAGAAAGCATGGATATTCTTTTCTTCTTCTGGGAAAAGCCTAGAAAGTAGCTTTGCATAGTCTTTCAAGCCGTCTGGTACATCTATTTCTCTGCCTTTGAAAACGTATCTTTCAACATTTCTCACAAAGAAATCTTCCTTTTTCAGCCCTAATTCATTTAGAAGATAGGTTACAGGTCCTTTCTCCCACAGTCCACTTACACTCTCCACGCCAGCATTAAAAACAAATTCTTTCCTCTTAAAGGATGAACAGTATCCTCCAGCCTGATAATGGTGCTCTAACACCAAGACCTTGTATCCTCTCTTCGAAAGCAAAGCACCACATGTCAAACCACCGATACCAGACCCAACAATTATCACATCGTACTCGTTCTCCTCCCTGCTCCTCGCTAAGTCAATGCTAATTTTCCAATCATATTTTTTGAACTCTTTTAAAGCAAAGTAAGCTGGAGCTTTCAACGGGAAAAATATTGAAAACACGATGCCAAAAGCGATAAGCGTGTTTGATAACATTCTTGCTAGTAGACTTTCCGAAAAGAAAAATACTATGGCGTTTGTTAGAAAAATACAGTTCCAAACAACCGTGATTATGTTGTTGATGGCTAGAAATTTTTCATCCTTCCAGTATATCTCTGGATAGTCCCTTTTCGAAACTTGTAAAGTATAGGGCTGTTTAACAATTAAGGAACATAAAGCCATAAGAAACAAAACAAAGAAACCTAAAAAACCACTATTCTCAATAAACATTCTCACATTTAAAAGAAAAGTACCTAGCGTAGCTATGGAAAAATAAGTGAAAGAAAATAAATCCATCAAATTAACATCTCTTCGACCTACTTGAGGAACTATAAGAACCAAAGAAAAAATGAAGGATACGAAAACACCGAAAGAAAACCCCATACCACAGAGTACCCAGTAAATTACCCACGGAACAAAAGAAACCATAATATACATCATTCCAGGCATACTTCCACCATTCACTTTATCCCCTTTCATCATACCTTCTCTCCAAACCCTACAACACCACAACAAAACCAAAGCACAACAAACATCTCTTAAAATACAATGTGAACCAAAACCTAAAATATTTTAAATTTATTTGTTGTAGCAAACATTGTAATGTAAATTTTATGTAGGCAGTAAACGGATTTACGTGTGAAAATATGGGTGTGGGATGTGGAGGGAAGCGTGGACCGTACTCTTCGTTATATGTTTAATTTTAAGCGGTACTACGAGCAATGTTGCTGCAACAGCTCAAACAATGCAAATATTCCACACATTCAATGTAACATTGGGAGAAAACGGGTTAAACATCGAAATCACTCCAGGTTCCCTCATAGATTTCAACGTAACAAATCTAAATACGAGCTATGCTATTGGTGACCTTAACGCCACTGTTCTTAATGCCTCAAACATAGAAGTATTTAATGAAACCTTAATGGAAACATTTAACAATGATACTCTTCATAGCCGTACCCTTAGTCCCGTTCGTGGAAAAACATCTTTTGTTTTATGACTTATTCGGTGCATTTTTTGTTTTGGCGGGTGCGTTTTTGTTTTTCTTTGCTGCTGATCCTGATAATCTTGATGAGTTTGTGGGGCTTGTTTTAAGGGCTGGCTATGTTGTTTCTGAGGAGGAGCCGTGAGGATTGGAATAGGGTTTTCACGGTTGCAGTAACTGTTTTTACAGTTTTTTCCTTGGCTCACACTTATTTTGTTGATTCTTTACGGTTGGTTCCAGCTGATGCTGCCCATGTTTACGGATTTGTAACGTATATGTTTCCTATGCTTCTCATAATAGTTTTTGTTTATTGGTACTTGAGGAGGAAGTATCCTGATGTAAACCGTTTGGTTGAAATTGCTGTAAAACAGAAGGAGAAAAGAAAGAGAGGAGAGAAAAAGAAGTTAGAGAATTTATAAGCTTGTTGGTAAATGATAGGTTGTAGGTATTTCAAGGAGGTACCGGGGATGTTTGAGGGTAGAGGTCTTTGTTTAAGGTTGTGGGTTTTAGGCTTCGGGTATTTTTTTCATAGGAATATTCCCCTACGTTGTTCCAAGTTTTAGGGATCTTCTTAAAATGATTTTTACACCTTATGTGTTTGATCTTCTGATTTGCCCATTTCTTCTAGGTTTAGCTTTATACTCTGTTTACTCGTGGCTTATTAAGGAGAAGGATCACGTTTTCCTCAGATTCTTGTTCATTTTCCTTTTGATTTTCTGCATAGAGGGCTATGGTCTTCACTGGGCTGCAAACACCCTAAACTCCGCTATCAGTAGCATAGTAGGTGTAGATGAGGGACTTAAAACATATGTTTACTTCTTAGATGAACATTTGGGGCATTGGCTAATTTTTTATAGCCTATATGGAATTCTTACATATTTCCTTTTTGTTTCCATCTTCTACGATAGAGATGAAGAAGTCGGGGGGCTTTGGCTCATTCACCAATTTACTGCCTTTATGTTCGGCTTCTGCTTATTTGCATCCGCCATGGAAGGTCAAATAGCCCACGGGGTAATAATCACCGGGCTAATACTGGTCATAGTTCCCATAGTTTTTTTGAGGAAAAGTTTTAGAGAAGTTTTTAGGAGAAGGGCCTTGATAAGCTTCATGTTCACAGCAGGCCTATCAATATTAACGTTTACATTAATATACTGGATGTTATTCCAAGGTTTCCCGCAGCCATCAGAATGGATAAACCTAATATTAAACTTAACCTCCCATCTTTAACCTATGATAGGTTCTCTACTAGGGAATTGTATGTCTATAGAAGGTAAGTTTTAAATTTCCTTGGAATTGTGTGGTTATGGAGGGTGTTATTTGAAGGCAGCTGTTTTATACGGTGTAGAGGATGTTCGCGTTTGCGACGTTAATAAGCCTAGAGCTAGCCGTGGAGAGGTTGTTGTGGAGATTAAAAGTGCTGCTATATGTGGGACTGATTTGCATTATTATCGTGGGGATGCAATTCCGGGAAAGCTACCTATAATTTTGGGTCATGAGTTTAGTGGAGTTGTTGTTGAAGTTGGTGAAAATGTGAAAAATGTTTCTAAGGGAGATAGAGTGGTAGGTCCTCCCTCTATAAGCTGCGGTGAATGTTATTATTGCCGTGAGGGTAGAGAGCAGCTTTGTTTGAACAGAGTTGGCTTGGGTGTTCATATTGATGGTTGTTTGGCTGAATATGTGAAAATACCTAGGGCTGATAGAGCTTTATGTAAGTTACCGGATGATATTTCTTTTGAGGAAGGTTGCCTTATAGGAGATGTTATGTTAACTGGTTTTCATGCAGCTGAGAAAGTTAGTCCTGGAGATGTTGTTGCTGTTTTCGGCACCGGACCAATAGGTTTTTCTTCGATGCTTTTCGCTAAGGTTAAGGGTGCAGGTAAAGTTATTTGTGTAGGTAGGAGAGATGTTGCGTTAAATTTTGCTAGGGAAAAGCTGAGAGTAGATGCTACTGTAAATGTTAAGCGGGAAAACGTAGTTGAAAAAATCAAGGATTTAACTGGTGGTCTTGGTGTTGATGTTGCTATAGATGCTGCTGGTGCTCAATTCACATTGAAAAGTGCTATAGACTGTTTGAAGAGAGGAGGTAAACTTGTTGTTCTCGCTTTGTTTGTTGAACCTCCCTCGCTTGATATGATAAAAGTGACTATGAACGAGTTAGAGATTTACGGTGTTCTTTGTCCAGCTAATGTTAACAAAATTCAACAGGTTATAGAAATTTTAAGGTCCAAAAAGTTAGATGTCGGATCTTTTATTACTCATAGGTTAAGTCTCGATGATGCCCCGAGGGGTTTTGAGATATTAGATAGGAGAATAGATAACCCTGTTAAAGTTGTTGTAAAACCATAACTGGGCAGTTACTTTATGTTTCTTCTTTCATTTTACGTTTAAGATGTCTTAGAAATTTTTTTAATGCAAAATCTGTTAACAGAACAGGGTTGTGGCCTAAGCTTTTAGCTATGTTAGAGAATTCCTCCCAAATTTCTTTTTTAATCTTTATTTCGGGCATTCAATCACGTCTCCGCAGTTTAGGTAATCTTAGTCTTCTTGCACTCCATTTATTCTTACATTTTAACATTTTTCCATTTAAGTTTAAAGCTACTTTGATTACTATGTTGTGTTGATTTTAGAATCTCTTAGAACAAAAACACATAAATATGTGAATTCACATGTTTATGTTATGCCAAACATCACACTTTCCATACCTGAAGAACTTTACAGAAAAATGAAAAAATATTCTGAGGTACGTTGGAGCGAAGTGGCTAGAAAAGCAATAATAGAGTATCTTAGAAAGTTAGAAGGGGAGTTTAAAACGTCAACTGAAGAGTTACTTGAAGAGTTAGGTAAAGACGTTGTTAAGGAACTTTCTGAAATAAGTTTTGAAAGAACCGTTGAATGGTATAAGAAGATGAGGGAAGCTGAATGGAGAAGATCCTCCACGACACAAGCAGCTTAATTGAAAACTATAAATTAAATATTAAGGAGATAAAGGCTTTTACAACAATTTTAAATGTTATTGAGTTCCCGAAAGCTTTGGAAATTTCTAAGTTAGAAGTCCTTTACCCCACTCATTCTGATTATAAATTAGCCATTAAATTAGCGATAAGTTTACTTAAAATTGGCAAACCAATACCTGCTGTAGATATTATTATTGCTGCTATAGCCCTTAATAACAAGCTAACGCTAAGGACAAAAGACAAACATTTTTTAGTTATTAAGGATATAAAACCAGAATTTAAAGTAGAAATTGTTAAGTGAACCATCGACAATCTATTTATGTAATTATGAAGTAACTATTAGATAACTTATCATGGGTGGAGTGATTAAACGTGACCGAAGGGGAAAACCTAGTTAAGGTAGAAATTTCTGAAAGAACATATAGTAGGGCTAAAGAGTTTCTTGAACAGCATAAAAACGAATTAGAACGTATAGGCATTAATGACATTTCAAAACTCATTGAAGAAGCATTAGCATACTTTATTGAGGGACATAAAGAACCCATAATAACCTGAGGGGAAAAGTATGGCTAAAGTTGCTATTTCAAAGCTTGAACCGCCAGTTGACGAGGATAAAGTTTATGAAGCTGTGAAAAATGCTGTTGATTTACTTGGTGGAATTGAAAAATTTGTTAAACCTGGTGAAAAAGTTCTTATAAAGCCGAACTTAGTTAGACCTGCACCCCCACCAACTACAACCGACCGCCGCGTAATTAGAGCAGTAGCATTGCTTGTCAAGGAAGCTGGCGGAAAACCCATTATAGGTGAAGGAACAGCTGCAATGACACTTTTATGGAGAGAGGAAATGGATAGTGATGACGTACTTTTCTTAACAGGTATGTATAAGATTGCTGAAGAAGTTGGTGGTGAGGTTGTCCCATTTGATAAGGAAGGAAAATTCTACGGCAGAATCGTAGATATTCCAGGGGGTGTTGTTCTCAGAAAGGCAAATATCGCTGAAATAGCTTTGGAAGTTGATAAAATAATTCCCGTTCCGGTTATGAAGTGCAGCATGGAAGGTGGCGGTGTCACGCTTTGCATAAAGGATTTACATGCTCTCGTGGATCCTTATACTGATCGTCTTAAGTTTCATAGGTCGGATCTCTGGCAAAAACTGGTAGATATTGTAAAGGTTGTAAGAGATAAAATTAAGCTTTGCGTTATTGATGGAATTAAAGCTATGGAAGGTGATGGTCCAATTTACGGCGACCCAGTTGATATGAATGTTATTTTAGCGGGTGACGACCCAGTTGCAACCGACGCTATTGGTTCTCTCGTTATGGGGTTTGATGATCCTCTCAGGGAAATTGGACCTATAGCTATTGCTCATGCTGATGGCTTAGGTATAGGTGACCCAAGCAAGATAGAAGTTGTTGGAGCAAAAATTGAAGATGTTAGAAAGAAATTGAAAAAGGCTTCCTGTGAAATTTTGGCTGGAATATTTCCAAACATCGTTTTTATCGAGGGTGGGTGTTGTAGAGCTTGTAAAGCATGGATAAAATTCACCCTATATGCTTTGAAGGGAGAAGGCGTCTTGGACAAGGAGGTCCCTAAGAGAGTTGGAAAACTTGTTTTTATCGCTGGGGTAGATCCTTCGCTTCCAGAAGACCCAAAAGAACTATTAAAAATAGGGTTACCTATTGTTTTTGGAGACTGCGCCTTGTATTCAACTAAAAGTACAATATTCTGGCAGCTAAGAGAAAAAGCTGTATATATTCCAGGTTGCCCGCCCTTCGCAGTTGGAAATCAAGCACGTTTGATAAAGAAAGCCATGGGACTACCAATAACAAAAAGAGAAGCATGGGGCTTTCTACCAACCTACACTCACTAAAAACATCATAACTACTTTTTAAATGTCATAGGTTTTTAATTACTTAAAAAAGACTTGGAAACATATTTTCTTGGAGTTTTGAGAGTAGTAATTTATTTATTTGGTAGGACTTGATTTTAATAGTAGGATAAGTTGGTGGTTATATGGCTGTATTAGTTAAGGTCACTAGAAGGGGACAAACCACAATTCCTAAAAATTACAGAGAGAAATTAAATATTAAGGAGGGGATGAACTTTTAGTTGAGATAAAGGGAAATATGATAATTTTTACTCCTATTCCAAAGTTAGATACGTTGGCTGGTGCGGATGCTGAATATGGTGATGTAAAAGAGGTTAAAGCGGAAGTGGAAAAGGTTAGAGAGGAATATTAATGGTTAAAAAGTTGTTGATACGCGTTTTCTAATTGAATATTTTTACACAAAAGATGAAAATGTAAAGAAGAAGGTAAAACAAAAATTGTTGGAAATAATTAAGAGTAAGCAGGGAATAATTCCAGTGATCGTCTTATCTGAAATAACTGGTATGACATGTAAAAGGAGGGGAATTGAGGAGGCAAAAATAAGGTATTTTACATCGCTAAGAAGCGGATTAGAAAATGTACCGATAGATATAGAGGTTGCTTACCAAGCTGGCATATTAAAATGTAAATATCCTAACGTTCCCATGGGCGACTGTATAATAGCGGTTGTAGCAAAGAAACATAATGCTAAGGTTTTAATCGATGATTCACACTTTGATGAAATAAAAGAAGTAAAAAAGAGTGGATTTAATAAATTAATATGTTCTGCAATACTTTGTGTAAGTTGGAGGGCTTAACTTGGTGACAGATGTTGATGTGCTAGAAAAAGTTGCTCAACTTTTGAAAAATAGGAAGAAGGTTGCTTTATGTACCGTGATTGAGAAGAGGGGTTCTGGTCCTAGGGATGTAGGTGCTAAGATCGCTGTAAGCGAAGATGGAGAGATTGTTGGTACTATTGGTGGAGGAAATTTGGAGAGAATTCTTGTTGAAGAAGCGTTAAAGGCTTTAAAGGTTGGAAAATCTAAGAAAATCGTTTTCTCTCTCCGTGAGGGCGCTGAAAGGAGAGGTGCTGTTAAGACTGGGCTTATTTGTGGAGGTGAGATTACGATTTTTATAGATGTTATCGAGCCGAAGCCACACTTAATAATTATTGGTTCTGGCCATGTAGGTTATCCTCTTGCTAAACTTGCAGATATATTGGGTTTCGAAATCGTGGTTGTAGATGATAACAGAGAGCTTGCAACTAGAGAACGTTTCCCCATGGCTAAGGAAATACTGGTCGGCGATTTCACGGAAATATTGGATAAGGTTGAAGTTCGACCCGACGACTTTGTTGTAATTGTTCACGGAGAACCTGAACACGACTATTTAGCCTTGAAGAAAATGCTTGAGAAAAATGTTCGCTATATCGGGCTACTTGGAAGTAAGGTGAAAGTCGCAAAACTTAAAGAAAGGCTGAAAGGAGAAGGAGTTAGTGAAGACGTTTTTAAGAATCTTTATGCTCCTGTAGGCTTAGATATAGGTGCACAGACACCAGAAGAAATAAGCATAAGCATTCTCGCCCAAATAATCAAAATTAGAAGGATTAAAGAAACATAGCTTCATTAAGGAAGCTTTAGTAGTTAAAAGGTTTTACTCTTCGTTACAGATTTCTTTTCTTCTAAATAATGTTTTTCTTAGTGAAGGATTAAACGGTATTCTCGTTACCAGTGAAAATACTATTATTTCTATGATGGAAACTACCGTTATGACGCTATTAGTTTGCGTTAGTATTAAGGTTTCAAATAAGGTACGAATCGGTACAATTAATGTGAAGCAAGTGGAGCAGAGAATTATAGTTCCAATTCTCCATTTTCGTGAGAACTGTGGTGGTTCAAAAAGTAAGTATATTATGGATGCAAATGTTGTTTCTAAAAGCAACTTTTCCAATTTTTTAATCAAATTGAATCCGTAGAAAACACAGTCCATGAAACAAAAATGGAGAAAATAGATAACCAGTATAGCATACTATCCCATAATGTTTGTCTTCTAACTTTCACCTTAACCATAATTTTCCTCCTTTAAACCATATATGGATTTTTAGTTTGATTTGTTGAATAATATCCTGGTTGCTGCCACAATTATCCCTGAAAATACCAAGTATGTAACTATAATAAAGCCGCGGATTACTGAATATAGTAGATAGACTATTGGAGCATATATTAGGCCTAGGAATCCTACAAGAATTGCAAATATCTCCCACTTTCTGGACAAAGGCTCTTCATATCTCTTCCTATAATAGTCGAAAAGAAAACATAATATTGTAACTATTAACCAGAATAAAGCTCCAAAACCCCACATGGCTCCTAAATAGAGAAAATTAGCGAGGACAACAGGTAGACCCCAAAACCCTAAAAGGATAACTATCAGAGCAAGTTTTTTAATCACTATTCTCCCCTTGTGACATTGAGGGTTTAATTAGATCCTTGGTCTAGTTGCTTGTTTTCGGTGTAGAAAATCCAAATGTGATAATTATTAGTATTAGGATTACTCCGAGTGCAAGTTGGGTAAAGGGCATATATTTAGGGATTTCTTCAGGTGAGGACCGTATTATTTTGTCTTGAATATACGTAACATACGTAGCCGCCATCCAAAGAATTCCAGCAGCTAAAGTTGATATAAGATTTCTCTTAGAAACTTTCCGGTCCATTAGGCCTCAGATCAATTGAAGACTGTTAATTTTCCTCTTAATTTTATCTCTTATAAATTTAACTTCGACAAATTTAACTATTACACATAAGGATGGAAGATTATACCTTTACATTTCAATGGGTTTAGTAACGTTTCAGTCTTTTCACTGTCAGATTTCAATAATTGATTAGGTGTTTCGAATGTTTGTCGATCTGCATTGAAAATTGTTGAAGTGAATTTTTGAGGTTTTAAATTTTCAAAGAAGGGCCAGTTTATTTTGGAAGAAGTTAACCTTCTAAGTTTTTATGTAAAATTTTATATATCATTTTTATGTACTTTAGTTTTGAGTATTAAAATGAAGGGTAAAGGTAAGTTTGTTCCGCATAAGGGTGGAGGACTTTACCTGTATATTTCAAAGAAACTTAGCAATGATTCCGCCTTTCCCTTTAAACCCTATGACGAAGTAAATATTCGTATCGTAAAAGGAAAGCTTATAATTGAACCTGTTAAAAGCTCAAACAAAGAAGATGAGGAGAACTGGAAGAAATTAATGGAAGTAAGAAAAAATTTTGAACAAAAACACCGTGGCAAGTGGGTGGTAATTGCAAATGGCCAAATAGTAGCTATTGGTGACAACATCAAAGAAGTTTTAGAAAAAGCTAACAAGGTCACAAATTACAAACAGCACAGAATTTTATGGAAGGTCGGAGAAAAAATAGAGGAACAAGCCGTAAGGAAAATTAGAGGGAGAAGTTTAAGGAGAAAAGAAACATGAACAAGTTTTGCTGGAATTACTCGAAAAATTTTGACCCACCTGCACCAATAATAGAAGTCGTATTTTTAACACCAGACGAAAAATTAAGTTTTCCACATATCGGCACAATTCCTCTTCTTGTCGATAGTGGATATGATGGATACGTCCTTATTCCCGATAAGGTGTTTAATTGGTCTTTAAACCTGAACCTTTACTTAGCACCCGTAAAAGCTTATGTAGAACACCCAACAGGCATCAAAGAACCACTAAAAGTATCTAGAGGAATCGTACAAATCCCAAAAGCCAAACTGAAAATTTTAACATTCCTTGAAACATATGAAAACTGTGAAGAAACCCTTGCAGGCAGAAGCTTCTTAAACCAATACAAAATACTGCTGAACGGCCCAGAAGAAGAAACTTGCTTTTTGGCGAGATAAAAGAATAAGAAAAGAAAACAAGATTCGAAAGCCGTTGTTCGTAAACGTAAAGAAAATGTAGTATTAACAGAAGTAGGTTTCCTAAGTATTTTTAATGGATGTAGATACGAGAGAAAATTAAACAGAATTATTGAACGATTAACCTGGATTGAGTATTGTTTTGATGACGTTAAGGCTAACGCTTTATTAAGTTAGAACACTTAAAAGTTAGAGTACTCTAACTTCAACGTGTGATCAGGATGAAAATCGAACTTATCGAGAAATTGGTTAAACTCTTAAGTGAAGAGCCGAAATCAATAAAGGAATTGTCCGAGGAATTGAACATAGGTTGGAAAACATGTAAAAGATATTTAAAAAGTTTAAAAAATATTGGCGTTGTAATCGAAATAAAAACCAAAAAAGAACGTTTATTTATGTATAATAGGCCTCGTGGGGCTAAGCTATTAACCGTCCCAAAGATACGAGTAGGTACTACTTTTGAGTTGACAGAACCTCCATCAAAAACCTATGAAGTGGAGGATTTGACTTGAAATGTGAATTGGAGCTATTTGAAGAACATAAATACTTGGAAGAAATCGGCGTTGAACCTTACCCTGTGGTGCAAGTCAAAATATATAGAAGCGAATTAAAATACGCTATTAATACTCAAGCCTTAGTGGATACTGGTTTTGATGAAGCATTAATATTATCACGTCCTCTTGGAGACTTTATTACGAATTACGTGGAAAAACCTGATGGATTTGAAGAACTAGATGCCGCTGGACTTGGAATCCCATGTAACACATATATATTGGATGTTTTCATTGCAAATTGATGGTTCAGAGTTAAAGCGCACCTACCTCAAATTGGCAAGCTAGGAACTATAATTGGTAGAAAAATACTAAACAAGCTTTACCTATGCTTAAGAGGAAAAGAAAATAAACTTTATTTGGCCAAACCATTTGTCTGATAGCTAATACGTGATGAATAATGTTCTTTTCTTGTCGATAGAGAAATAGTGCAAATCCCAAAGACCAAACTACAAACTTACTTAAAATAAATAATATCATATAGTGTGGTGAGCTTATGTTTTCTTTGGTTATTTTGGCTGCCGGTAAGTCTGAAAGGTTTGGGGAAAATAAGATGCTTGTAAAGGTTTTCGGCGAGCCTTTGATACGTAGAGTTGTTAAAAATGCTTTAAATTCTCAGGTTGATGAAGTTATTGTTGTCTTGGGCTACATGGCTGAGGAAGTTGAGAAAATTTTGCGCGACTTACCTTGTAAAATTGTTTTAAATGAAAATTTTGAAGAGGGTATGAGTTCCTCTGTAAAAAAGGGACTGTCAAAAGTTTCAAGAGAAGCGGAAGCAGTTTTGTTTTTACCCGGCGACTACCCACTGGTAACAGCAGAAGACGTTAACAAAGTGATTTCAAAGTTCAAGGAAACTAGAGCAGAAATCGTTATTGCATCTTATAAAGGGAAGCCTGGTCATCCAATTCTCTTCTCTCGGAAACTTTTCGACGAAATAAAGGAAATAAGAGAGGAAGAACAGGGTCTGAAAGCCGTTGTCCGTAAACATCGAAGAAAAATAATTTTAGCTGAAACAGGCTCACCAGGTGTTTTAATAGATATAGACACAAAAGAAGACCTAGCAAAATTATTTAACAGCTAGTTTAATTGAAACTTTTAATTAAAACTTTTGCGGTGTTAAAAGCAACATTTGAATCCCCATCCAAAAATTATTACAAAAGGAAAGAGCTAATTATTTCTAAAACCACGAATTACTACACCTTTTTCAACTGCTATACGGAAATCTCTTAGCATTCTCTCTAATATATTGACTTGTATCCAGTAAGAATGCTACATGAAACAGAAACTAATACTATAATTAGATCAAGCGAGAATGTGACTTTGTTTTGCAGATGTTGTTTCAATTAGATCTCTAAGCTTATTCCATGTTACCAGTTTGTTGCTATGTATTCCTATTTTGACTTGAGTCTGTAACGAAAGTTTATTGTGGTATATTGCTAGAGGGAATTTAAAGGGAAGTAAATTTAAAGTTAAGCAGTTTGTTATAGATGGAGGTGAATATTATTAGCGGTAACTTCTGGTACGGCAGGTGCAGTTGCTGTAGCAGCTGCTGCCGGGGTAAGGAGACTATTAGTTGGAGGTATTTTGGCCGAGGTGGATCGTGCAACGTTCCTGAATATCGTTGAAAAGACTAAGGGAGTTGTGATAAAGGGAATTATAGGGATATTTAATAAAAAGAAGCTGTATTTGACAGTGGTAGATTGGGTCACCTTCTACTGTAAAGTCGATATTGGCGACGATTTACCGGTGATAGCTATTGAAGCGAAGAAAATAAATACAGGTGGATTACTATAGTTTACCTTTGGTGATTACTCAACAATTTACATGAAATTACGATATGAAATTAATTAATTAAATATTGGTTGGATAGATCTTGGGGTATGGTGTCGTGATAAAAGAGAGAGGGTGGTTGTTTGAGTGAGGAGTTTCTAAGGCTTTTCGAAAAATGGAAGAAAGCTAAGGGGTTTTTGGTTGTTGGTAAGGGTGTTCGGAGAGTAGATGCTTTAGAAAAGGTTCTTGGAAAAGCTAAGTATGTTGAAGATTACTTTTTTGATGGAATGCTTTATGTACGCCTCGTTAAAAGTACAATTCCCCATGGAAGAATTAAGAAAATAGATGTTAGTAGTGCTTTAAGGCTACCTGGGGTTGTTGGAGTTTTTACTGCCAAGGATATACCTGGTATAAATCAGGTTGGTTATGCTTTGCCCGATCAGCCTCTGCTAGCTGAGGGGAAGGTTAGATTTCACGGTGAGGTTGTTGCTCTTGTTGCTGCTGAAGATCCTGATGTAGCTGAGGAGGCTGCGAGACTTGTTAAAGTTGAATATGAGCCTTTGCCGGCTGTTTTCGACCCTCTTGAAGCTATGAATTCTAAGGTTCTGGTTCACGAGGAAAGAGGTTCCAATATTGCGGAAACAACGAAGGTTAGGAAGGGGGATGTGGAGAAGGGTTTTGAGCAAGCTGATGTGATCGTTGAAAATACGTATAGAACTGGTCATCAAGATCATGTTTATCTTGAAACTGAGGGGGCTGTGGCTGTTCCTGAGCCGGGGAGAATTACTGTGATTAGTTCTATTCAATATCCACATCTCTGTCAAACAATTACATCTAGAGTATTAGGTTTGGATATGGCTCAGGTTAGGATTGTTCAAGCTAGTGTTGGCGGTGCTTTTGGTGGAAAAGATGATATGGGTCCTCTTGTTACTGCTAAGGCTGCTCTTGTAGCTTATAAAACTGGTAGGCCTGCGATGCTTGTTTATACTAGGGAGGATTCTTTTACTTCTCATTGCAAGCGAGACCCCTCTATAATTGAGTATAAGTCTGGTGCTACTAGTGACGGTAAACTTACCGCTATTCAAGTCAAGATAATTTTGGATTCGGGTGCATATGCTAATAGGGGGCCTTTTGTTCTTTGGAGGGCTACTATGCATGCTTCTGGTCCCTATGAAGTCCCTAACGCTAAGGTTGATGGTTTCCTTGTATATACTAACAAGGTTTTTGAAGGGTCTTTCCGGGGTTTTGGAAATCCGCAGATACAGTTTGCTGCCGAGTCTCAAATGGATGAATTGGCTGAGAAGCTTGGTTTGGATCCTGTTGAAATAAGGTTGAGAAATATTTTGAAGCCTGGGTCGCTTACGATCACCAGTCAAAAGTTAGATCATTCTGTTGGTATTGGTGAAGCTGTTAAAAAGCTTGCTGAAGTTTCAGATTTTAAGAGGAAGTGGGCTGAGTACAGAAAGGACGGGGGTGTTAAGCGGCGTGGTATAGGGATTGCATGTGGCTGGCATGGTATTAGCACAAGTAGGGGTGTTCCAGATTGGTCTAATGCTTATATTAACATTTACAAGGATGGAAGCGTTGTTTGTGGAACTGGTATATGTGAAATTGGTCAGGGAACTCATACAGCTCATGCTCAAATAGTCTCTGAGGTGCTTGGAATCCCTATTGAACACATTAAGATTGTAGGTGGAACTACAGATGCACCGGATACTGGTGCAACTCATGCTTCAAGGGGCTCAAGTATAGGAGGTATTGGTATATTTGTAGCAGCTGCAAAGCTGAGGGAAAGAGTTGAGAAGGTTGCTGCTAAACTTTTAGGATGTACTCCTGAGGAAGTGGAGATTAGGGATGGCAAAGCTTACTGCCGTGGAGCACCTGACAAATATGTTGAGTGGAGAGATCTTGTTAAGAAATGTTATGAGACGGGTGTTGAGATGAGCGCCACCGGATACTTCTTCTTGCCTAAGGGTACATTTGATCAGGAGAGAGGTCAAGGATTTGCTTATCCAGCTTATAGCTATGTTGCTAATGTTGCTGAAGTGGAGGTGGATATGGAAACTGGTCAGGTAAAGGTGTTGAGGGTTTGGCCTGCTTTGGCAGCTGGTAAAATTTTGAATCCTACGCTGGTTGAAGGGCAGCTTGAGGGGGCTATAGCTCAGGGTCTCGGTTACGCTCTTATGGAGGAACTGGTGTTTAAGGATGGTGTTATTCTTAACGCTAATCTTACGGATTACGTGATTCCTACGGTTGAAGATGTTCCGGAGGTTATGAAGCCTGTTTATGTGGAAGATTTGTATCAGTATGGGCCTTTTGGCGCTAAGGGTGTTGGTGAAATGGCTTTGATTCCCACTCCCGCCGCTATTATAAACGCTATTTATAATGCAACTGGTGTAAGGATAAGAGAGATCCCGGCAACCTCTGAGAAGCTATATTTCGCTTTAAAGAAAGCTAGAGGCTAATAGAGGATTAGAAGATGGTTAGGGTGCTGGTTAAATTATATGGTGTTTTGAAAGTTGTTGTAAATGAGGGATGTTAAAGCTAAAATTTAGGGAGGAGACTTGTGATGCTGCCAAGATTCAAATATTTGCGACCTAAAAGTTTTGAGGAAGCTTTAGAACTTCTCGATAAATATGGGGAACAAGCTAAACTATTAGCAGGTGGGACAGATTTAATAGTTAAAATGAAAGACGGTGTAGTTAAACCAAAATATGTTATTGATTTGTCTCGTTTGGAGGAATTGAAGTTTATTTCAAAGGAGGATGGTGTTATAAAAATAGGTGCTTTGACAACCCTAAGAGAGATTGAGACGTCACCTATTATACGGGAAAATGTTCATGTCCTTTCGGATGCCGTTGAGAAAATGGCTTCGTGGCAAATAAGAAATTTGGGAACTATTGGAGGAAATTTGTGTAATGCTTCTCCAGCAGCAGATACAGCGCCACCTTTACTCGTATTGGAGGCAGAGTTAAAGCTTACCAGTTCTGAAGGTGAAAGAACAGTTCCTATTGACCAGTTTTTTACCGGACCAGGTGAAACCATACTTAAAAATAATGAGTTATTAACGGAAATTCAGATACCTATAATGTCTAATCACGCCGGCACTGCTTTTTTAAAGCTTGGTAGAAGGTTTGCTCATACGCTTTCAATTGTTTCTGTTGCAACCCTAGTGGTCGTTGAAGATGATGTTTTTAAAGATGTTCGTATTGCTCTAGGTTCGGTTGCTCCCACACCTGTAAGGGCTAAAAAGACCGAAGATAAATTTAGAGGCCTTTCCGCGACAAAGGATGTTGTTGAAAAGAACTGCGTTTGGGTTGTGGAGGATATTAGCCCCATAAGTGATGTGAGGGCTTCAGCTGAGTACCGTAAGGAGATGTCCATTGTTTTGACGAAAAGAGCTTTAATTGAAGCGTTAGATGAAGTGAGGTGAAAGAGTTGGATGAAGAAATTACTGTTAAGTTTACTTTAAATGGGAAAAAAGTGGAAGTAAAAGTTAAGCCAAATACTACGTTGTTAGATCTTCTTCGAAGAAAACTAAAAATTACAAGCGTGAAGAGGGGGTGTGAAAGAGGGGAATGCGGTGCTTGTACTGTTCTCGTTGATAATCAACCTGTGAATTCGTGTCTTGTTTTAGCTCCTCAGGTAGATGGGAAAAATGTTGTAACCATTGAAGGTATTGTGAAGAATGGTGAACTGCATCCAATTCAAGAAGCTTTTATTGAAACTGGTGCGGTTCAATGTGGTTTTTGCACTCCTGGCATAATACTCACGTTGAAAGCTCTTTTCGATTCAAATCCAGACCCTAGTGAGGAAGATATACGTAGGGCTATCGAAGGAAATCTTTGCCGATGTACGGGATACACAAAAATATTAGAAGCAGCAATCCTAGCTAAAAACCGTATTAAAAAGAAGTAGACAGCGAAATATATGAACATTAATTTAATAAAACCTGCCAGGAAACTGAAAATATTATAATATTCTGGAAAACTTGGTACTTTTGTTTATTTAATAATCGATGCTTAACCTTTGGAATCATATACGTGAAAGTTGGTTCAGAGCTCATTTAAGTGAAACCTAATAACCTTTTTTGTTGTTTTGTTCCAAATTTTTTAATCCACTCTTTTAGTGACATGAAGGGTGCGCTAACTTTAACTTCCTTGACATTGTAGAAGTTTGTGTCAAGGGTATAAAGTACATCTACATTTTCCAGTTTTGCTGTTGCAAGAATTATTGAATCTGCTAAGGGTAACCATTTATTTTCTGGTGTTTTAATTATTGAGCGATACTTTGATGATAGAATTGCTACATTTTTATCAGTAGCCCTAACTTTAACTTTAAGCCTCTCTAGCTCTTCTTTTAACCCTTTTAATCCCTTTTCATCTCCAGCTCTCATGAAGGGGGTATATAGCTCAGATAGTTGAATAGAGCTGATTACACATTTGATTTTCCCAAAATATACGTCATCTAGCAGCTTTCCACAGTACTCCCATCCCGGATCTTCAAAAGCCAAGCATAAAAAGATGTTCGTATCGATAAGAGCAAACATTAAAGCTCCTCCACATCCTCCTCTCTAAGCTCATGAATAAGCTCGACAGCAGTTAGTTTCAATTTTTTCTTCACGTTACGCCCTAAGCCCTTAATACTTTCTGATGGCTTTTTTAGGGGTTTTAGTATAGCAACACCACCTTCGACCTCAATTTTAACTCTATCTCCAGGTTTTAACTTGAGAAGTTCTCTATGAAAGGAGGGTAAAGTGAGGGTAAAACTTTTATGTTCACTAGGGCTTGTTCTGCAACGTATTCGTTAGCTATTTCGTAGAGAACTTTGCTGCGGATATCTTTTTGCTCAAGAGTTTCTATGAAAGGAGGTAATGTATTGATATGAGCTACCTCGTGAACAAATCCTACAATGGATTCTGGAGTAGTTAGCTTGATTCCTTCAAATGTTATTATTCCTTCCCTTGGGAAAGCATCTCCATGTCCCTCAGCGATAGGCTCTACAATGAAAGCTTTTATCTCCTCCACTTTCCATGGATGCCTACTGATATTCGATATTTCATTCAGGATGACATTGCCGTGTTTTTTCCAGAAATCCGTTAAATATCTAGTGTTTTCCTTTATTTTTGGAAGGATTTTTTGCTAGTGAGGCTTATATGACTCTATTGCCTTATATAGTAGAGGAGCTATCTCTTTACTGTAATAAAGATTTAAGGCCTTCATAATATCTTGAGTTGTTGCAATAAGTGGTCTTAGGTGCCATAGGAAGGAAGATAATGAAAATTCTCGGCGATAACTTTCAAGTAGTTCTTGGCTAAAAACTTGAATATTATGTTTAACTTTTGTTTTGACTAGATGTGCTTCCATCATCATTTCGATTGCATATATTGCTCCAACTATGTATGAAAATTTAAAGGTGAATCGTGGCCTCATTATTTATTAACCTCCCTCAACTATGCTAAAATTGATCTAAAATATTATTTAAATGAAAACCTGACATAACCTATGATTTTCCTCTCTTCATGAATTCCTAAAATCCTCTTTATCTCCGATTCTGGGACTCTTCTTTTCCACTAACAATTCTAACGCGTTTAATCTTTTCTTGCTTATCTCACTTCTGAATAGTCCTAATATGAGTCCCAAGTAGCTTCGATGCTTCCTTCATAGTGTATAACCGTTCCATCTTCATCTATCAAATATTTAACTGTTACGCAAGGCTAAAATGCGAATTACGTTTCTTCAATTATATAGATTCCGCTTTTCATTGTTATGGATTTCTTTTTAACATATTTTGAGAGTAGTATGAGAAGCTTTGCTTCTGAGATATTTATTTTTTTAGCTATTTCGTCCATTGGAATCGTCCCGTTGCACATCTCTAGGATTTTTCTCATGGTTGGATCTTTTTCCTTAAAGAGTACAGATAGATCTGTTAGTTCGGGATACATTGTACTCTTTACCCTCTTTTGAACACTTAATGGTATTAGTCCTCTTTGCTTTACTTCTTCAAAAACTTTCTGCGAAATTGTTCTTAATGACGTAAAATAATCACTTTTCTTTATGTTGGTAAGCTTAAGTATTTCCTCCATAACTTGTTTTTCAAATTCTCTCAGTTCTTTTGTTTCTACTACTAATAATTCCTTTTCTACTGGAAATCTTTCTTTAAAAGACGTTATAATTTGATTTAAAAACTCCTTCGCATGTGGTTCCATTTCTTTATCTACTATGATAGCAAAAAAGTATAACCCTGCTTTTTTAATGAATAAGATTTTATTTCCACCAGCTACTAACTTTACTTCATTTACATTTTCTCCTGCAAAGTTTTCTAAGATAGCAATTACTGAAAATATGAGCGGTGATAATAGGTATCGATAATCTCCCATAGGTGGTATGGTGGCTACTGGTCCTCCTCCTTCCGTTAATATCATTACAATGGCTGGATTTACTGTTTTGTTGAGCACTTTGCTATTCATTGTACTTCCCTTGTTTCAGTTATTTAACTTTTATAATGCAGCTTTCTTGAGGTTTACCGCCAATCTTTTTAAGAACTTCCTCCGCTCCTTTTTCATTTAACTTGAAATGGAAAACGATTTCGCAAAATTCGTCGCCAGATGCTATACATTTTACTTCATCGCATGTAACAGAAGTTGCACTCCAATCCTCTTTTCTATTTTCCTCAATCCATTCAAAAACTCCAGCCACAATGGCTGATGGCTTAATTTCTGGGGCTGGCGGCTTAATTCCTTTACAGATAGGGTTATCTTTGATTATATAATGAATTTTAACGTCTTTTCCATTTTCCGAAATATTGTAATAAATGTTGTCAAATGTCTTTCCCGTAAAAAACTTAAATCCTAAGTTAAAGTTTGCTCCATGGTCCCAAATACTCTTTGAAGCTGAACCTGCTTTGGAGAGATATTCGGAATAAATCCACATCCCCATTTTCTTTCCTATTTCTTTCAAATCTTTATAGATTTCTGAGGGCTTTTTCCCTAAATTTTCTAAGTATTCTATTGTTGAAACGACTAGTGACTGAAATAATATTCTTCTAGTTTTTTTCGCTATAAACTTCCAAGCTATGAATCCCCTTATTCCCATTAGTTATCCTCCTAAATTTTGTCTAATTTTATTTTTAGAACAAATTCGCATAGAGAATCTCCTGTGGAGATGCATCTAGTTTCGTCGCAAAATACATTTTTAGATCCTATTTTATCCCCTATGATTTCTTCGATTATTCCAGCAAGGATTGATGAAAATTTTACCTCAGGCAGAGGGCTTATTAGATCTTTACATAGAGGGTTGTCCAATAGAACCATTCGAAATTCTAGGTGATTATTTTCTTTTTCCAGAGTATCTGAAATGTTATCAAAGCTTTTGCCAAATAAGTAATTGGTGATTAGGTTTAAAGTTGTACGGATGTAAGTTTTTTGATCCAAAAAACTAGGTTTAATAATATTTTTTGGAATAATTGTCTTATCACTTTTTTCTAAAATTAATAGATATCTACCCGCTTCTCTCCCAAACTTTTTTAGTAGCTCATTTACTTGAGCTGGAGGAACGTTATTTTCTAGCAGGTATGTTGTGACACCTATTAAATATGATTTTAAAAGGACAATATTTACTTTCTTGTTTACTATTTCTAGTGGATTTAGTTTAACAGCCATTTCTTTTCTTACTCCTTGTTTAAGTCGCTAAGGTTCTATTTTAGTTATAATAACTATTACTACTATATAAAAGTTTTGTAGTGTGTAAAACCTCTCAAAACCTAAAGTAAGAATAAATGAAAAGTAAATTACCTCAGAAAGTAGATAGATTAACTCTAAGAAGTTCGAAGCAAAAGTTATAAAGATTGGGCAATACTTTAAAAATTATGTGTATTGAAGGTAAGACTCTGCAACATGAACGATTTTGCATCGAATACGGTAAAACCGCAAATGAATAGTAGGTTGCATAGGTGGAGTTTTCGCAAACTTCAAAAATAATTGAATATAAGGCTAGGCTGAGTGGAATTTCTATAGTTTATGTTGATGCTAAGGGTACGAGTAGTTTGTGCCCGATATGCGGGGCAAAGCTAAGTCTGAATGGGCACGGAACTTTGAAATGTAAGAAATGTGGTTTAATGCTGATAGAGACGTTATAGGTTCTTGGAACATTAGGTTGAGAGGTTTAAAACAGATATATGTGTGGGGAGCTCCGTTCCCCCCGAAAGCTTCCCAATAAAACCAGTTGCAAGTATTATTGAATCTGCTAGAGATAGACATCTATTTTCTGGTGTTTTAATTGTTGAACGATGCTTCGATGATATAATTGCTATATTTTATCGACAACTTTAATTTTGATTTAACTTTCCTTAAAATGGTTGAATCATTAAATGAAGTTATACTGCAGTTTTATGTTTTGAATCGTGCAACTACTAAAATACTGTTATCATTGTTTGAATTATTTTTCGATATAAGCCAGAACCTTTTCCGCGTGAACCAGAAATTTTTTAGCGTTTTCTAAGGCAAATCTATAAAATGAATGAGTTACGGCAAAGGCTATTACTCCGCTTATTGATAGACCTATGTAAAAATAGATTTCTGGAACTGATGAAAACGTCCAGAAAGGAAAATTAAATTCAGATAACTCTAGAAAACGAATTAGCAGAAAAGGTATAACCGGTAAAGTTTCGATTAATCCTATGAAGAAACATGTCAAAAAAGATATAATACCCCAGATGGGCTGTATCATTCTTGGCCTTGGAAGTTCTCGGAAATCCGGACCCTTTATGCTAAAGCTAATGGAAATCATTCCTAAGGAAAATATTAGAAAAACTGTTTCGGAAACACTTAAAAGTAATGTTTTTAAGGAAGGTTTGCAAACAAGAACCCCTATGAGCGAACATATTAAGGCCGTGGTGAGGGATAGAAGAACTGTAAATGTGTATTTTGCTCTGACAAGGGTTTTTGCATCTATCGGCATGGAAAAAATGTATGAAATACGTGTGCCCTCTAAGCCTATTGCCCTTATCCCAGTTCCTATAGCCATCAAAACTCCAGGAACTAATGTTAAGTAAGTAAAAACAAAAAGATATAATAAACGTGTTGAAGATTCTCCTCCAATTCTCATCACTATTACAACAAACACAACAACGGTAGATATTATGGGAAATATGAGAATAGATGCAAGCTCTTGTCGTCGTATTAAGCCTTTAAAATCTTTTTTAACCAATGCCACTTCAGGTGCGGACAAGCCAAGTTTTCGAAGTAAACCTGGCTTTGAAACATAAATCCCTCTGGATATGGTTATTGCAGGTGTTTCGTACAATCCATACTTAATGTTTAATTTGGTTGCAGCTAGGAATAGAAGGTACGCAAAAAACATAGACATGATTAAGAGAATAATAGTTTCATAAATGTAGCCGTTAATAAAGAGAGAAAGAAGTATTGAAGGCCATGTATAAGGAATGAACCATAAATTTTTCAATCCACTGACTACTGTTTTTAGAAGAATGGTTGGTTTTACTTGGTAGTACATAGAGAAATAAAAAAAGTAGAATATAGTTAAAAAAAGTATGGAGCCGATGAACCTTAACCATATTGTTTTTCTCCCCCCTACTTTAGTTAAAGCTCCATATATTCTCTTTTGAATGTTTTTTAATATTTCAGTGGTAACACTGGCAACAAAGTCGCTTAAAAATAGAGAGAAAACCGTCAAAACAGCAAGAGGAACGATATTAAGGAATATGGATGCAACAAGTATGCTAAGGGAAAGGAAGAGAGTAAAAGCTAATGGTACACCTAGAATACTTGCGATTATAGATGCTAACGTATGTTCTTCCCAAGATATTGGAAACCAGTAGAGTGGTTGAGTTGAAAGCTTAGCTCCTAAACGTTGAAACTGGTTTATCTGAGTAAGTATCAAGCTGGTAAGAATGACAACCATTGGAAGAGATATGAAAAAGAGAATAACTCCTTGAAGAAACATGTCTTTTACACTTGGATCAGGTATTTTGCTATAGAAGTTTCCAATCATCCATCCAGCTAGAAACCCAAGGATACATGCGCTGATGTAAAGAAAATGTATGAAAAACTTGTTTTCACGAAATTTTCTGAACCTTTCACTACTAACTAACCTGTAAGATTTTATTTCAGCTTTAACAAGCAGGAAAACTTTTTTAAAGTTCATTCTAAGAGCGCCTCTATAATTGGTTTAACGTCGCTTGTTCCAGTCAGTTTAAGAAATATTTCTTCCAGATTTGAGTTAGATGCTTCTGCTTTTTTTCTTAGCTCTTCCATTGTACCCAGTGCTAGTAGTTTTCCTTGAGACATTATGGCTATGCGGTCGCACATAGCTTGAGCTATCTCCAAAATATGTGTAGACATTATTGTTGTTATTCCTTCCACCGCTAATTCGCGGATCAAATCTTTTACAATTCTTGCAGACCTGGGGTCCAGACCAGATAAAGGTTCGTCTAACAAAAGAAGTTTTGGTCGATGCATTAAAGCTGAAATAATAATTAATTTTTGTTTCATTCCATGCGAATAACTACTTATTAAATCGCCTTCTCGCCCTTTTAGCTCAAACGCTTCAAGATATTTTTCAATTTCTCTTTTTTTATCGTCTGGATCCATGCCGTAGATGTCTCCTGTGAGATCTAGGAACTCTAAGCCCGTGAGAAACTCGTATATTCTTGGAGATTCAGGTACATAACCTATAAGCTGTTTAACCTCTACGGGATGTTCTTGTACATTCATCCCAAAAACTTCTACGTGTCCTTCATCTGGTTTAACTAAGCCTAGAATCATCTTAAGAATTGTAGATTTCCCCGATCCATTAGGACCGAGAAGACCGAAGACTTCTCCACTTCCTATCTGCAAGCTGAGGTCATCCACAGCTACAATATCACCATAACGCTTAACAACGTTAGAGAGAATTACAGCGGGCTCAAGAGCTAAAGCCATTAACAGAACCTCACAATAGATTATTTCTTAACTTAAAACGGTGTTTTTAAAGATAAATTTTATGTTAACAAATAATTTTGAAAATAAAATTTGATTGGTAATATTCCGTGATTAGGATTTTAACTTCTAACGTTCGAAACTATTTCTTGCAAGATTTAAAATTCCCATCCAAGAACTTATAGACCATACATCATTTTTTGTCTGAAGATAAACTAACACTTATCAATTCTTAGTTTAGTTTTCCTTTCACCGCTTCGACAAGCTGTTCTACCAATTCATCCGGTACTTTGTAGGCTTTAAAGCCATTTATTAATTTTTGTACGCGGTAAGACCTGCTTTTGAAGTTTCTTAAAGGAACTAAGTAATGTTTCGGAAGATTTTAGATGATTTATCCGCCACTTAACTAGATGAGACTCTGATAACCTTTCAACTGCATATATTGCTCCAGCTATTTCCGAGAATTCGAATGTAAGATGTGGATTCATTATTTATCAACTCTCTCCCTCATCTAAAAGGTAAAACATTAACCTAGTTCCCGTTAAACTTAAGTTTAACTGCTTTTGCTATCTATATAAATTTATTTAAAAATGTCAGGTTAAACTGGAGAGAGTCAGTAACCACAAAGTTAGGAGTGAAAACTAAATTAATGTTTATGCTATTTTTTACATAACTCAGATTATACTGTGTGAAATGTTAGTAATTGAACAGGATACTGAGGGTTTTTCATGTTTGATTTAATGGAAAAAGCTGTTGAAAAAGGTTTACTACTGGGTGCAACCTATATTGATATAAGAGTTGTTAAAAACGCTTCTGAAGAAATTAAAATTAAAAACGGTGCTGTTGAAGAAGCCACTATTAAAACAGATTCTGGTTTCGGTGTAAGAGTATTAAAGAACGGTGCATGGGGTTTTCATAGCAGCAACAAAATAGATAAACATACTCTTGATCAAGTTGTTGAAACTGCCGTTAAAATTGCAGAAGCAAGCGCTACACGTAGTAAAAAACCTGTTAAATTAGCCCCGGTTAAAACTATTAAAGACAAATGGCGCACACCTTGGATTAAAGATCCTTTTGATGTTCCTTTTAAGGATAAGCTGGAACTTTTCTTGGAAGCTGACGAAACAATAAGAGAACAAAGCGACTACGTTAAAGTTAGTATGGTTAGTTATGAGGCTCGGAAAATTCATAAGTGGTTTGTTAGTAGTGAAGGGTCAAAAATTGAGGCTGAGATCGTTTTTTGCGGTGTTGGTGTTTCAGCATTAGCCACTAAAAATGGAGATGTTCAAAGGAGGAGTTTACCAACTAGTTTCGGTGGAAACTATGTGAAAAGAGGATGGGAATATGTCCAATCATTAAATCTTGTTGAACTTGCCGAAAGAGTTGGTAAGGAGGCAACTATGCTACTTGACGCCAAGTCTTGTCCATCTGGGAAAACAACGTTAATACTTGACTCCAGTCAGTTAGCTTTGCAAATTCATGAAAGTTGTGGTCATCCAAGTGAAGCAGATAGAGTTTTGGGTACTGAAGCATCTTACGCAGGTACAAGCTTTTTAACTCCTGATAAGCTTGGAAAATTGAAGTATGGCTCAGAAATCGTAAATATTGTTATGGATCCCTCGCCAGAGAAATATCCAGAGGCTTTAGGTAGCTATAAATATGACGACGAAGGCGTACCAGTTAAAAGAACTTACATAGTTAAAGAAGGGGTTTTTACTGGTTATCAGCTTAGTAGGGAGACTGCCGTTGAACTTGGGTTTGAGGAAAGTAATGGTGCAATGAGAGCTGATAATTGGAATAGGATACCCCTCATTAGGATGAGTTTAATTAGTTTGGAGCCAGGAGACTGGAAGTCTGAAGAAATAATTGAGGATACCAAGGATGGTATTTATATGGAGACAAATAGAAGTTGGTCTATTGACGATAAAAGGTTGAACTTTCAGTTTGGCTGTGAACTTGCTTGGAAAATAGAGAAAGGCGAAAAGAAAGAACTTTTAAAGAACCCTGTTTATCAAGGAATTACCCCAGAGTTCTGGGGTAACTGCGATGCTATTGGCAAAGATTTCTTCATTTGGGGTATTCCAAATTGTGGTAAGGGCGAACCTCAACAAATAATGTGGGTTTCCCACGGTGCTTCCACTGCTAGGTTTAGAAACGTTATGGTTTTCAGTGGGAGGTGAAAGAAATTGAAAGAATTAGATGAAACTAAAAGTTGGATAATTGATACCGCTCAGACAGTTATTAAACATGTTATCGAAAACGGTGCTTGGCAGGCTGATGTTAGAATTGAATACGGTGAAAATTATCTTACAAGGTTTGCGAATTCTCAAATTCATCAAAATGTTGGAGAAACATATACAAAAGCTTTCTTAAGGGTTTTTCTCCGCGACAAAAGGTTTGGGTGTGTTACAATTATCAGTAGAGATATAGATGAGATTTTGAAAGCGGCTGATCAAGCCCTTAAAATAGCTAAAGCTTCTAAGCCAGATCCTTTCTTTAAAAGTCTTCCAGAACCTGATAGAATATTATCAACAGGTAGAAAGATGTTTTTCGAGGAAATGATCAGACTTACTCCTTTTGACAGAGCTGAAATTGTTGGCAAGGTGATAGATGCCGCTCACGAAGCTGGTAAACACGTTAGTGCTGTTAACGGGGCTTTATCTACGGTTCTAAGACTACAAGCCGTTGCTAACAGTCTAGGCGTTAATGTTTTTCAAGCATATAGCTTTGCTTCTTTAAATGTGTTAGTTACCGCGAAGAATATGCAAAGTGAAGCTGAAGGTTTTGCTTACCGTGTTTCTGGAAATTTGAAAGAAATTAATGCTGAAGAGGTTGGTTTTGAAGCCGGTGAAAGGGCTTCCAGCGGGCTTGACGCAAAGAAAATTGAGCCTGGAGATTATGAGGTTGTGTTTTTACCTTATGCAACAGCTACCTTAATGTTCCATTTGGCTATTGATACTTCTGCTAGATCGAAGGATCTTGAAGTGAGCAGTCTGATTAACAAAGAGAACAAAAAAGTTTTACATGAGGATATAAGTGTTGTAGATGACCCTAGAAGCGAAAAGACACCTGTACCATTACTTTTTGATGGAGAAGGGGTGCCTAAAAAAAGGTTGGTGTTGTTTGACCACGGAGTATTTAAAAATTTCGTTTATGATAGTTATTATGCTGGTAAAGAAGGAAAGAAAAGTACTGGTCATGCCAGTTTTTGGAGACATGCTTCACCATTTCCATCTAACTTGGTGTTTGAGCCTGGTAATTCTAAACTCGATGATTTAATAGAAGATACTAAGAATGGCATTTTGGTTTCACGTTTACACTACAGTAATACCGTTGACCCTAGAAGAGGAATTATTACAGCTATGACTAGGGCAGGAACATTCAAAATAGAGAATGGAGAATTAAAATATTCTATTAAAAACATGAGGTTTACGGATAGTTATCACAGAATTCTAAACTCATTAAGCATTTTGGGAAAAGATTTAAGAAGCATGGTTGTGAGAAGAGGATTTATAACGGCGCCGTCAATTAAAGTAAATTCGGTGAAATTTGTGGGAACAACTGGGTGACATATCAATTTTCTCAATATTTTATATCGTAACTAACCTAACTATCAATTATCAACTTACAAGGAATATTTTGTTGATAAGTATTTCAGGTGCGTGGAGGGATATCTCTGGGTCGTGAGCGGTTTTGTATTGAGTGTGGTAGAACTGAACATGAAGTTAAACTTACTAGTAAGATGCTTTGCGTAGATTGTTTTTTACGTAAATATCCTCTCTATGAAGTTAAAAATAGAAGAATAAAGGTTAAATTATGTCCTATGTGTCATTCTTATGCTGTTAGACGTAATTTTGCCCGTGGTAGAGGACTAAGTTTTAGTGAAGCCATTAAAGCTCTCATTGAGGACTCTGTAAATAAAATGGTCAAGCTTCCATTCTACTCAAAGCTTACTATAGTGGATTTTAAGGCTCCTAAAAACTTTGTGAAAAATCGTTTCTTGATTCCCGTTATTGTCGAAACGAAGCATGTGGAGGAAGATGTAGCTGAAAGTTTTACCTTAGAGATCGAAGTTTACGCTGAGAAATGCCCCCTATGTAAAAGGAAAGAAAAGGGTGTTTCTGAGGCTATTATTCAAATTAGAAAAGAAAGAGGGAAATTGAGTTACAAGGAAAGGGAGAAAATTATTGATCTTTTGAGAGAGTTAGCTGAAAAAAGTAGGGATCCTAAAGCTTACATCGCTAACGTAGAAGCCACTGGTGGTGGAGTGGATGTTTGGATAGGTAGTTTAAAGTTTGCTGAAATGGCTGCTAGAGTACTAAGAAAGCGATTTAACGGGTCAATGAAAATATTTAGAACTTTTGGTGGATTAAACAAAAGCGGGAAACATGTACTTACAGCTTCCATTTTGATTAAAATCCCCTAAACCTCTCTTCGTTTAGAGATATCAGGTTAGTGTCCGCTAATAGCAAAAATCAACATCAATATTGTACTTCTTTACGATATCAATTATTTTGTTTTTTAGTTTTTCAAAGTAATCGGACTTTGAAAATAAAATTTCTTCATATTTTTTGAGAAGACTCGGATAGTTTTCCTGGAGTGTTTCCTTTATGCTTTTCCAGTTTCCATACTTTATGTTTAATCTATCTACCATTATGCTACTGCATCCGACTTCTTTAAGCTTCAAAATAAGGTCTTCAATGGTTTCATCGGATAGAAAGGGTAATATTGGTCCAATAAAACCATATGTGAGTATGTTTTCTTGATGTAGTTCCCAGAGCGCTTCTAACCTGTCTTTGATTGGAGAAGCTCTTGGCTCAAACTTTTCTCTAATAGAGTCGTCCAAGGTAACTATTGTAAAACCGACTTCGCAGTGCTTCAGTTTTTTAAGTAGGTCTATGTCTCTAGTTACGAGGGAGGACTTTGTTAATATTATAACTGGGAATTTTCTACGCGTTAAAACCTCCAATATTTTTCTTGTAATTTCATATCTTCTTTCGAGGGGTTGATAGGCGTCGGTTACACTACTTATTAGTATTGGGCCGGGTCTTGCTTTTTTAGTTTCTTTGGCGAGAACTGTAGGCGCGTTAATTTTAATATCTACAAACTCTCCCCACCTGTCTTTTTCATGACCTGTATATCTTTTCATAAAACGTGCATAGCAGTAAGCACAGCCGTGACCACATCCAACGTAGGGATTAACTGCATATGTTACGCCATAAATTCTGCTCTTACTAAGGATGGATTTCACAGCTATTTCTCTGATCTTCAAGAATATTCTCCTACTTTTAATGTTTTAACAATAAGCTACAAAATTGAAATTAATAAATATCTTGATGTACCGTCTAAGAAGAATGTAAAACATATTTGGATAGATTTGGTAATGAGATGCTGAAAAGAAATAAAAGAACGATATTGGATGGGAGTTGCGGAATTTAAGTTTTTAGCTTTTCGATCTGTTTTGCTTTTGCTTTGGAAAGTTTATGAACTAGTTTGATTCCGGGTTCTACGTCCTTTAGATCTTTTATTTCTAGGTAATCTTTTTTGATAGCTGTATTTAATAGTTCTTCACCTTTGTCGGTTCTTACGAGAACTGTGGACCATCCTGCTGGGGAACCTATGGAGCCAACTGATATGTCAGCGAATTCCGCTGTCAGATCTGGGCATGTATGACAAGAGCCTAAGGTGTAGTCTTTTGTTTCTGATACTGGAACTTCCAGTACGAGTTCTTTACCTTTGTATGCAAGGAACTTACCTTTCTTAATGTCGAACTTGGTTATTTCTGCAAGATTTAATCCCTTTTCTTCTTTGATGTATTTTAGGAAGAGTTTCTCGTAAGGGTAGTCCTCCATACAGAAGAGCCCTATCACATACTTTACTTTTTCAGCGTATCTTGTAGCTGCTCCCGGGAAGAATTGCATCCTTCTAACACCGTAAACTTGACATGGAACCCCTACGACAGCTATTCCGTTTAGGGAACGCCCCCAGTGAGCTTGTCCTAAGAGTGAAATGTTCGGTGAGGCTGCATACTTTGTTCCAGCAGCGTTAACAATTTCATCTGGTGTAGTGGCAATCTTGGGTATAGGTTTCCAAGGTTCTTTATCGCTCATTGCAGAAACTATTGCAGAATCTATAAGTCCTTCCTCAAACGCTGCAAAAAGTAAGGTTGTTACTACACCGCCATCCTGACATTTATCCTTTATCGTTCCAATTTTTGTTCTTGCTGCATATGAAGCCTTAAATATACCGCTTGACTCATCTTCATTTCTAGTCCTTCCGAAGATAGCTAGTTCCATTTCTTTGCGATTTGTTAAAGCTTCAACTGTCTGGGGGCAACCTGAGTAACATGCGCCACATGCATAACATGGTCCTACGAGTTTTGGAACCCCGTTAACAATGTCGATTGCCTGTAAAGAACAGGAGGCGACGCATGTTCCACAAAGACAACATCTATCTGCTTTTATCACATTTCTTGTAAGAAGTCCAAATGAAACGGGGTATTTCATTTTTTGAAAAGATTCAAATACGGTGCTCATGCCCTGCATCCTCCATCAATCTGTTGTTGAATGTTATGCTTCCATCTTTAAAACATTAGCGGAAGACATATTTTCATAATTTTATTTAAATTTAGCTTGAGAAGCTATGAAGTGTAAAATGGTTGAACAAGGCTATCAGCCGGGTAAATGTGCAACCATAATGCCTGATGGAAGCATTAAACCTGCTTGTAAGGCTGTTTTGAAAAAGGAAAAGGGCTTGTGGTATCGTGTTATTAAGGCAGCTCATCTAAGTAGGCCTGAACACTATTTTAGTATTTATATGAGTGGCTGCAACCATAATTGTTTAAAATGTCATTCAGCAGAGTTTTCCCAACGCTTTAATGGACATTGGATGTCAACTGAGGAAATTGCTGAGATGGTTGCTGAATACGAAAAAAATGTAACTGTTTGGGAGCCTAGGGAAAGGGTAACTATGTGGCATGCAACAGATCTATGCCGTTCATGTGGTTCTTGTATTCTTCGGGGCACAAGAGGCCCTCTGTGCCCGAATAAGTTAAGTGTTGAACAAGTTGTTTTGAGCCCTCAAGGTTTTGGCCCTGCAAGGAATATTTGTGCATATACTGGTGGAGATCTTGCATGTTGCACAGAATTCTACGCTCAGTTAACAGAGAAAATAAAAGAGCAATGTAAGAAAATGTGGGTGCTTTTTGAAACAAATGGGTTTGCATTGACACCTGAGAATCTAGATGTGCTTAAAGCTGCTGAAGTAGACGGATTTTGGTTAGATATTAAAGCATATAGTGAGAGTGTTTATAGAAAGTTGTGTGGGACGTCTAATAAAACTGTTTTGAATTCTCCGGCTGAGATTTTGGATAGGGGATTTGTTTTAGAAGTTTTAAGTTTATATATTCCGGGGTGGGTTGAAATTGATGAGCTTGAAAAAATAGCGTCACATCTAGCTGATGTGGATCCAAATATTCCTTTTACGCTTTTAGCCTTTTTCCCAGCCTACAAACTAAAGCACGTGAGATCTCCAACATTGCATGAAATGTTAAAAGCTTATTTCACTGTCAAAAATTATCTTAAAAACGTTAAACTTGGAAATTGCCATGTTTTCGCCAAGACCGAAGAAGATTGGAAAATATTAATAGCAATGGTTGGAAAAGAAGCAATAGGATAACTATTTCCTAAGTGAAAGTGGTTGGTCAGAGTCTCCCATCTCTCCTACTAAAGAAATTTTAGAAATTTTGTTACAATCGATTTTAAATAAGTGTAGGGTGGGAAAACCGTGTTCCAACATTATATACTGCAAAGCCTTATAGTTTTTTAGTTAGAGTGTTGAAATTACTTGGTTCCATGTTAATATTTTTAGTTCGGTAAGTTCATCAACTCTCTTCAGAATTTTTTTGAGCGTTATGTCTTCGGTTAAAAGTGTTGCATTGTACGCTTTTGCAGTTGAAACAATCATTCTATCAAAGTAGTCTTTCACCAAGTCTAAGAGAAGATCTGCATACTTTTCAATTTCATAGCTTGTAAGTATTGTTTGGTTGAGTTTCTCACTTTTAACTATGGCTTTTACTCCTAAACGAAACCTTCTTAATGCAGCACGTTTATATTCAAGTTCTCTATCTTTTAATAATCTTAAAAGCACCCATTTCGACTCCACTAAAGACAAAGGGCTAAAAAATGTTTCAAATTTTGTCAACAATTTTGGGAAAATTTTCTCGTAATCTTTTAATTGAGGGACCTGTAAGCCTAGAAGTGGCAATAGATATGTGGTGTCTAGTAGAAGCTTCGCTGCCTTTTCAGTCAATTATTCCTGCCTCCTTTTGAATTTCCTCACTGATCTTCTCAACTTCCTCCACACTTACTTTCAAAACATAATCCCCAAGAAGATCTTCAACATCTTTTTCCTTTTCCAAAATAATTTTATCTCCTTCAACTCTAACCCTAACTCTATCGCCAGGTCTAAGACCAATCATCTTCCTAAACTTAATAGGGAAATATATTTCGCCCTTCTTACCAACCTTAACAATAATTTCCGAAATCAACGCTATCACCGAAAAAAAAGGTATATGAGAAAAATAAAAATTTTCCGGTAAAAATGTCTCCGAGAACATTATAAGTACGGTAAAGTTTCCGACATTTCGAGTTTAACTTAGTAAAATCACAGTCAAGATGTACGTAGCATAATTAAATAAGTCATCTCCACTAATCTTCTCAAGTTTCTATAGCGGCAATTTTAACCTAATAGAGTTTGTTTTCTGAAGTAAAAGTTTGGAGACATTTTGCTTCAAAACACTACTGTTCTTCAAACCACACTATGCTATAAGGTTTAATAGAAGTATTAAAGAACATTAAAGTAATTCCATGAGAAAAGTGATTACTTAACTCAATAGTAAATCTTGACACTAAAATTTTAAGTGAAAGAAAATGTTAAATTAAATTTACAGAAGATTATGTTGAAAGTTAGACTTATTTGGTGTGAATTTTGAAAATCTCCTCTTTAAAAGATAAGGATTTGAAGATTGTTCGTATGGTTAAGAAAAAGGTTCCTTGGATTTCTCATTTAGTTGATGATCCTCGAGTTGCTTCCGACTTAAATGTACAAGATACGGTAAGTTTTAAGGTTCCAAGGAAAAGTTTTTGTCCCGCTTGTCGCGGTTCTAAAATGCTTTGCGGCAAGGAGAAATGTCCTATTGTTGTTAAATTTTACTCCTTCTTAAAAGTCAAACCTCTTTTAGACAAGAGGGTTGAGGGCTCTTCTCCTCCAGGTGTTTTTGTTGGTAGGTTTGGTTACCCTAATGTTTATGTTGGTCCTCTCGTTCCACCTGAAACAGGAGATACCTCTCTTTACGATTTCCCCGAGAAGTGGTTTGGCTTACCTATCGAAAACATTGTTGATTTTCGTATGAAGCTTATTAGGGGCAATTTTAAGGTGAATGTTAAGCGTCCAGAGAAAGGTGGTAAGTTCCTGGAGTTAACTAGGGAAATTGCTTTATCTAAAACTCCTGTTGAAACAGAACTAGAGTTAAAGGATGCTCCGAAGAAGAGTTTTGTTTTAGATGATGAGGTTCAACCTCTAGGTCCCTCCGCTCCCATGGTAAATTTAGATATTGGTAGTTATAGAACCGACCATTTAATTGAGAAATTTTATTAC
>JAUQZC010000161.1 GCA_030587435.1 Candidatus Baldrarchaeota archaeon | reverse complement strand
GCCGACAATGCCAAAATATATAAAGAAGACCGCTCCGCCAATAGATTTTCTAGACTTTATTTTTCGTTATTTATTATTTATTTGATAAAAATTGATCAGCTTATTATTATTACCGCTGTTCCGAAGTTGATCAAAGTATTAAAAAACAGGCTAAAAAGGGCTTTTATTTATATAGTAAGCCCAAAAAATTTTGGTAAGAGGGAAAAGTGCGCCCCCCGGGCGTTTTTTAACATTTTTCCGCACTTGCTGATTTTTAGTAGTTGTAGCGTTCAAAGACTTTTTCGAGACGTTTTTTGTGCCAGGCTTCAATCTCACTCGAATATTTCGGGTAGATGTCTGGGAGATATTTTCGGAACAGTGCAGGCCAGGCGATTATTCTGATATCTTTTGCAATTGCGTTTTGGCGACAGATATTTTCAGCTTCCATTTTTCGCACGTATCGATCCAAAGTTGCACGGTGTGGGATAAGTCCAACTTTTCCGAGGTATTCCATCAATTTGCGGCGGGGAATTCGAATGTGTATTTTGTGTCTGAGTGTGATTTGCTGAATCGCATCATAGAGCACCCAGCGGACAAATTCGGTGTAATAGTCTTTTCTTTTTGATTGTTGAGTGGTGAATCTATCGTTGAGAATGGCCCGGCTTTCAAGAAAATCGATTATCAGATTGTATATGAGGTCTTGTTTCGAAATGAAATTTTGAGCGCAGAAGTTGTCGAGTTTTTGGTATGTGTTCTCGTCAAGGATTATATGAAGGTGTCTTTCCGTGAAATGCTTACGCGGCCTCCCCCTTTTTCGAGTTTTTTGTATCACTTGCATTCTCATTATCCCCATAATACTGATCAGAAAATGACCCTATTTAAAGAATTAAAATTTTTAAGCTGTTTTACAAAAATAAGCTAAAATTAGGCTTTCTTCATTAAAAATACGCATCTGCGGGAAACTTTGCATTCTTTTTAAGGGGATGAAAACACTATATTTATGGTGAGCACGCTGCAGGTTTTACAGCGGCGCGTGCGATGCCCATCTTGCGGGTCTGAAAAAATTTGGCGTGATGGTTTTCGTGTTTTACGGGATGGAAGGGCCGTTCAACGGTATCTTTGCCGCACCTGCGGGTTTCGTTTCTCTTTTTCGGAAAGAGATAAAAATATGGGGGTGAGATCTGGATCTGATCTGAAAATGGCACAAATAGGAAAAATTCAGAGATTTGCGGGGGTATCTCCACGTGTCCGGGAGAAATTGATCGAGTTTTTGTGGTGGATGAGGAAACAAGGCTATCGAGAATCGACAATTATTAGTCGGTCGAAGAAACTGTGGCGGCTTGTAAGGCTTGGGGCAGATCTTTTGAATCCGGAAAGTGTGAAGTTAGTTGTTGCTAAGCAGAGAAATTGGACTGAATCTCATAAGGAAACAGTTGTCTGTGCTTATGACTTATTTGTGAAATGGCTTGGGTTGCAGTGGGATAAGCCGCGATATCGCAGGGTTGAAAAATTGCCTTTTATTCCTTTGGAAAAAGAAGTTGATGCTTTGATTGCAGGTTGCACTAAATATGTTTCAACATTTCTCCAGATATGTAAAGAGACAGCCGCTCGCCCTGGAGAGATCTTTGCTCTGAAATGGAGCGATGTAGATTTTGAAAAGGGGATTATTCGGATAAATGATCCGGAAAAACATAGTAAGCCTCGGATTTTTAAAGTCAGCAATAAACTTATTCGAATGCTTAACCATATTCCACGGAAAGGCGAACGGATTTTCAGTTATTACAAGAATTTGAATAGTTTGACACGTGTTTTTCAGAGGCAACGTAAGAGGATAGCGCATAAACTTGCAAATCCGCGGTTAATGCAAATCAGTTTTAGAACAATTCGACACTGGAAGGCTACAATGCTATATTACAAAAGTAAAGATATATTATTCGTCAAAGAATTTCTCGGCCACAAAGACATAAAGAACACATTAGTTTACACGCAACTCGCAAAATTCGAAGATGAAGAAGAATTCATTTGTAAAGTAGCGAAAACACCACAAGAAATCGCTAAATTGATAGAACTTGGATTTGAATACGTTTGCGAGCTGGATAGCCTCAAATTTTTCCGAAAGAGGAAGTGAAGTGTCGGGGGTTCATCCGTGGTGCCGGGGGCGGGCTTCGAACCCGCGACCTCCAGATTTCCTATCTCTAGGCCCCGCTCATCGAGATTATGAGTCTGGCGCCCTAACCAGGCTAGGCTACCCCGGCTACTTTTCCGGATTCAGTATGATTTTGATTTGACGTTCCCTTATTTCATTTACGCTTTCTGAAAGATCATTCGAATTCGGCTTCTGGCAGCGCTTTTAATTCCCTAGGTTTCTAGCCGTTCGATACAAGCTAGGTATAAGCACTTCATAAGAGGGTGATAATTAAATTAAGGAAATGTTCAAAAGAAAGGGAGGTAAATATGTAGTTTTGCGGTTTCCTTCATTTCCAACTTTATCCATCAAGAGATAGCGTCTACCTGTCTCTATATCCCATGCTATAGCCACACAGAAGTCAAGTTTAGCATCTATAGCTATGGTGATTAGACGTAATTCTTCATCGTAGTGACGAACCATAATTCCTCTTCCACACTGTTGCATATATGTGGATTTTCTTATGTCATAATCTCTATCTGGCGTTATAAACTGGATAAATTTGTGAACGAGGTTAATTTTTAGGACAGTTTTTCTGCCGTTAACGTCTTCGAAGATATAGTTCCACGAGAATAGGGTAACATTGATCTGATGCGGGTTCTCTACATTCCCTAAGTTATCAATACTGTAATAGGCTATAGTATAGTTTCCGTCACTGAGAAACCCTAACGTAAATTGTGTTATATAGTTTAACCATCCGGTATCGAATGTCGAATTATAAATCCGATAAGCGGTCAAGAGAATGCCGCTAGGATCTTCTGGAACCAGCATGATGGTCGTGGAAGGTATAACATAAAGGTTATTTAGATGATCTATATAGTTTGGTTTACCTATAATGATATTTGTTTTTGGTGCAATGTCATCTAACACCTTATCAAATTTTGGCGGGTGTGCATAAATGTCTATTCGTCTCTTGATAGCAGTCACTATTACGTCGGTAGTGTGCAATTCTCCTCGCTTGATCCACCCCTGATATGTAATCTGGTAGGTTACATTACTATATTTTCCTTGAATAGTTAATTCATAAGAGCCCTCAGAAACTCCAATCAGTTCTAGTCGATAAGTGCCTTTCCTGGGATTGATTAAAAGAATGTACTGTGGTTCCGCAAATGGCCCTGAATAAATTGCCGTTTGTATTTGATTTTCTCCTAAACCGGTCGAGTAATTATACCCCACGACATTACCTTCGGGATCAGTTACTCTTAGGAAGCAGTTTGATCTAAGGATAAAGGTACAATATGTTGGACTATTAACAACTTGAGGCGCCATTGTTTGTAATGATAGTATAGAGTAAGCTGTAACTAGCTCCGGCTGGTTTTCCCAACCCCTACTATCTGAGTTAATCCAGTATCCGTCAGGCTTTTGAAGACTCACGATTTTATCGTACATTTCTTTATACCAATCATGTCCATCTATTATCTTTTCTCCATACATCGTAAGTGCTTTGGACATTGTAAGATAATAGTAGTATTGGAAGTTTGTTGATATAGGCATACCGGGATTTCCATCCCACGTATAATGTTTTCTGACCCAATTCATAGCTGCTATGACTCTAAGGTCGGTTTTCGGGACTTCTGAAAGGAGAAGACCCCATATGCCCGCACCAGTCATACTACCGTAAGACTTCTGGTCACCTGCCAAGCTGTTACGTGGATGATATATAAAGCCTCCGTCATATCCTCCGTAATAGTTGTATGGCTGTACAGTATAGTTTGATCCCTCAATGTTTAATTTTATTGAGAAGTTAACGTTTTGGCAACGATGCAGAAACACTTGTACCTTCTTCCATAATGGGTCGTCTTTCGGTAATCCGGCCGCATCCAAGGCAAGGAGAGCAAATTGCGTATTGGAAAGATCTGGTCGCCGTCCAGCTCCGTAACCGAAACCACCATAATACCAGTTGTCTTTCTTTACGCTTCCCCAAATACAGTTTTCATCCCATTGTGATCTAATTAACCAATTTTTCGCATTTTCAATAATGGTTCTATATGTATTGTTGTTCGTAGCTACAAGCGCAAGTATCGCTAGTGATGTTTCATAAGTTTGGAGTGAACTGTAGATTGATCCATCAGCCTTAACATTGCTTAATATATAATTGATTGCCTTACTAACTGTGACGTCGTTTTCATCGTAACCAGCGTTCAAAAAGGCCAATGTTACTAGAGCGGTTACACCTACATTTTCAAGCCATGAACCATCACTACGTTGCCTTATTCTAAGCCAGTTTAATCCTTTTCCTATTGGTTCAGCAGCAAAGGCCTTCGTATACTCCACAGATTGGGATTCTGTTGCAGTATCTTGCAGTACATCGTTGAAGGACACAAAAATCTTTAGATCATATCTTCCTTCAAAATTTTGTGTTGGAGGATAAACTTTTAAGACATATACACCGAATCGTACTAGATCTTTATCGATTAGCTCTGAAGATGCTACTTCTGTTCCCACTTCAATGTGGAAAGCTGGGTAATCAGGTAGCGGAGGTATTCCCTTCACTAAAACGTATATCGGAATGGGATCGCTCGGATCTCCTGCAATTACTGGACTTGAAGTCGTAGGTACAATTATTTTTAATTTTTCAATGAATAATAAAGTTTCCCACAAAAGGTTGTCGTCATAGCAACTTTTATAATCTTTGACGTTGCCTGGACCGAACTTCCAACAGTTCACCGCAATTTCATAGAAACCTGGTTCTACATCGCTTGGAATAGTCCACTTTACTTCAAAAGTTGAGCTTGAACCAGTATCTAAAAACGCAGTGTCCTTCGGCAATATCGAATCAGGATAATATTCTTTTGAGGCTTCGCCTTCGGATCTGAACGAAACTCCCAAGTAAAAATTAGCACCTTCCGTACCTGTATTTGTTACCGTGATCAAAGTTGACACTGTTTCATTAACTTTATAAACTGGCATTTTCAGATACTCAAACTCTTCTTTTTGGCAAGCAACTTCTATTTGAAACTTGGGTCCTGGAGTAGTCCATAACATTTCTCGAGCGGAGTTTATATATATCTGACCTGTTCTGATAGGTCCTGCTAAGACTGCAAATCGTTCTGATTTATACCAAACTGTAAAGCCTATTTCTTCAGGTCCATATAATGTAAGAGGTGGCCATCCTAACACAAGCGGTAACCCGTAAGGCGAGACCTTAAATGCTAAGGTCGTTTCTTGACCAGGCTGTAATGTAACCATTTTACTGTTTATTGTCAGTGCTCCACCTAGGATGTCCAATAATTCATCAATCATTCCTATTAACGAGAATAAAGACGGTTCGAGCACTGTCCAGTGAGTACTTATTGGTGATACAATAAAGTCGGCTGTGACGTCGCCAGTGTTCTTTATTTTTACAAATATGTTGTCAAAATGTGGAAAGCCGCCGAATGTTGAAGGTGGAACGTAATTATCTTGACCATCTGTCCATATGTCAACAACTTCAACATTCACATGATATCTTACCCAGTATTTTTCAAATTTTTTAAGGCTTTCTTGCTGAATTATACCTACATCTGCTAAAACTTCTTCAAAGGCCGTAACTAGAGAAGGCCCGATAGCTTCGCCTATCTTATCACCTATATAATTTCCGAGGAACCATCCAGCGAGCCCTCCAATTACTTTACCGATATATGCTGCTGGAGCGGCAAGGGGTGGAACAACCGTGCCTAAAGCAGCCCCTGCTGTAGCGCCAAGAGTACTACAGACTGCTCCCGTGATTGGAAGTACGATAACAGTTGCGAGTTTTTTGACAATGAGCTCAAATATCGGTTTGAGAAGATCAAAGAACATATGGCAAGCTTGCACCTTTAACTCGTAATCCCGTAGTTTTTCGATAACTGGGAACTCGTCTTCATTTCCAAGATCTACTGATTGTATTTGCATGTAAGCTATTCCATCTCTAATAATGTATTCTATAAAGCGACCAACTGTAAAAGCAAGGTCGACTACGGTTACTTTGAACGAAACCTTATGATAAAACTTGATCTGGGTAGTTATTGTAGTCTTCCAAGCCGTTTCATCTAGATTATCCGCATAGCTTTTTATATTTGCTGCAATATTCTTACAAAACGTATAGAAATTATGCGCATCCTCTATACCCCACCCCAGTTGATAAGCAAAATCTACGAATGCATTTTGAAATTCAGGATTTTCAAAGATTTTCGCTGCTCTTATAGCCCAGAATCCCCATTCCGACCAATGTTCAATTATATCTTCTACAGATGTCTCAGTCGCATTTTTTCTTATTTCTTGAATCATGTACATAGACTTGTTAAATGCATTCGCGTAGGCCGTATCTCCTTCCCAAGTTTCAATGCCATTTTCTTGAAAGATCCATTTTTTGTTTGTTTTATCATAGTTTTGCGCCATGTAACTTAAGATATCATCTATAGTTCCAATATCCCAGACAGGTGCATGATTTGCCTCCGCTTGAACTTTTGGGGCAATCCAAGAAAGCATAGAGACAAGGACTATTGTTATTAGAACCAAGACAAGAAGTCTATTTAAAAATTTTGACTTTATTCTCATTTTTCTTCTCCCTATCTTATATGAATTAGAACGTTTAGATAGTTAATCAATTCTTAAAAAATTTATGAAAAAATTTTCTATACAACTTAGTGTTGAAACTTATCGGAATCGTAGATTCATATCGCTTGCTCCAACTTTGATTTAATGTTCCTAAATCAATGTTATTTTTATAATTATTCCATTTTACATTTTTCAGAAGGCTTGTAGTCCATTTTTTCTCGCAGATATATTCGAAGTTGACTTCCAGTGACACCTTTATCTTTGCAAGAGCACTCGGTAAACGATGTAAGGGATACCCTATAATTGATGCAGTAGAATTTGCCGCTAGACTACAGACTTATATTGCGGTCTGACGCCTTGAAAATCTTCTCGGATTACTTATCAAGATTGCTAGCATATAGGAGAAATTAAAAGAGGGTTTGTTTTAGTTTAGTATTCCTCTTCTTCTCCGCCGTATTTTTCTGCGCCCTTTTCTTCTTCTTTTGGTTTGGATGCTGCTATTACGTCGTCTATTCTTAGTATCATTGAGGCTGCTTCGGCTGCTGATTTTATTGCTTGTTCTTTTACGGCTAGGGGTTCGATTATTCCTTTTTCGTACATGTTTACTATTTTTCCGTTGTAGACGTCTATGCCCATGAATTGGCCGTCTGTTTTTTCGTGGGCGGCTCTGAGCTCAACCATTATGTCTATTGGTTCTAATCCGGCGTTTTCAGCTAGTGTTTTCGGTATTATTTCGATGGATTCTGCGAATGCTTCTATTGCTAGTTGTTCTCTTCCGCCGACGGTTGTTGCGTAGTCGCGTAGGTGCTTGGCTATTTCGGCTTCAATTGCTCCTCCGCCTGCCACTATCTTGTTGTTTTCTATTACGTCTGATACTACTGAAAGTGCATCGTGCATTGCCCTTTCGGCTTCGTCAACCATTCTTTCTAGGCCGGCCCTTATTAGGATGGCTACTGACCTTGGATTCTTGCATTTTTCGACAAAAATCATTTTGTCGTCGCCAACCTTTCTTTCCTCGACTAATCCGGCTGTTCCGAGGTCTTCTGGCTTTAGGTCGTCTAGGTCTGTTACTATTCTTCCGCCAGTCGCCCTTGCAAGTTTCTCCATGTCTGACTGTTTCACTCTTCTTGCGGCTAGTATGCCTTCCTTGGCTAGGAAGTGCTGCGCCATATCATCTATTCCTTTTTGGCAAAAGACAACATTCGCGCCTACAGCCTTAATTTTATCAACCATTTCCTTCAGCATTCTTGTTTCTTGGTCTAGGAAAGCTTTCATCTGGGCTGGGTCGCGTATTCTGATTTCAGCGTTAAATTCCGTCTTTTCAACTTCCAATGGGCAGTTTAGTAGGGCTATCTTAGCTTCACTAATTCTTTTCGGCATGCCCGGATGAACAACTTCCTTGTCAATTATTATTCCGTTAACGAGCTGAGTGTCAAAAATGCTTTTTCCTTCCTTCTTTATGATTTGAATGTTGTCTATGTCTGC
>JAUQZC010000153.1 GCA_030587435.1 Candidatus Baldrarchaeota archaeon | reverse complement strand
GCCTCAATTTTATGGGCCTACTGGACAATTACTGAAGGATATAAAGGTCAAAGCCTCGGTAAAATACTTATGGGTATAAGGGTTGTTAAAAGCGACGGTAGAAGGCTTCCACTACAAGATAGCGCAGTTAGAAGCATAGGTAAAGCTTTTCTTCTTCCATTAGATGTTATTGTTGGCTTAATGTTTTTTAGAAGGAAAAAGGTTCTTAGATTTACTGACTACTATACAGATACTATTGTAGTGGAAGTTTAATGTCTTCTCGGATATCTCAATATTATTTCCATAAAAGGACAATTATTCTTTTCAAACATTCTTAAATATAATTAGCTTCAATAATCATTGTGTAGCAAAGAAAACAGCAATTGGTGAAAAACATGAAAACAAGCCTAAAATCGATAATAAGCATATCAATGCTTGCAATATTGCTGTTGACAATTATAACACCGCTACAAGCATTAAGTATAAACATAAAAGCAGAATATGAAGGAAGCACGATAGAAAAACCATTAATTCACGAAGCAACCAAAATAATAGCGGGAAGAGAAGAAGCAGCAATAATAAGCCACGCATATCTTGGAGGAAACGTTACATTCAACGCCATCGACATAAGCAGCGACGCATTTAACAACTTATTAAAGCTTATAGTGATCGTAGAGAATGGAGAATGGAGCAGAGAATACTGGCCTTACCCGTTGTGGCCATGGCCTGAAGGACTAACAATAGTAATTCAATACCAAGGAATAACAATAGATGAAGCTTTGAGTAGAGGAGAAATGGTCGTTGGCATGGTTAAACAAGAACTTAACGTTGAAGCAGATATTCCGCTGTTTCACTTTCAAGCGAGAGGCGACATTTACACTCTTGTATACATCACAACAGAAGAAGTAGATTTTGAATCAACAGTAGACAAATGGGCATCGTTACTACCAGTAAATATTGAAGACACATTAATTAACGTAGATAATATAAAGGTGTCCAATCTTACCTCAGTTGTTTTCGCAATACTAGAAGATACTAAGGAAGGCGGCTTTATCACATGGATGGCAACGATTTACATAAATCCAAATGCCATCACCATTAAAGACGGAGAATACACATTGTCGGTAAATACCGCGGTAGGACATGAAGGATCAATATACCCAGTACCAGATGTAAGATATAGCGAAATATTTGTACGTATACCATACGTAGGCAACGTAACATATTTCAATCCACTGCCAGACAATCTGTTTCCAGACATGACAGGCAGATTCCGCTACCTATTAAAACCAGAGGACTGGCCAGTAAACAACACAGGAGCCAATGACATAGTGATCAAATATAATTTCAACTACACACCTGAATGGAAATTCCCAGTCATAAGAACAACATTCTACACAGATCCGTGGAACCCAGAGATAAACGTTGTTAACGGATCTGAAATAGAATTCTGGGTAAACATAACAAATGTAGGAGAAAAAACAGCAAAAGACATCACAATAAGAATGCCAGTAGACTTCGAACTAACACAAGGTATGCCAATACTTGATAACAAAATATTCACCTCAGTAGACGAATGGTTCAACCAATATTATCCAGAGATAACGTATCCCAACGGTACTAAAGAAGAGTTCACATGGAACTTCACAGAATGGGTCAAAAACTTCTGGATAAATGCAACAGCTACTTTATCCAACGAAATATGGATTAACGGAACACCTGCATCTCTAAATATGACAGAGAATGTAAAAGAAGAAATTCTCGAGACATACGAAGAAGGCGAAAGAAAACTTATCAAAACATGGAACATACACATCGACGAACTAGAACCAAACGAAACAATTAGAGCAGGATACGTTATAAAGATAGATAGCTTGGAAGAAGCGTTAAACAGATCGGATATGGACATAGAATTAAACGTACCTGATGGATCATATCTAGTGCCCAAGGACGCCAATCTCCATATACTGTACCTCTACCAAGACAATTACAAGGAATTATTAAAGGAAGTGCTAATAAACTACACCAAGAAAGCCGTATCCCACTTCCAAGAAGCAATAGATACACTAGCAGACAAAGATCCATCAGCGCTACACTTCGGCTTACCCTTTGGTCCCATGGTCGTATTTCACGATAAAATTGGTCACGAATACTTTGTAATGGCAAATGGATATGAAACACAGTTCAACGACGAGGAACCTGTAATAATTCCAGTAGTGACATTGGATAGCTATTCCCTTCTAATTGGCCAAACAACCAATGTAACATGCACAATATACAACTATGGCAATGCAGACGCTACAAATGTTTCAGTAGAGTTTATACATGCAATTGTAGGCTACAACTGGACACTATTAGATAAAAGAGTATTTTACCAAGAGGACATCGGTACTATTAAAGCTGGCAGCAACATCACCACGCAGTGGGTTGATGTGCCTAGAACCTTCGTTGGCATGCATCCCGGATTAGTAAAAGTATATTTCAAAGACGAGGACGGGCTTCAACACGAAGTCTATAGCAATGTGATTTTCGCGCTACTGTTTCCAAAGAAGGTTCCAGAACCAGACTACCCATATCCGCACCCAGAAGTAAATGTTAACAAAGACATTGAAATAAAAGGTGTAAACGAAACAAGTGTAGGTGATATTATAACCGTAACAATAAACATTACCAACACTGGAACAGAAGACACGGGCATAAAGATATACGAGGCGTTCAACAGTTCAGCTCTAAGAATAGAGAAAATGGACAAATACCATTACATCAAAATATACAGAACCCTTCCAAATGGAACGCAAATAGACATAACCGATGAAATTACATATAGAGTACATTTCAACGCTAAAGTAGACAACTTCAATGTTACAGTGATTACACTACTAGCTAAAAGAGGAGTCGGCATTAGACTTGGAGTAAATGAAACAATAACAGTAGTATATAAAGTCAGACTACTTAAACCAGGACTAATACTAATTTACCCAACAAGAGTAGAATTCACAACAAAATTCCCAATAGAACATAAAATGGAAATCGGCGAAGAAGAAAGCAAAAGTGGAGCACCATCAGTTAAACTAGCAGTTAAACAGGAAGGAGTAGAAGCTGAAAATGTCTGGGCAGTGTACAGCGGCTCTCTTGCGACCTATGTTAAAGCAAGGGTATTCCTGAGAATAGCAAAACTAGCCGTCATAGGAATATTAACAATAGTGGCGGTAGCAACAATAGTAGTTTGGAGAAACAGAAAGAAACCACTCGAAGAGGTAGAACCACTACTATTAAAAGCGCAAAAACCACGCTCTGCGTAACTTCCTAATACATTTTTTAAATAAGGGAAGATTTATTTTCTGCTTTGAAGAGTAGGTCTTAAATCTACGATCTCTCTGAACTTCATCCCGCCAGCTCTCTCTATAAGCTCTTCTAAACCTAGTATTTCAACTTTTGGTGTAACTTCGGTTTCAGTCTTTGTAACATAAATTATTTTTCTAATAATTTCCGCATCGTCGACCGCTGCATCACTTGTAAGTGCGGCGTAAATTCTCATTTCATCCATACTATAGGGGTCATTTGGGTCTTCTTTCGTAATGACTATCTGGCATTCAAATATTTCTGGAAGCTGCAGTAAGGCTTCTCTTAAAGCTGTTAAATTAACTGTGCTTCCCTTAATCTTTGTTTCTGCAATTCCCATTAGTTTAAGTTGGGTTTCAATTTCTGAGCTTCTTGAAATTTCGTAGAGTCTTGGACCCTCTATGCCACATTCCCCACACTTGTCAATCTCTATTTTTTCCACATAATCTCCCATAAGATATCCTTCAAACACTGTTCCAGTGCCGTCAAGATGGAAAATTACTATATGGCCACCTTCTTCTGGGGACGTGAACTCCCATTCACCATCAGTAAACTTAACAGTGCGGTAAGCAGTAACCAATGGAGAAATATTGTGTAATCCGCCATTTTCAGAACATTCAGCTGCAAATCCAATTTTTATTTCACTTGCACTATAACCTTCAACAATCTTTACTCCCATTCCAGCTTGGGCGAAGCAATTTTTAATATCCTCTTTTGTACGTTTGTAAGCCTTTTCTCCAGCCAAAAGAACTATTCCCTTCTTTTCAGGTAGTTTGACATTCAATTTAACAAGTCCTAGAGCAAAACGGTTTCTTATGTAACTCGGCATACCAGCAAAACCATTTGCTTTGAAAGTTTCAGCAATTTTAATTAGGTTTTCTGTTGTTAAAGATGTTCCTGCAGCAGTTCTATAAACAAAATCTGAAAAATTATATAATCCTTCATTTACAGCCCAAAACGCTAGGTGAGGAGCATATGGGAATAAATTCATCGGTCTAGGTGGAATACCCTGTTTAATAAGTTCTTCGTACGCTAGTATTCCTATTTTTGGAGCTGCCTTTTTCATAAGTTCCCAGTCGTATCTGCTTAAGAATACTGGTGTAGGTGTTCCTGTTCCTCTTCCGCTGGAGAACCAGAATTGAACCGGAAGGAAAAACCACTTTAAGTGATGTTCAATCCACTTTTCCGCTTCGCTTCTGCCTATGCCGAACTTATATTTCAACGCTTTTCTAAGCAACTTTTTCCTAAATTCTTTGTGTCCGATCTCCTTGTAATAGGCTAATTGATTCTTTATTATTTGTGCTGGTTCTTTTTCTCCACTGTCTGCTAGTTTTGGGTTTAATACAAAGTCTCTTATGTTTTCTCTATACTCTACTTTCTTAGTAAGAGGGAGTTGATATTTTTCCCAGTCTTCTATTTTCTCTATTTTCCAAGGGTCTACTCCATGTTTTTTGAAAAGTTTTCTATAATATGGGTGATTTGGATAAACCTGATATCTTATGAAGGCTCTGAACTTTCTTTCCTGCATTTCAGCGACTTCTTTCCACCTGTATCGTTTTAAGTCTTCAAATGTAAGCGTAGTTTTCGTCACTCTCGTTGCCCTCCGATGCTTTTCATTTTTCAACGATATTGATATTTAAAAGTTACATTTCGGCTTTCAGTATAATTTCGGTAAACAACGATACCATGAGAATGAGTTCAAATTGATATGTATTACCATATAAATAATTTGGGTTGCCTAATCTTCTTCTTTATAGGAAAGCAATTAGACTATTTTTCCTATCCCAGCTTACTTCTGATATATCCGCCTAATGCGCCACAAACAGCTATTAGAACAACGTTTTTCAGTATTTTCGGTAGAATAATTGAGGCTGCCAGCGATATTAAGGCATTCAAATCTGGTGTGCCACCTGAAGTCATGCCACTAATGAAAGCCCCTATAATGTCACCAATTACGGGGGCACTTAGAAGGTCGGCAAAAGACGTATCAGGGGGGAGCGGCGGAAGACCCCCTAATCCACCTTCGAATCCGCCGAAACCTCCAAGTGATCCAAGCGATTCAAATAACTTGAAAACACAATAACCCAAGACCGGAAAATTATATAAATATGCAGATAAGGCAGCCAGTATTCCGCTACCTATTTTCTTAGCTAAAAATCCACCTATAAAAGCTGCTGCAGCCCATGCACCGAGTAAATAATAATCTGTTAATGGGTCTCCCATAAGCAGGTAAAGTGATGTGAAAGTTACCCGAAGTATTTTGCCAAACACAGGTGCAAGCCAGCCTATAATCCTTTCATAAGACTGTGGCAACCTGTTAAAAAGGAGAGCAAACGATATCACGAAAGCAGCAAGAGATCCAAGACCTTTACCCAAAACATGTTCACCTCAATAACTTTAATTTCACTCTCAAACCTTTAAATATTAATACTTAACCTTAATATGTGTTTAATATTAAAAGGTGATGCTATTGAAATATAAGATTACAATATTAGTATTCCTGATCCTTTTGCTTATTCAACCAACCTTAAATGCTAAAGCCAATCCAAATCATTATGGGGAACATTTATCAATAAATGTTTTTGATGATGGGTCCCTATCAGTTGAACTCTCAATTTCCACGTCAGAAGTAACTTTTGAAGGTATAGATCTAAGCGCTAGTGGGTGGACAGGATGCCTGGGAGCACTTTTCTTCGTGAGACGTGGAGAATTACCCCCTCTAGGTGATATGGGAGAAATGTTA
>JAUQZC010000147.1 GCA_030587435.1 Candidatus Baldrarchaeota archaeon | reverse complement strand
TGGGGAAGATTATGACTGGGGTTTAGAAATGATCGCAAGAAATTACAAAATAACTGTAGATCCAAAGTTTAACGTTTATCACTGCCACGGAGAAGGCTTTGCACCATTTTTTTGGAAACATCTGATGTACAGCAAAATCAAGCGGTCCTTAAAACGTTTTAAAAGGCCTAGAAGATCCTTTACGGCGGTATTTGAGTCGAGAATCTGTTTTTATGATCTGTGAAAGTTATTCTCTATGATCATTTTACGTAAAATCTTTTGAAAGTAACAGAACGAGCCAAAAATTATATGTATACTATAGGCTGAAGATTAATAAAATCAAGGCGAAGACTGTATGCAATCAAAATCATGGTTATCAATAGTTATTCCAGCCTACAATGAAGAAAAAAGGATAGAACTTACTCTTAGCCACTATTGCAATTATTTTAGAGAGCAGAATGTTAATGCAGAGCTTATTGTTGTAATAGATGGTTTTGACGGGACTTTAGACATAGTTAGGGAATACAAAAGGAGATACGATGGCATAATTAGGTATTTAAGGTTTTCAAAACGTTTAGGAAAAGGAGGTGCCCTGCTGAGGGGATTTGCCGCTGCAAGCGGCGAAATTGTAGGTTTTGTGGACGCTGACGGTTCAGTAAGACCGCATGAAATTATGAAACTTGTTAAACTTGTTGCAAGCGGACAATGCGACGGCGCCATAGGTTCGAGGTGGATAAAAGGGGCAAGATTGATGAGAAAACCTCCTATTTTTCGCATAATACTGAGTAGAGGGCTTAATGCCCTTGTTAAAGGTTTGCTGAGATTAAATCTTAATGATACCCAATGCGGCGCTAAAGTATTTAAAAGAAAGGTTATTGAGCAGTGTACCCCCTATCTTGATGTTAATGGCTACTCATTTGACATCTACTTACTTTATGCAGCAATCAAAAAGGGATATAGAATAAAAGAGGTGCCATTAGAATGGCAATACTTGGATGGGTCAAAAATAGTTTTTTCTGACGTTCTAGAAATCTTTTGGGACGTTTGCCGTCTTAGAGTTAGGCGCGTTGAGGCAAGTCCAATTTGCGGATTGACTTAGGCATAATAGTTCATAATGAAGAGAAAAACATAGCAAAATTGTTAGATAGCATTCTGAAACAAAATTTAAGCGAAGTCGTGATTGATAGAATAATTGTTGTTTCATCAGGTTCAACAGATAAAACAAACGATATAGTAACCAATTATGCCAAGAGATGTCAAAAAATTAAACTTTTAAATCAAAAGAGGAGGGAAGGAAAAGCATCAGCAATAAACGAATTTCTAAGAGAAGCTAAAAATAAAGTGGTAATAATTTCGAGCGGCGATATTGTCTTTACAGAAAATGCAATTAAAAACTTAACTAAACCTTTCGAAGATGGAGAGGTTGGCTTAACTAGCGTTAATCCAATTCCGGTAAACCTGAATAACAATTTGATTGGTTTTATAGCAAACATGCACTGGAAATTACATAATTTATTGGCTAGACATGGAGAAGCCATAGCTTTCCGAAAAGACATCGTATCCAGCCTCCCAAAGAATATAGTGGCCGACGAAGCTTATATTGAGGCCATCGTCCAAAAAAGAAAAATGAAAGCAATACACGTCAATGACGCTATTGTGCTTAATAAGGGACCCGAAAACATTATGGACTTCATAAAACAGGTTCGAAGACACTTCTTTGGACACTTACAAATAAAACGAAAAATTGGCTATTCTGTCTCCTCATTAAAAATAGGTGAGATTAAGAAGGCCTTTATTGAATTAATAAGAGTCTCTATTAAAAACCCTCTAAGAGTACCTTATTGTATCGTTTATATTTTCCTAGAAGTTTTCGCCCGATTTTTGGGTTTTTTGGACTTTGTAAGCGGAAGGAAAAACCATATTTTATGGGATATTGCATGGTCAACAAAGGATCTAAATGAACATAAAATCCTCCGAAACAACCATTTTACTGTACGTTAGTTTTATAAACTTTTGTCAAGCAAAATTGGGAATCACATGAAGGACTCCTTGAGGAAATTCAAAATGAGAACTGATGCAGAAACGGAAAAGCGTTGTTTTATAAAAACATTTCTGGCGAAATCCAAAAATATTCTTACTCTTCACCTAAGCGTTCTAGTATACGTTGTAATTATGATATATTTAACCTTCTTAAGATACTATTCGTTTTCATCGTCAGCATGGGATCTCGGAATTTTCAATCAGGCCTGCTATACAACGTTGCATGGAAAAATTTTCTATTACACTGCCGAGTTATATGCCAACCCAGGAGGATGCGTTCTGGGGGCGCATTTCAGCCCTATACTTTTTGCTGTGATACCATTTTATGCAATTTATCCGTCTCCTGAAAGCTTGCTGACTATTCAAACAATAGTTCTAGCTATTGGAGCGTATCCCGTCTTTCTAATTGCAAAGAAGGTTCTAAAAAGTGAAAATATAGCATTACTTTTTTCGATACTTTATCTTGCTTATCCTCATCTTCACAGCGTCAATATTTTTGATTTTCACCCTGATGCCTTCTTTGTATTGTTCACACTTTTTGCTTATCTTTTCTTCATAGAAGAAAGGTGGAAGTCTTATTTTCTATTTGTAACTTTGGCCCTTTTGACAAAGGAGTTTATGTCTATTCTCATTTTATTCTTCGCAATAGGAGAATTAATACCGCAAAGAAGGGAAATAGTGAACTCTTTAAGAATGAAGAAGCTTCCTTCCAAGAAATGTCTGGTATTGATATGCACACTACTTTTAGCTATAGGATATTTTGCTCTGGCAAAATATCTTCTTCTAGTCTTTAATCCGCATAAGCCTCCAGAATACATCGAAGGGGCGCCTTGGAAGATTCTAGGAATAGACCCGCTCGATCCATCATCTTACACTGCTTTATATAAGGCTAATATTTTTGGCGCTGTTTCATATGATTTTAAATCTAAAGTCTTCTATTTGCTCACAATTCTTGTCCCTTTTGCTTTCCTCCCTATTTTTAAACCTTTAAAATTTTTACCAGCAATCATTTGGATAGTGATAGCCTTTTTGTCAAATTATCTTCCATATTACAGCTTGTGGCTTCACTATTCAGCGATGATTGTTCCCTTTACGGTTATTGCTTCAATTGAAGGGGCTAGAAAGTTCAATTTAATGAGAGTTGAAGATATGTTTAATTCGCTTAGAAAAGTGCTTTTAATTGGATCGATTCTTGGTCTGATAGTGGCATTTGTAATGGTGCCCCGAAGCATCTTTATGATAAGTGAACATGACCGAAAAGTTATGCAAACTATCGAGTGGATCCTAAGCAAAGATCCAGATGCATCTATTTTGACGCAGCATGACATTTTTCCTTACGTCTCTAACAGGGTAAATTCTTACGTGATTCCTGACCTATTTGTGAGGTTTCAAAAAGATTTCTATTTTAGGTATGTTCGCTCTTTGTTTAATCAAGGCATAGACTATGTGATATTAGATTTGAACCCCGATTTTAGGACGGACGCTCATTTTAGAACTTATTCGGCAGCCTTTAAGTTTATTGAAGAGAATTATGGGTTGTATGCGTCTGTTGACGGAGTATTAGTTTACAAGTGGCACTATAACGGACCCTTGGTTAAATTTGAACCTTTCACGATTCATGATGAACTTGAAAAGCTTGAAAATTCTGAAATAGTTTATGATACTGTTCTGTTTCGATGCGCCCTTCCTAAGGGAGAGTATAATGTGACTCTCAATGTGGAGGTGTCTAAAATAATTGAAGGTAAAGTTTTTTCAGTAATGGTAACTCAAGGGAAAAATGTTCTAACCTCTTTGGATGTTTACGGTAGTGACCTTAAGAATATGAGTAAAGTTTCCTTCTCTTTTAACATACTATCTTCAAGGCAGGATGTCGTAATTCACATGGTGGATATATCACCATATACTCAAGTTTATGTTAAAAGCCTAGACATATCCTTATTAGAGCATTTTCGGTAGCGTTACCCTAAAAGTTATTATTTACGTAGTATGGGATGCTTCATTCGGCCGAGCCACAGCGAAAGTTCGAAACTTCCTTTATACATTTTCTCCATAAGCTCTTTGTCAGTTATTTTTCTTTCAAGCTGAATACTCTTTCTTTTTTCTAGAGTTTTTCTCAGGTTTCTTATATTCCAGAGGAAACTTTCGATAATTGCTGTTTTTTCGTTTAATGTTTTCCCGTTTTTAATT
>JAUQZC010000113.1 GCA_030587435.1 Candidatus Baldrarchaeota archaeon | reverse complement strand
CATTAAAACCATTGAAAATCAATTCCACAACCGTCAGAAACGAAGGAACAAACATAGATGACATTGAAAGGGCTCTAACATCAAAAATTAATATTCCAACTCACATATTTTCAGAGCTCCCCCTCAAAGAAATGTACGAAAACTTTGCAGTACCTTATGTAAACATTTTACCCTACGGCGAAGACCCCTTTAAACGAGTAATACAAGAAGTTGAAGAAACAAGTGGTGTAAAAGTCGGATCAAAACTTAATCTTTGGGAAAACAAAATAAAGAAGTTTAAGGAAAAACTTAGAGGTAAACGTGTTTTAATAGCAGCAAGTCTTGGCAGAGAAATAAATTTAGCATGCAGCTGCATAGCGCTAGGGCTAGAAACCGTTGTGTATACGTGTTTTCTTCCAAACATAGCTGACGAAAACATTAAATATGTCAGGGAAAATGGAGGGGAGATCTACGTAGAGAGAAGTGTATATGAAACTTTAATGAAGGGGTTTGACGAGGACTTTGATTTTATTATTGGAGATTGGATTTTCGCACCTTTAGCTTTGAGAAAGGGTGTATGGTTTCTTTCAAGAATTTCTATAGCCACCTATGATAGTCCTGGATATTTAGGGATGTTACGTTTAGGAGAAATTCTAGCAAAGAGAATTAATAGTCCTGCAAGGAAATGGAAAACTTTAGCTGAAAAATATAGGCTGTTTTTCGATAGAATTTTTGGAGACAATAATTGGGAGGGAGATGGGGTTGAGTGGAGAGTTTTATCGTGAAGCAACAATAACCACAAGTTACCATGGAATATGCAATGTAGCACTCTCCATGAAAAACACCATACCAATATTACATGGGCCATCAGGCTGTTTTAACTATGAAATAGCAAGTTTAGTAATCTCTGAAAAACAAGGACACCACGCATTTACTTCAAATCTCTTAGCTACGGATTTAGCATATAGCAGCTTCGATAACCTACAAAAAGCAATAATAGATGCATACATTAAACTTAAACCGGAATTAATAATCGTAACAACCACGAATGTCACAGAGTTAATAGCGAGCGAACAGATCTTAGATACCGTTATAGAAGAGGTTAGAAGAGAAGTCCCCATTCCAATAGTTGTAATCTATGGTAACACTTTAAACGATAATATGTATCAAGGTATCGACAAAGCCTTAACAATACTTATAGAAAATTTTGCAAAAGAACAGCAGTTGATAGATAACTCTGTGAACATTATTGGGCCTGTAAAAGGAATCTATAATTGGAGAGCAGACCTACTAGAAACAATAAGACTTCTGAAAAGCACAGGATTAAAAATAAACTCTATCGTTCCAGCAGGAGCATCTATCAAAGACCTTGAAAAGCTTCCAGCAGCTCAATTAAATATCCTCATGTATCCTTACGATTTCGGTTTAACCGCAGCGGCTCATTTGGAAAAGGAATATGGAACTCCATATATTTGCACAGTTCCCTACGGGGTTGAAGATACTATAAAGTTCTTAGAAGAGTTAAAAGAGTTTTTTCCAAATCTAAGCAAGAACATAGATAGATTAATTGAAAGAGAAATGAGATTTTGGGGCGGCAACCTAATAGACGACTTAGATATTTCCAGCTATACCATTGCAGGTTCACCCATAGCGATTTTCGGCATGAACACATTAATTTACGGTTTAACAAAAGTATTAGAAGAAGATCTATGGCTATCACTGAAAATTCTAGGAGTAAAAAACAAGGAGAACCCGCTTTTAAGCAAATTTTACAGAAAAATGAAGAAAAAGGGTGCAAGAATTATATTTGAACCAAGCAAAGAAGAAATAGTAGATGTCTTGAAGGAAAATTCTCCATATATTGTTTTTGGAAGTTTTATAGAGTTTTTAGCGTCTCAAGAAGCAAAAATACAACACTTCATACCGGTTAGTGAACCAATACGCTACTTTTCAAGCAGATACCTAGATGCACCCTTCAGAGGCATTAGAGGAGCATCATATCTACTGCATAGAATATGGGAAGAAACAATAAAATATGTTTACAGCTATGCAGAAATTGGTGAAGAAGAATCTTGGGAGCTAAAATTTGAAGAAAAAGCCCTAAAACATTTGATTGAAACACTAAACAAAGTTCCAACCTTCATAAGATCAAAAGTAAAATTCGCCATCGAAAACCTACTTAAAAAAAGAATAGACAAAACAAAGAGAAAAGTTTGTCTAGAAGATGTAAAATGGGCAATAAAAGAATCGATGAAATTAAAACCAAAATAAGTAGGGAACACCTTTGAAAAAGAACGACAACATATATGCTAAATTCATTGAAGTTTTCGGCCTTAAAACAAAAAACAAATCTAAACATCTTTATTCCAAAGACGGAAACACCTTTCTAACAACCCACCAAGAAGCACTAAAAATCTTCAAAAACAAGAAAGTCCTATTTATAGGCCCAGGAGAAACCACAAAAATCAAAATAAACAACACAAACTACCTATTTTTCCTCAGAGGTAGAAGAGCAGTAGAAGTGGGCATAGTAAGGAAAATAGAGAAAGTCTTAGGAAGAAAATACTTCTGGATCATCGGCAAACACCAACAAAAAGATATTATTGCAGCTTCAAACGGAGAATACGCGATAATAACACAAGTAAAACATGTTAAAATTCTTTTTTAGAAGAAAATCAACAAATTAAACGATACCTATGTTACTCAAATTTTGAACGCACTTAACATTTTGTAAGTCTATGGACATTATCAGAATATTAAGATACTTAAAATGTTTGAAGACGCAGATTTATTATAGACAAATAAGAAAAACTATTCTGCTACCTTTATAAGTTGAGCCAATTGGTGTATGCTTTACAAAAAGATGAACAAACTATAATTTAAAGACATAGAATTTATAATAATGTTGGAAGATAAGATTAACTTAGAGCACGTGCTAACCTAACTTTTCATGAATTTAGGTGTGTGAAAAAAGTTGGGACTAGAAGATTTACACCCGATGTGGCAGTACAAAATTTTTAAAGAGGTGGCTAAAGAGCCGGAGTGGAGGAAACTTAGAAGAAAATGTCCATATTACGAGTCAACATACGAGTGGTGTAGTGAATTAAATGACTTCTGCTCATTTCACAGGTGCCCACTAAGAACCCGCGCGCTCCACATGGAGGCGAGGTCGCCAGAAAATCCAAAAGTTACCCTGCGGAAAGGGAGTTTGCTTGAGAGGGATGTTGCAAGGCTATTTCGTCTTGTAGGGCTAAATCCACAACTTAATGTCAAATTAAACAATTATGAGATAGATGTGCTTGTAGTCTATCAGGGAAGAAGAATAGCTGTTGAATGCAAGCAGTATGAAAAAGCTTCCCTAACCGTAAGGAACCTAATACATGAGTGGCACAGCAAAAGTGAAGAGTTAGGTCTTAAGGTTATTCTTATACTAGTGGGAATTAAAGTTAAACCTGAAGATTTAGAACTCGCTGAGAGATATGGTATTGTCATCTGGGATGAAGAAAAGTTTGATAAACTCTTTAACGAAGCTATTGAGTCACGTGAAGCCGTGAGAGATAAGATCCTTCTCGACGTTGGAATTGAGCCTATTGAAGGTTACGACAAAACTATTAAAGAACTTGCGGAGAAATACCGTCCTCTTCTACATCCTCTTAAAGTAGAGCCCGTATGGGGCGGGATTGCCGGTATGTGGCTGTTGCTAGGTTGGCTGCCTGCACTGTTTATCGCTGCGGCCACTCCACTAACATTGGATCAAATGATTAGTGTGTGGTTCGCCGTTCTTGTCACTCTAATCGTCATACATAAGTTTTCAGCCTCCCGAAGAAGAAAGAAAATGTCTCAAGGACTTTTACACATAATGTTCGATCTTTCAAAGATACGTAAAACCGTACTAACTGAGGAATTAACCTACGTTTCCGGTCTACCATCTGACGAAATTGAAGAAACGCTTCGATGGTTAGAGAAAACAGGTAAAGTTCGTTCCTTGCATGGAGGCCTATGGGAACTCGTGCAGGGCACAACTTCGATGAGTGTATGATGTCGCCATGCTACGTCCTAACTTACATGCTCATGGTTTGTTCATGCGCGCCATACAGAATTTATAATGTTGGGGGTATATACAAAATTGACTTGGATGTAAGGTTAATTGACCTTTAGCAATATGAATGGGGGAGCGCTGCTTTTGGATGCATATTTTTGTCCAAATTGTGGCATGCTTCTGAACTATGAGGAAAGGGTAGATGGAATTTATCTTGTTTGTCGATGGTGCGGCTACAGCAAGCTTCTTCGTAAGAAACCTATTGCTGATAGAAAAAGGCGAGTTATTGGAAGGGTATTAAGGAATTTTAGCTTCTTTAAAAACGAGTTTGATTTGCTGCATCCCTTCGTGAGAAAGCTGCTAGAGGATTTAGGTATTAGAAAACCCACTTCAATTCAGAGGAAAGCGATTCCGTGTATCCTTAGGGGCGAAAATGTTCTTCTGATGAGCCCCACTGGTAGTGGGAAAACTGAAGCCGTTTTTGCACCTTTATTCAGCATTTTACTTAACAATAAAGATTTCGATGGCGTAAAGATTCTTTACATTAGCCCGTTTAGAGCACTAGCCAGAAATATGTACAAACGATTGAAAACATACATTGAGAAACTGGGAGGGAATATTAGGATTGAAATGTGGACACGCGATGTTTCTGAAAAAGAGAGAATTTTTATTGAGCATCTTCCTCCAACCATTTTAATAACTACTCCCGAATCTCTTGAAGTAATTTTAGATACGAGGTTCGGTTTCAATTTTCGCCTGTTACGTGCTTTGTTTAACGTTAAACACGTGGTTGTGGACGAAGTTCACGAGTTAGCTTACAATAAGAGAGGAATTCATTTAGCCATCCTTTTGGAGAGAATTAAACACTTCGTAAATCGCAGTTTTCAGAGGATATGTCTATCTGCAACTGTTCCGAAACCTGAGCAAGTAGCTGAGTTTTTCGGCGGTAGTGACGGGAAACTTAAATTAATTAGAGGTAAGGAAGTAAAAAGGTACAAGTTGGTTGTTCAGCTTCCTGAGAAAGAAGACCTGAAGCAAATGTCAGACTTCATAATTGATAAGCTACGTGAGGTGACGGAGAAACATAAAAGTAAATCTGCTGTGGGACTGGCTTTTACAAATACGAGATATATGAGCGAGCTGTTGACCAGAGACCTTCAAAATAGGGGTATTGAGGATATTGCGGTTTACCACAGTTCGCTAAGTAAGGATATTAGGGAGGAAGTTGAATCTAAGCTTGAAAACAAGCAACTGAGCTTAGTTGTTTGTACGAGGGCATTGGAGCTAGGTGTAGACTATAAGGATGTGATGGAAGTTGTACAAATATCTTCTCCTTCACTTTTGTCTTATCTCATTCAGAGGATGGGTAGAGGCGGTCATAAACCAAGGGAAGTATCCAAAGGTAGAATTTTAACCACCGACCCCTTAGACGCCCTAGAAGTGTATGCATTACTTAGACTAGCCGAAAAGAAATCGCTAGAGAAAGAAGAACATGTCGTACTTGATTTGCCACTTGATGTAGCTCTTCAAACAATTCAGCAAATGCTGTTCCAAGCTTATAACATGAGAAATGAACAAAGTTTTTCATCTAAGAAGTTAGCTGACTGGATGGGGATTAAAGAGCCGGAAATAAAAATAGATGTTCCTAAAACTTGTGAAGATGTGATAGATAGGTCGATAAACATTTTATCCAAGCTTCAAATTTTCAAGAACATTAAGCAATTAAAGGAATATATCTGTGACCTCTTACTTGAGAGCGGGCTAATATTTTGCATAGAAAACTTTGAAATTAACCCGAACAGAATGAGGTGGATTTGGGCAGGAAGGACAAAGAAAAGCATAATATATGGACTTTGCAGCTACATACCTCCTAACTTCACGTTTAAAGTCAATGAAGAAAAGAAGGAGATTGGGGATTTGGACTGGTATTATGCTATCACGCTTAGGAAAGGGAGTGTTTTTTGGTTTGCTGGTAAAAGATGGGAGGTGAAAGGCATAAGATATCACATTGGAGGAGGAAGAATATATGTTAAAGAATGTACGGAGGAAGAGATGGAGGAGTTACCTTTTTGGAGGGGCGGGGGTGTCGACACAGATAAGATGGTAGCGGAAAAATTCTACGAACTGGTAGATGAAATTTACAGGGAATATGTAAGGAAAAATTTGTTTGATAGGCTTTCTTTAAAAATTAAGAGATTCTTTAAAAATATTCTTTACTATTTAGGTAAGAATCCTGTTAAAATTGAGGATGAGGGAAAACTTAGGTTAAAAATCTTAAAGGACTTAAGGAAAATTGAAGAACCTATTCCATCTAAAGAGATTCTTATCGTTGAGTTATCAAAAGATAAATTGACGCTTCTACACCCTTTTGGGTCTAAGATTGCTAGAACCCTACTTGACCTCATTCTAATTAAGATGGGTAATGGGAAGGGTGGTTTAATTAAGGGATGGTATCCAAAACCGTATGGTATCTATTTAAGATTTCAATTAAGATTAGAAGACATTTTTGAGTTATTGTATTCACATTCTGGTAAAACCATTTTTGACATAATATTTGCTGAACTTGAAAATCTTGATAAAAGTGAAGTAGAGGTGGCTTTAAAAGAACGATTGAAGGACATTCCATTTATTAATAAGCAGATTTATGAAGTGTGTAGGGCTTTTGGATATACTTACCAGGAAGCTCGAAGAAATGAAGATGTTATTCGAGAGGCTATAAGGCAGGTCATTCAATTATATTACGATATTGATGGAGCTGTTAAATTAATAAAAGATGTTAGGGAGGGAAGGGTGAAAGTAATACAACGCAACCTAACTTCATTATCAAAATTCATATTCAAGGAACAATTCAAGTCTATGTAGTTAAAATTATTAATTTACGGATTGCAAATTTCTCCTACTATCACTCAAACGATTACATGTCGATACATGAAATATAAGTCAGTAAAATAGCAACTTCACCCAATGATTTTGAGACCGTTAAGACCGTTAAACCTGCTTACATTATCATTTACTTGCAGGCTACGACACAACAATTTCTATCGATTAAGGAGGCCAATAATGGTGAGATATTGGAAATTTATATGTACGAAAAGAACGGAAGCTGAGTGTTTTCAAAGGAAACTTTTTGGGGATATCAAGGAGAGGCTGAGGGAAGTGGAGATGGTTAAGAAAGGAGACACCCTCTTCCTTTACAACGTGGAGACAGATGCACTTTTTGGACCATTTGTGGCGGAATCCGACGGAAAGCTGAACATTGAACCCGATGCTTGGGAAGGGAGTTTTCCAGCTCAGGTAAGGGTTAATTGGGGCTACATAACAATTATTGAAAACGCTTCAAGAACATTTGGTTTTCTGAAGGAGAAAAGATTAAGGCTCCGTGACTTTGAGGGTAAGCAGGTTTTTGAGAAACTGAGAATTAAGGTTTTGCCTCGCATCTTAAGGGAGGAGATTCAGAAATTGGATGGGGAGATACATTCGATAGCACATAGAATTGAGGAGATAAAGATGGCTAAAATGCATCCCGCCGATAGAGAGGTTGAGCTTGAAAAACTTAAAGGGCAATTTTTCTCAAAGATGAAGGACTTTGTATGGGCTGTGAGAAAACTAGATAGGGCTACAGGGATTTTAGACTTACCTTCCAACAGATGATTTAACACAGGATTTATAATGTTGGAAGATAAAATTAACTTGGATGCAAGGTTAGCAACCTTAGTAGTGTGGATGGGGAGTGTTTGAATGGCTTATTGGCTTTGTGTTACAAGCGAGGAGAACTGGAAAGTTATTAGGGAGAGGAATGTTCCTCTAGAAGTCCCTAAGTTCTGGAATTTGAGTAGGAAGCATTTTAGAATAATTATTCCAAGCGGGAAGTTATAATTCAAAATTTGCGGGTTAAAGTTGAAAAATTGGTTAGGTTGAAGGGGTTGGTGTGTGCCGGTTCTCCGGGCTGCAAAATGCCCTTAGATCTTGTTTATCCCCTTCTCCTAGCTATAATGAGTACAACTACAGCAATCACAACAGCACCTATTCCGCCTATTAAAGTCCATGAAGCTCCGAGAGGTGAGGGAAGAGGTGTCTCTTCTTCTGGTGGGGGTTGTTCTCCTTCTTCGGGTGGCTGCTCTTCAGATACTACTTCATAACTATAGGTTTGACTTACAGCCACATTTCCAGTTTCGTCAACAGCTATTACTTTAAGTTGAACAGTTGTACCTGCGGTTTGCCCGGGAATTGCAGTCTCGTAGACATCTCCACTCTTAGCCGTCGCCGTTAAATTCACCCAAGTCTCCCCGCCATCAACACTATAAGACAAAATAACCTCGTCAACCCCGCTTCCCACATCAGTTACGGTGACATTAATTTTCACAGCAACGTTTTCCTCAACCTCGGAAGGACATTCTACTGCTGAAATACTTGGCGGAGTATTGTCCACATAGTATTCAAGAACTACACATTGATAGTTCCCAACTTTATCTTTTACAATAATTGCTAAGAGCTGCTTACCTTCTGCGTAGCTTTCTGTATCCCAACTATACTCATAAGGCTCTACAGTATCATTACATAGAAGTTCCGGCGACCCATATATTCCAAAAGCAACATAGTCAACACCAGAACCAACATCTTCTGCAGAAACGGAAATATTTACAACGCCGCTAACCCAGCTTCCATTCGCAGGGAAAACTATACCTACACTTGGAGCTGTGTTATCCACGTAGAAAACTATACTAACAGTCTTATTATTTCCAGCTTTATCATAAGCTACAACAGTAATGTTATGTTCCCCATCTGCAAGTGAAGTTGAGTCAACGCTACACTGATAAGGCTCTTCGATAATATCAAAGGTCATTGTATTATCTATAATGACGAAGATCTTTGCTATACCACTCAAGCTATCTTCTACAATTAAGGAAATGTTGAAAACGCCGCGGGCATATAATTCTTCCTCTGGAGAAATTATATTCAAGCTTGGAGGCGTATTATCTATAGTGACCATTATCTTCGTCGTATTAGTGTTTTGGAAAATATCAAACGCTTTAACTTCTAAAATAAAAGCCCCGTCATTTAAGGCTGAAGTGTTCCACATCCATTCATATGGACTCTCGAAATCCGTGTAAACGAGTTCCCCATTGATGTAAATTTCAATTTTCTCGACTCCAGACGAATCAAAAACATCAACGGAAACATTTACAATACCTCTTATGAAAGAGTTATTCAAGGGTTGCTCTATTTTCATGGAAGGAGGAACTGTTTCATAAACTACATAGCTATAGGTTTTACTTAAAGCTTTATTCCCAAGAATGTCATAAGCTTCAATGTAATATTCGATTTTCGCTCCACTCTCCTGTCTAGGTATAGTTGCTACCCAAACATCTCCACTTAGAACCATTTCAACAGAATTCCAAACACCTTCAACCTTATAATACAAAGTTGCGTTTGCAACATTGCTCAAATCACTGATTGAAACACTTATTGTAACATTTTCACCTCTGCGAGGAATTAGCGGAACCTGTGAAACCTCACCTATCGTAGGCCCTGAATTGTCAACCATTACTCTAACAAATTCAGTTGCTATATTTCCTGCTTTGTCTACGACTAAAACTCTTAATTCATATATGCCATCCAAATAAGTTGTAGTATTCCATTCGTAAACATGTATGCCACTTGTATTCCAAGATGCTATCAAGGTGGAATTTACGTACAATTCTATTGTCTCTATGTTTATATCCTCGCAGGTAGTATTGATACATATTATTCCGTTATGAAGAGAGTCGTTTACTGGGAAGTTAATACTCACTAGTGGAGCCGTGTTATCTATGAATAGTGTTATTGTTATTGAAGACATACTTCCAAGTTTGTCGTATGCTAAGATTGTTAAGTTGTGTAATCCATCATCGTACGTATTTGTATCGATAACATAACTATATGGGGCATTTGTATCGTTAAATAAAATGGTTCCATCCACTATGAATAAGATTTTTTCAACTCCAACCCCAAAATCGTCAACAGATACAGTTATATTGACGGTTCCCTTAATAAAGTCACCTTCCGTTGGATAAATCATTTCCACGATCGGCGGCGAATTATCAACATAGAAAACTACGCTAGTAGTTCTACTGTTCCCAGCTCTATCATAAGCTATAACAGTGATTGTATGTTCACCATCCAAGTACAAGGTCGTATTCAAACTATACTCATATGGAGCAACAGTATCGTTGAACAACATATTCCCATCAATTATGAACGTTACTCTTTCTACTCCGCTTCCAGAATCATTTATGGAAACAGAAATATTTACAACACCTCTAACCCAGCTTCCACTCGCAGGGAAAACTATACTAACATTTGGCTCCGTGTTGTCAATTGTGATGATGATTTTTGTTGTGTTTGTGTTTGAGAAAGTATCGTAGGCAATGACTGTTAGCGTATATGTTCCATCTTCATATGTTGTTGTGTCCCAACTCCATTCATATGGAACCTCGTTATCGATGTCTTGAAGGGTATTATTTACGTAGAGTTCAACTTTTTCTACCGCGATATTATCGGTAGCATTCGCTGTAACTTGAACCGTGCCACTGACATATGTTCCTTCGTCTGGCTGTGTGATGGTGCATGTTGGTGGAATGTTATCGATAAGAGGGTAGGCGCAAAATCGGTTTCCTCCACCTGGCCATGTACTCGGAGTTCCTTGCCAATAAAATAGGTGCCCCTCAGCAAACCCCAGCCTGTTACCAACATAGTAGCCTACTGGATACGGAATATCATCCAGTATTTCCCAAGTGTCGCTTGATATTGAGTAACGGTAAAAGCCGTAGCCGGGATCTTCGTAGCAACTTCCCCCTCCGAGCGCGTAAATGAAGTCAGCTAGTTCAGGTATGAAATTGCCTACCCAAATTAGCGAGGCACCGTCACCTACACCGCCGAGATCTGGAATAGGTTCTAATATTTCCCAAGTATCAGTTTCAATGTTGTAGCGCCAGAAATCGCGGCAAGGTGCTGTTTCATAGTATTCGCCGCGGAGTGCGTAGATGTATTTTCCGCCGGTCCAAACAAGGGACGCTCCGTCATCAGTCCATCCCGGAGGATCGCTTTTAACCGTCCAACTATTAGTGGCTGGATCGTAACAAGCGAAAATTGTCCCGTGTTCTCTGCTTCCCAAAAAGGCGTAAAGTTTATTGTCGTAACCAGACCAGCAAAGCGCATTCCCGGCTCCCTGAGGATGAGGTGTGTCAGGTAGTATTTCCCACTTATCCGTGGAGATGGAATAACGGAGGAAGAGTCTACGGTCGGAGTCGCTGTACCTTGCCCCTGCCAATGCGTAGATATGATCTTCACCGTCCCATGCAAGCGACGTTCCACCTCTGAATATTCCTTTTGTTTCACCATTAACAGAGGGTGTGCTTAAACTTGACCATGTATCTGTTTTTGGATCATATTTCCAGAAGTAAACTTCGCTAGTGGCATATAAACATCTAACAATATATATAGAGTCTCCTGTCCCAACGACAGCTTCTCCGTAACCGCCACAAAAACTCGTGGGAGTGCATTCAACCCAACTTGTTTGGGCGTGTGATAAGGGTGAAAACACGGAGGGACCAAGCACTATTAGGGAGAAGATGAGAAAAAGGAAGGCAAAGTTGCGTTTCAACTTTTTGCCTCCCAAGATAGTTTCCTAATTATTAATTATTTTCAGTTTTCAAATTAAATGCTTTAGTTATCAAGACATTTTAATATGCCCCTGTTTAAAAAACTTTACGTGTTTAACATATGCTTGGAGCAACCCTTTTGAAGGTGCGCTGATTTAAGGGAAAGGCTTGTCTTCTTAAACTATTCAGTATTAACTGAATTGTGTGTAACTTTCATGCATGTAATTATATGCAGTGTGAGGTATGTGTGTGATTCAAAATAAAAATCCGTTTTTCGATTCAAAAATTTTATACGCGCGTTAGGTCTATAATTTTACCTCTTCAAAATATAACCTCTGGCTATTTTTCTTAAGAGCTCATCTGCTTGACTGATGGTCATTGCTGCTATTTTTTTGAAACTTTTATCGGAGCGCGTGCTAGTGCCTAAATGGAATAATGATTTAAAAAGTTATCCAAACATTCATTAATTATGAAAGCTGAAAACTTTAAAGTGATGAAAAATGAGAACGTATGATGAAATAGAAGGATTTATTGATTATACAAACGAAGAGGAATGGAAAAGCTATATAACGAATTCGGTAATTCCTCTCTGGAGAACTGCATGGGTAATTAAGGAATATTTTGAAGAGCTTAAGATGGAATTTGGTAATCTACCATTAAGTGAGGTAAAGGAAGAAGATAGGCCTCTTCTTCTAGGAGGAATACGTCCTTCAAGCGATGAAATTTATTCTCGGAATAGTTTAGCCAAGTTTTACCTCAAGTTTTTCGGTTTAATGTTAAAAGATCTGCAATCTTGGATATTGCAGCAACAACATGGTGAAACTTTGACAGAAATTACTGTTGAAGTCATAGAAACAGAGTTTATAAAATTAGTTAGAGAGATTTTCAATCTTCTCGATTATGCACTTCAATACCAAACATTGGTTTCTGATTTTAAAGGACCACAGCTCAATTATGAAGAATTAAAG
>JAUQZC010000107.1 GCA_030587435.1 Candidatus Baldrarchaeota archaeon | reverse complement strand
GTAATGCAAGTTCCATTGCTTCCAGCACATCTTTCTTAGTTACCTTTGTTCTTCCGTTGAAAGCGGCTATCGTTTTAGCTGTTTTTGTAATGACAATTATAGCTCTATTACTGACAGCGAATTGAGCACATATTTCTGCTATGTTGTGGAGAAGTGTATCACTTATTTGAACGTTTGGAAGAAGTTGACGTGCCTTTGCTATTCTGCTTTTCAGTTCTTTTTGTTCTTTTTCAAATTTTTTAATAAAGTTGAGAGGATCTGTTTCAAATTCTTCAACTCTTCTAACGATTTCCACTTGTAGTTTTGGGTCGGTTATTGGTTGGACTTCAACTTGAAGCCCAAATCTATCAAGTAGTTGGGGTCTTAGTTCGCCTTCTTCAGGGTTCATGGTACCTATTAATATGAAGCGTGCAGGATGCGATACAGATATGCCTTCTCGTTCAACAATGTTTACGCCGCTGGCAGCTGCATCAAGTAGTATATCTGCTACATAATCATCCAAAAGGTTGACTTCGTCAATATATAGGATGCCTCGGTTTGCTTCTGCTAACAGTCCTGGTTCAAGAGCTTTTATTCCTTCTTTTATCGCTCTTTTTATGTCTAGTGTTCCGGCAACCCTGTCTACGGTGGCGTTTAACGGTAAATTTACGATCCTCACTTTTCTTCTTATAAATGGCAGCTTTTCACCTCTTTCATATCGCTCATAACATATGTCGCACATCTCAAGCGGGTTGTCTGGATTACAATTGAAAGGGCAACCATTAACTACCTTTATTTCTGGGAGAAGGTCTGCCAAGGCTCTGACCGCTGTAGATTTTCCTGTGCCCTTTTGCCCACGAATTAGAACACCGCCAATCCTAGGATTAATAGCATTAAGTAACAACGCTTTTTTCATTTTTTCCTGGCCGATTATGGCCGAAAATGGAAACACGAAACGAATATGGTGCGGCAACTCGATCATCCTCCACCCTTAACATATGTGCTTTCTTCGAGAATATCTTCCAGTCGGAGGTATTCTTCCTCTAGTTTTTCTAAGGTTTCTTTATCAGCTTTCCAATAGCCTCTTTTCTCGGCTTCAAGTAATCTGCTTATAACTTTTCGAAGAGCCCATGGATTTTCCTTCTTAATTTTTTCTGATCTCTCTTTGTTGAATACTATGTTTTCTGCTACTTTGTTCCACATCCAGTCTTGAATTCCGCCAAGTGTTGCAGCTAAGCCGAGCATGTATTCAACTCTATCCGCGATTTTCGTTGCGCCGTTATAGCCGTGGTCAAGCATAGAGTCTAACCATTTAGGATTAATAATTCGGGTTACTACTCCTCTTTTCACCGCGTCCTCCGCGTTTTCAACTTTAATTTTTTCCCTTGTTGTGTCTGCAACGAGAACTAAAGGTTTACTGCCCTTGGTTTTTTCAACAGTTTTAGTTAATCCGCCGAGGAATTCATAGTAATGGTCTAAGTCAGTAATTTCGTATTCTACGGTGTCTCTGATCTGTGTGACCACATCTACGCTGGAAAGCATGAAGTTGAATAGTTCTTTTGCCTCAACGTTTCTACTTTTTTCTCCATATGCGAATTTCATGCTCTCTAAATAGGCTTGAATCAAGTCTGCCTCGCTTTTCCACTCGGAGCTTTCAATTAGAGATGTTAGGCTTGTAGCATATTGTCCTTCCGGCGGTCCGAAGATTCTGAATAGGGATGTTTCGCCGTATTTCTTTGATGCTTCCATTACGTTCGCTTTTATGTAGTTTAATTCTGGTGGTTCGTCGAGACTGGCTACTTTTCTAAAAGCTTTGTCGAGGAGTTCAACAATGTTGTAAAATGTGTCTCTAAAGATTCCGCAAATTGTTACAACTACGTCTATTCTAGGTCTGTTTAGCTGTGAAAGCGGTATTATCTCGAGGTCTCTTATGTAGATGCTTTTCCATATTGGTTTTACTCCTAGAAGTCTGAATATTGCAGCTATTGTTTCTCCTCCTGTTTTCATGGTTTCAAAAGCCCAGAGAACGACGCTTACTGTTTTAGGATATCTGCCGTGTTTCTTGTAAAATTTCTCTAAGTATTCTTCTGCTATTTTTTCTCCTCGTTCCATGGCGATTTCAGTTGGTATATTAGTTGGATCGAGTTGGTAGGTGTTTCTCCCTGTTGGGAAAATTTCAGGGGTTCTAATGAAGTCTCCACCTGGACCCGGTTGGATAAATTTTCCTTCTAACGCGTTTAAAACAGAGTTTATTTCGTCGGATTTTAAAATTCTCTCATAAATTCCTCGCAGAAAGCTTATTGTTTCTTCTAGCTCTCTTCTATTAACTTTTAAGTCTAGAATGTTTACTGGGTTATTTTCAATCACACATCTTTTTATGATCTCTTTGACTTCTTTTTCAATTTCGGATAGAATTTCCGAATACAGCTTTCCATTGGAGGCTCTTTTGTGTGGTTTTGCTAAAATTTCATCATAGTTTAGTCCACGGGCTTCACTAAGGATTCTGTGGATGCTTTTGATTTTCCCTCTATCGTATCTTGCTAGGAAGACCAAGTAATCTAAAATATTGTTTGATGATAATATGTTTCCAAGTATGTGAAGTCCTTTGGGAATAAGTGAACGCTTGTATTCTTGAATTCTATCGTAAATTTCTTCGACGGTTTCCCCTAAATTGTATTTTTTAGCTTTCTTCACTATTTTTTCCGCTGTTTTTTCAGCTTTATCCTCATCATATTGTTTAATGTCAAAATACTCCATGATTAAACGTTCAATTTCATGAAAGTCGCCGTGCAACTCGCTGATGGTAAAGGGGGGACTTGCATGGTTAACTATTACCGCATAGCTTCTTCTCTTTGCAATAGAAGACTCAGAGGAGTTAACAGCGTGGTAAATGTAGATGTTTGGAAGATCATCTATAAGAATATCTGGGAAACATTCATTTGATAAGCCGACTTCTTTACCTGGTAAGAACTCTAATGTTCCATGTGTTCCGAGGTGAATAATTGCATCAGCTTTAAACTCGTGTTTAATCCACTTGTAAAAAGCAATGTATTGGTGATGCGGTGGTAAATCCTTATCATGATATATTTTTGTGGGGTCTTCATGTACACCTCTAGAAGGTTGGAGTCCAATGAAAACGTTTCCAAGTACGATTCCAGGAATCAAAATTGAATTTTCATAGGTCATTATTTGACCAGGTGGAGGCCCCCACTCTTTAACTACTTTATTTACTGCGTTGTTAGGTGTGCTTTTAAGCCACACGGTATATTTTTCCACAGCAATTTTTGGAATTTTCTCCACGTTTTCGGCGGTTAACACCCATTCACCGGAGTTAACAATGCCGTTTGAGATAAGCATGTCTTTTAGTTCTTTACCTGTAGGTGTAGACGTGATTTTGTATCCTCTTTCTTTCATTGCCCTTAGAAGCTTGGCTAAACTTTCAAAGGCATCCAAGTAGGCGACTTTCCCGAGGTTTTCTTCCCCAGGTGGATAGTTGTACAGGATTATCGCTATTTTCTTCTCGCTGTTCTTCTTTTTTCTGAGTTTCACCCATTTAGCAAGCTTTTTTGCCATTTTCTCTATGCGGTCTTCGATTGCAACGTATTCCTCAATTTTTAAACCGTTCATAAAACGGTGTTTGGTGGCGTGGGTCACTATGGGCTCGTTTCTACCGTCAAGCTCAGGTAAAATGACGGTTGTAACTGTTTCGATAGGCGGTATTCCGTCTTTTGAATTCTTCCATTCATCGACGGTTCTAGAAGATAGGTGGATTCCATGCAATATGGGTACATTGAGTTTAGATAGTAGTTCGAGGGTTATTTTGTGGTCTCCTCCAATGGGGCCTCCAGCAAATCTGAACCATAGGAGGTCTGCTAAAGCCTCTATTATTGGTTTTCCGTTTTTGAAGAAGAATTTTTCAATGGCAAGGTAGTATCTGAGATCTGAACAAAATACGGGTATTACTCCGTATCCTAGTTTTTCAAGTTTTTCTGCAAGAAGTTTTGCAGCGGGATAAGATTGATCGTAATGGTATCCACCGTAAAAAAGTATTCCAATTAAAGGTCTATCTTTAAACCTATATTGACGTAAATATTCGTCAAGATCTTCAAAAATTTCTTCGGTTTCAAAGTTTTGTATTCCCATGCTGGGCAAAACTTTTGGTTTCGGGATTTCAACATCGATTTTAACTTTTCCATATTCTTTTAAAAGTAAAAGAAACATTCCATAATAGTTTTCCACACATGGATTTTCATAATATTTAAGGAGTAGAGCGTAGTTCCTAGCATGTTTGAATATGCCTACGGGAAACTTGGATCCAATTTTTTCAAATCTTTCCCGCATTTTTAACAGTTTACCGTAATCCATTTCACTTCTCCTAATAAACCTCCTAAGTATCGGCTTTTCCCTTAGAGAAGAAAATTTTCGTATGGAGAAGCTTCCCATTCTTGTTAAATTAATTATTTCCGAAGACCCGCCGACAAACACAACTACCGTGTTTTGAAGATCTTTAAGGGTGTCAACTATCAGCTTGCTTGACGTGTCTCCGCCTCTAACATCTATAAGTACTATATCAGAATCTCGGAGGTCCTTAACGAAGAGATCTAAATCAATTAGTTCTTTATCAATGTCATGTGTGTTATAGAATTTGAAATTAAGAGCATTATTTGTAACCTTATTCACCTTTTTGACAGCTTCTAAAAGAGAAGGCCTAAATTGGTAGCCAACCATAGTTATTCTAACCATAGGATGCCGCTCTCCAGTATTACCAAATTTAAAAAAAGTGTTACTATACAGAATTTAAGTCTTTCTCAGACTCTTTAACGGTTCCCGTAGATACTTCGCAATCCTATTTTGAAGTAAAAATACCATAACCGTGTTTCTATATGCTAATACGGATATCTGAAGCTGATAAAACAACAACACACATACAAGAATGAGTCATAGTGTATAGTAATATTATAATATTAACGAGATAGACCAAAAGAGAAGAAAAGTATAAATATAACCCTTTTTTCAAAATATTAACGTACAATAAAAGTTTTGGTAGGAGGAAGGCAGTTGGATAACAAGAAGTGTTATCCAATAATCCTAGTTCTACTGTTTCTAACCGGCATTTTCGTGGCGAAGAACGCATATACGTTTTCTTCACTACCTAACGAAGGTGTAGAGGATATAAAGTTGATGGAAGTTTCACTAAATCAAACAGTAACTGCAACATTCAATGCAACTTACCGGGAAGAGTATTATGTTTTGGAGATAACAGATCCGGGTGTCTACTTCTTAAACATGACAGCAAATTTAACAAGAGGAAGCTGGGTTGACGGTTGGTGCTCCATTTATTCTTCGGGCAAAGTCTATTCGCCGTTCTGTGACAGAAACATAAGCACTAAAGATGAGATAGATTATGAAAGTTTTTACATGGAGTACCCTGGAGAAACGGATTCAATGTACAGAGTATACGTCTTTATTAATACGGGGACGCTCATGATCGACATGTACTGGTCACTCTACGGGGAAGAAACCGTAGAAGTGGAGTTTACAATTGAAAAACAGACTTCTCTAAGGGACTTTGAAATGCTTAGCATGGGTTTAAACTCTTTTAACTGGACAGAAGAGGAAGAAACCAAAATATATAGATTTGATGTTGAGGAAGCAGGGGTTTACAATATAACCTTAAATGCGCAGCTTCATTACAACATATCAGACCCTTCAAAACTTATAGAAAGTGCTACTTTAACAATAGATACTGATTGGATTGATCCTAACGAAAATTTGACAGTGTATCTAAATAACTTTAGTATAGGCACGATTACAGAAGACTCGTACTTTACTTTAGATGTGGATCCAAGTTACGTTGTGCTAAATGGGGAAAACAATCTAACATTAGTATACAATGGTTCAGACGGTGTTCACGTATACGATGCAGAATTAAAAATAGTGAATATATTTGGTGACTCGCAGGAAACATGGTTTTACGTATATAGTTATATTACTGATGTGTACTCATCTTTGGAATGGTTTTCATACTCAATAAATATTGAACCGTTTAGCAGCATACTTCTATTTGACAAAGAACATGGTGTCCACTACTACATGGGGTACTATGTTGAATTTTCTCTAGGTTCTCGGATTTATCCTCCTGATGCTGGAATACTTAACCTCACTAGTGGAAGAACACTTTACTTGTTTCCAGAGACCTACTATTTTAGTGTTACAAGCAGCAAATTCAAAGCTCTTAATGCAAGTTATGTTCTACTAAATATTACGGTTGAAAAAATTGATGCTCCAGTACTTAGCGGGGAAGCCTCAACATTCTTAGAATTTAATTTATCAAATCTTCAACCTCAGTTCGCTGTTGTTCAACTATCTCCAGATAAATATCACGAACTTTCTATCTCCGTAACAGATGGCGGAAATGTAAGTGTACAAGCATATGTGCAGCCTGTTGGCTTATGGCAGTACGGTTACTGGCCTAGCTCGACGGTAACTTATTTGACGGTAAATTACCCTGCTGAAAACATGAGTTACGAGGAGAAGACAGATTGGAAAAACGTGGTCGAAATATCTCTACCATTCTATTATGGTTTGTTTTATGGTTGGTATTTGACGGGGTCTACTTATTTCAAAGAACCTATCTCTTTCATATTTGGCGAAAGACTATTTTACAGAAACGGTACACCGGAAACTCTTTTACAAACAGAGCCTTTATTTACATCGGCGGGTCTAGTTTTTCTCTATGTTTATGTGGAGCCAGAGTATGATTGGAGTGGATATTCTCTGACTCCTTCGGAAAATGTAACTGTAAAACTATCGTTAAATGTTACTGGAGATGTTGAAACTATCACTCCAGGCAGTACTATTACTTTTAACACTAATACCACTGTCGGACCTGTTTACAGGGTGTTTAAACTAGATACTGAATGTGGTTCCGTTTATACAATCAATGCAACACCTCTGGAATACGTAAGACGTGGTTACGTGGAGATAGTAGTGCTTCCATCTAGCATTGAGAACTGGTACTTATGGTATTCTTACTACTATTATTATTATGGCCCCTATGCGGAAGCTGTAAATACCTCTGCTGTTCTTCAATGTCCCTCTGTCTTTGATAGTCCAGTGTATATCCTTGTGACTGTAACTGAGTATTTTGGTTCTGAGGTTAACGGTACTTCGAGGGTTGCATTAAGCGTTGATGAAGCTAAACCAGCTATTTACAGCTTTGGAACCGTTGAAAAGGTATCGCTGGAAAGTTTTAAAGTTTACCAGTTTGATATCATTGAAAACTACACCTATGTGATAACTGTTAAACCCGAATACGGATACGATCTAACTTCTGGAAAAATTACTATTATTGATAGTGAAGGGAACTGTCCATTCAGAGGTCCGTACGGTATGTATGCAACCACTATAGTTCCTCAGACTTACGACAATGTTTCATACTACTTCATTGCTGATAGAAATGCTACGGTGTACCTTATATTTGAAGGGGAGGGCACGGTGAGCTTTGAGGTTTCGTTTATTAAGCCTTATGAGGTTGGCTTCGAGGAAGGATACCAAGCGGGATTTGAGGCTGGGAATGAAACAGGTTTTAATGAAGGGAATTCAACTGGCTTCGAGGAAGGATACCAAGCGGGAAGTAGTAAGGGATATAATGCTGGAAGGAACTTTGGTCTTCTTGTTGCTGGTCCTTCAGGGCTTTTTATCGGGGCAATGGTAGTGTATATCATTTTAAGACGCAGAACTTAAATCTAAATTTTTTATTTTTATTTGTCACTTTTTGAAGAAGAATTTTTATTTTTTATAGTGGTTTTGGGGATTTTAGTTCTTTATTTTTGAAAATGCAGTAATACTAAGTTTGTATATCCCATTATTAGGGATATTAATGCCGCTTTGGTGGGTTTTAGGTCTTTTGCTAAGCCTATTGCATATGTTAATATCCATAATGCCCATAGTTCTGATGAAATGAAAAAAGTTGATGTAATCAAACTTTTCCTGGGGGATTTTCTTGGCACTAAGGATTCTAACTAGAATGTTCGTTAACATGCTTATCATGGGGGAATTAATGGAAAAATTACACCTATTAGGAGTTTATTTTCATTTTCAGGTTTTTAAATTCCTCTAGATAGGAACTCAGAAGCTAGAAATGTTATGATCCGAGAGAAAGCTAGGACTACGGTTTGCGTTAAAGGCAACCTATAAGGAATTACCATTAAAATAAATGGAGTTTTATTTTGAGTAATATGAAACAATTCCATATAGTGCTGCGAGAATTACTGTATTAAAATATAGGTATTTGGTGCTCTGTAAGCTAATTGTAATATCTGTTTAAAATCCTAAGATTTCTCCGATCATTATAAGCGGCTTGCTTGTTTTTAGGTTTCCCTAGATGTAATCCATGTAATTTTGTCTTCCATCTCCGTTAGCAGTTTGTATACTAATTTTTAGTACTGCTAGATATTTTTGGTACTGTCAGCAAGGGTGAAACCTTGATTGTAACCGAACATAACATTCGCGAAGTTATCCATGTCGCTGCAATGATTGAAGATTCGTCCACAGGCGGAATCGTAGCTGTAGGCGAGACATCTGGGTAATGCAACGACACTTTTATTTTTAATACTTTTATTTTTAGCGACGTAGGGCTAAGTTCTACGACGCCACGTATAACCGAATTTATAATGTATTTAGGCTGTAAATCATAGGATTTTCATGCTTTTACTGCTATTTGTTTCGTCATGCTTATTTTAAGTGTTAATGATGTTTTTTCTTTTTTAGTTGAGTTGAGTTTTTTCTTTTTTAGAATCGAAATACTTAAAACGGTACATGGCAAGATAACTTACTCAAAAGTCTAGAAGAAATCTATATATGAATGAAATATCTGCAAGAGACGTCCAGAATGGAAATTGCCATTAGTCTGTGTAGCTTACTTTTGCCGCCAGCTGCTGTCTCTAAATTCCCCTTGGCCACATGGGTTCGCTAACTTTTGTCAAATTTTTCGCAGAAAGGTGGGAATTATGAAGAAACTGGAATTGTATCTGTTGGAAAGGAGCTTCAAAAAAGCAATAAAGATTATTGAATCAAAGGATTTGCCAAAGTTTGTTGAAGAAATGGAATCTGACGGAAGCAAAATATATCATGTTGATTTGCTTGTCCCAGATGAAATTCTTAATGAGTTAATTCAAGAATTGATGGAAAACATAGATTTTAGGTTTTCTAAGAACATTATGATAGTATCCAATATTGAAGCTGGTATATCGACGAAATTTGACCGAATAAGGGAGAAACTAAATAGGGATACTAAGGTAAAGCCTCAAATTCCGATAGAAAAACTTTTATCGGAAGCTAAAAAATATACGAAAGTAGATGTTCCAAAACTCACTCTTACCGTGGTCGCTGGACTGATAGCGCTTATAGGCCTCTTTCTAAATAATATAGCGATTATAATTGGTGCTATGTTGCTTTCACCAATGTTGGGACCAATATACAGTTTTTCAATTAATTCGGCTCTTGGAAAAATAAGGGATTCTTTAAAGGCTCTACTTGAATTATTATCCTTTGTTGCGGTAGTAATATCTTTCTCAGCTTTGCTTACCTTCTTATTGCGATTTATTTTCCCTCAGAAAATTAAACTTGGGTCTGAAATAATGTTAAGAAGCGAGCCAAGCTTAATTTATGTTATTATGGCAATTTTACTTGGATTTGCGGCGATTATGGCTATGGCGATGGATATACCAGAAGTTTTAGCTGGAATAGCTATAGCTGCCGCGGTGTTACCTCCTTCCGTAGTTGTTGGTATAGCTATTGGGATGTTTAATCTTCAGATATTTCTTGGATCTCTTTTGCTTACTCTTGAAAACGTTCTTGGTCTTTTGATCGGTTCTCTTCTTGCTCCTATTCTTCTTAATATTGGACCAAGAAGATATTATGAAAAAAGAGTTGCAAAATTTTACATACTTAGGGCGATATCGATTTTATCGTTTTTGACGGCTGCTGTTATTATTCTTGACTTGCTAAAAGAAATTATCCTTAATTTATTAACCAAAATTTAGTTTTCCTCAACAAATTTCTTAGTTTTTATCGCTATAGGTTGAGGAACTATGTAGTTATCGTTTTGTTCTTGCTGTTAAACAATTTTTGCAGAGTTAACCACATTTAAATACCTATCCCTTATATAGCCTTAAAATTCAAGTTAGTGCGTCGTGTGAAGCTAAGTATTTATAATTGTTCAGCTTTGATTGTTGTAATTGATTTCACCAGTTTAGCTTAACCCAAAATTTCACACATAGTAAAACAAACGATGTTGAGGGAACTATGGTGTTTGACCCTGTAAGCTTCGATAATTTATTAAGACCTAAATCTGTTGCAATCATTGGAGCTTCTCGGACGAGGAGATTTTACTGGGTCAGATCGTTTTTGGAATATGGTTTTCCAGGTGAAATCTTCCCAGTGAACCCTAAGGAGAAAGAGATTTTGGGTCTTAAATGTTATCCAAGTATTTTAGATGTCCCTCAAGAAGTTGATTTCGCTATAATCGCTGTTCCAGCTCCAATAGTTCCAAAGGTTCTGAAAGATTGCGCTAAAAAAGGTGTAAAACTAGCTACGATTTTCTCTTCCGGGTTTTCCGAAACGGGTACAAAAGAAGGAGTTTTATTAGAAAAAATGGTTGCTGAAGTCGCTAAGAAAGTTGGAATTAGGGTTTTTGGCCCAAATTGCATGGGTGTATACTTTCCTAAACAAGGTTTAAGTTTTAGACCAGATCTACCCAAAGAAAACGGCAGTGTTGGTTTTATTTCTCAAAGTGGTGGAAATGCGATTGGAATTATTATTTGCGGATCTGTTTGGGGGCTGAAATTTTCTAAAGTTTTTTCTTATGGTAATGCTGCTGATTTCGATAGCCCCGATCTCTTAGAATATCTTCGGTGGGACGAGGAAACAAAGGTAATCGGCCTCTATATCGAAGGCGTAAAGAATGGTAGTAAGCTTCTATCTGTTTTAAAGAAAACAACAAAGGAAAAGCCTGTCGTTGTTTGGAAAGGTGGAGTTACTGAACTTGGTTCTAGAGCAGTTGCGTCGCACACTGGGGCTTTAGCTGGTTCTGCCAAAATATGGGAAAGTGCCCTTAAGCAGGCTAATGCGGTGACTGTTCAGAGTTTGGAGGAGATGATTGATGTTCTTTGCGGCTTTTCTTTTCTTCCACCACCTAAAGGCAAGGATTTAGGTATTGTTTCGATTAGTGGTGGTTCTAGCGTGGTTTGTACAGACGTGGCTGCACGATTTGGTTTTAATGTTCCTGAACTTCCTCGAAAGGTTCAGGAGAAAATTCATAGTGTAATTCAGCCGGTAGGTGTGAGTGTTAAGAACCCTATTGATCTGGCTAATTCCTTTTTTAATTTTGATGCTGTAGAATTTGCTCTGAGAGAGGTTATGGATTATGTGGATGCTCTTATTTTTGACTTTCAAGTTCATTATCTAACTTTAAGGGAAAGTTTTGGTGAACATGGCATTGTTGAAAAAATGATTAAAATTGTTATTGATGCTGGCCGTGAATACTTAGTTGCGGGCAAGCCTTTCCTAATAGTGCTTCCCCTAACTTTCTGTGAAAATGCATGGCTAAAAAGCAAAAGGAGTTTCCTGAAAGCTAAAATTCCTGTATTTACATCCATAACTAGGGCTGCCAACGCATTGTCGAAGATTTACAGTTTTTATCAAAGAAGAAAGCAACATGATTAAACCATCATTGAATGGTTTCTAAAGTCTATATCAGAAGTTTTTTATGCAAGTTCTTTCGATAGTAAGATAAGGAAAGGGAGTGTGTAAGTATGGGCGTATACGAAATGCTTAAGAGTCTTTTCGAAGAAAAAGCCGCTAAAATCGAAGAACTAAAAGACGAGTTTGCTGGCTTCGAAAAGGTTTTCCAAATAGCGGTCACTGATGGAGAACCCTGCTACATTGAGGTAAAAGAAGGAACCTTCAATGTTGTAAAAGGCCAACACGAAAATCCGTCCCTAGTTTTAACGGCTGATTCAGCTGTATGGGAACAAATATTAAAGGGAGAACTAGATTCAGTTGCAGCTTACATGTCGGGACAATTAAGAATTGAAGGATCTCTCGAAGACGCTATGAAGCTAAAATCAGTGCTAGATAGAGTTGCAACCGAATAACAAGAAAACAGAAGATTAAAACCTTAAATTTTTTCTTCTCTTAAAATAAAAAGAAATAATAGGTTATTTATTCTCCTTTGAACTCTGGTTCTTTCTTTGACATAAATGCTGTTACACCTTCAATTAGGTCCTTTGTAGAGAATAGTAGACCGAATACACTAGATTCAAGTTTTAACCCTATATTTAGGGGCACTTGAGATCCGAAGTTCAATGCGAGTTTTGCATACTTTAATGCAATTGGCGGGCCTTTAACTAGTTTTTCTGCAAACTTCTTTGTTTCCTCTTCAAGTTTGTCGTAGGGTACAACTTTGTTAACCAATCCAATTTTTAGAGCTTCTTCAGCTGTTATTCTGTCGCCAAGCATTACAAGTTCTTTTGCCTTTGCAAGTCCAACGAGTCTTACAAGTCTTTGAGTTCCTCCCCAACCAGGTATTAGCCCGAGTTTTATTTCTGGGTTTCCAAGTTCGGCGTGCTCTGCGGCTATTCTAAAGTCGCATGCCATTGCCAGTTCTAATCCTCCACCAAGGCAGTACCCATTGATCGCGGCTATGACCGGTTTAGAAAGTTTTTCAATTTTTTCGATAACCTCTTGTCCTCTCATTGAAGCTTCCACAGCGGTCGTTGCTGGCTTTAATCCTGCAAATGCTGTTACATCGGCTCCTGCACTGAATGCTCTATCACCTGCTCCAGTAATAACGATACATCTTACCTCTTTATCTTGCTCGGCTTCATCTAGGGCTTTTCCAAGTTCTAGTATCATCTCCGCTGTGAAAGTGTTGAGTCTGTGTGGTCGATTTAGCGTTATCCAAGCTATTCCGTCTTCCTTTTTGTATAAGATGTTTTCATATTTTTTCTCACTCATATTTGTAGAACCCCCTACCAGTTTTTCTTCCAAGCCAGTTCTTGCTAACATATTCTTCTAGTAGTGGGCATGGTTTATATCTTGCTTCACCAGTCTTTTCATAGAGTTCTTTTAACTTGTTGACTATAACGTCAATTCCTTCTCTGTCTGCAATTTCGCATGGACCAGAAGGCCATCCCGTACCGAATTTCATGGCTGTATCGATGTCTTCTGGGTCTGCAACGTCATCATATATTAGGCGGGCAGCTTCGTTGACAGCTACTGCATAAATTCTCATGATATCGAAGTTATCTGCAAGGTGGAAGGGTATTCTTGGTCTACCTTTGCTCCAATCGTAAAATCCTTGGCCTGTTTTTTGACCGAGTTTTCCCTCTTTTACGAGTGGTTCAACTATGGGGCATGACTTTGCCATGTCACCGAAAGCTTCTTCCATTACTTTTGAAACGTAGTAGAGTACATCGAGTCCTACATAGTCTGCTAGTTCAAATATTCCCATGGGGAACCCTGCCTTGTATTTTACTGCTGAATCAACTTCTTCCATTGTTGCTTCCTTGTTATATACTGCCCAGAAGGCTTCATTAAATACTGCCCCCAAAATTCTGTTGACTATGAACCCTCTTGTGTCTTTCCTGCAGACTACTGGCGTTTTGCCGAGTTTCTTTGCTAATTCAACTGTTATATTTACTGTTTCATCACTAGTATGTTCACCTTTGATCACTTCAACTAGGGGCATTAATTGCGGTGGATTGAAGAAGTGCATACCTACTACTTTATCTGGTCTTTCTGTTGCCTCAGAAATTTCAGTTATGCTTAAACTTGAGGTGTTTGTAGCTAGGATTGCATGTTTTGGCGCTGCTTTGTCAGCTTTTGAGAAAACTTCCTTTTTGAGGTCCATTTTCTCTGGCACTGCTTCGATGACAAAGTCAGCATCTTTTACTCCTTCCTCAACGCTTGTTGTTGTTTTTATTCTTGATAGAATTGTTTCTACGTCTTCTGGTTTGATTCTACGTTTTTCAGCAAATTTCTGTAAACTCCATTTGATTTTTTCCATTGCTTTCTTTAGAATTTCATCGCTTATGTCTATCATGGTGACCTCGTATCCAGACATAGCCAATACCTGGGATATTCCGTGGCCCATTACGCCAGAACCTATTACAGCCATTTTTTGGAGTTTTTCCATTTTTCTCCCCTCTTCATAACATGTGTCTAGTATTATTAAAAGTTTTTTTGTTCCTTCAGATATTTTTTATTTCAAAAGATAATTTTCTAAATGTAGCAGTAATATTATCTAATAAGGCTTTTATTGAACTTTTAAAATATTAATGCGTTTTGGCTTATATTGGCTGAAACTCATACGTTGGCTCCCCTTCCGGTGTTACCTTTGCAACGAGTTTAACTTTCATCCCTACCTTAATTTCCGATAATTTTACACCGGTAAGCCAAGCTAATACCTTTACACCTTCTTTTAACCGTCCAATGACAACTGTGTAGGGTTCATGGTGTTGAAACGCAGCAGGTCTGACTAGGACATGGGTAAATGCTTCGATTTCTGCTTCATTGCTCAGTTCGATCCATTCCATATCTGAGGAGTAGCATTTTGAACAGTCTGCAGCCGGTGGAAAGAATATGGTGCCGCACTTTTTACATTTGGTTGTGTATATTTTGCCTTCTTTTAGCCCTTCCCAGAACTTTTGGGTTTTACTTATTGGTATGTAGTTCACGATAACCAATTTTCTTGACTTAATTGTAGGTAAGCCTACTCCCATACTTATCACCTTCTTAATATTGTTACATAACAGTAGTGGCCAGTCCCACCAACATTATGAGCTAGAGCTATATAGTTCTTTAATGGAACTTGTCTCTGTCTTTTTTCCGCCTCTTCCCTAAGCTGCTTTGTTAATTCATATATCATTGAACAGCCAGTTGCACCAATTGGATGGCCTTTGGCTTTTAATCCTCCATCAACGTTTACAGGTATTTTTCCGCCGATCTCGGTCTGACCTTCCCTTAGAAGTTTTGGTCCTTCTCCTTTCTTGCAGAAGCCAAGGTCTTCATAGGCCATTATCTCGGCAATAGTGAAACAGTCGTGCACCGTGGCGACCTCGATGTCTTCAGGACCAACACCAGCTTTTTTATATGCTTTTTGGGCTGCAATAACAGATGATTTGAGTCCCACGTAGGTATCTCTTCTGCTTAAGTTACCTGTACCAGACGAATACCCTATTCCCTCAATCCAAACAGGCGTATCTATTTTCAGTTCCTTTACTTTTTCTTCTGAAGCAAGGATTACTGCGGCTGCTCCATCGGTTACTGGGCAACAGTCATAGAGTTTAAGTGGCCAAGCTACTGGATACGATGATAAGGCTTCATCAATAGTTATTTCCTTTTGGAAATGTGCTACTGGATTCATTGCAGCATATTTATGGTTTTTAACTGCTACAAGTGCTAGATCTTCCTCCGTTGTCCCGTATTTTGCCATGTGCGCAGTTGCATGCATCGCGTAGTATGCTGGGAAGGTCATTCCAAAGTTGTGGAACTCCCAAAGATAATATCCAGCTCTTCCAATAAATTCAACGACTGTAGGTGTGTCTACTTCTCTCATTTTTTCGAGGCCAATAGCCATGCCTATCTCAATTTGTCCGCTTGCTATAGCTGAGTAAACTGTGAAGACAGCTGCACTGCCGGATGCACAGGCGGCTTCGCATCGAACTAGCCCTGCACCGGTCAATCCACAGTATTCGGCAGTGATAACTGCAGGTAGTGCTTCTTCATACCATGCTCCGGCTCCTGCTGATCCAACTGCTACAAATTCTATGTCTTTTGGCGTTATACCTGCGTCCTCCATGGCTGGCTTTACTGCTTCAAAAGCAAGCTCGGTGACGTTTACATCTTGTCTATTGCCGAATTTAGAGTTTCCTACTCCTATAACAGCAACCTTTCTCATTTTAAAAACCCCGATAAAGCCGTTAAAGGTCTTATACTATATAATGGTTTCGGTTAAACTAAATAAAGAAAGAAACGTCGAAATATAAGACATAGGGCAAGAATATGGTGTTAAAAGTAAATATGTTTTTTGTTTTTGACATGTTAACTTAAAGAAGATTTTCTTTGCTCGTTAAGTTAAATAAGCAATGGTTTAGTAATTGTTTGACAAAATATTAGTTTTCTGTAAAATTTGAAGACAAAATAATGAATTATCTTGCATTTTATTCGGAGAGTAGCTTTTGAAAGTATTTTCTTCCGTAATATGTCTTTATAAAACCTAGCGGGTTATAGCCGCTGATTCTGTCCTTTGCTGCAAGAACCGTGACGGGTACCTTCGAATATTTGAAGAAAAGCGAGTCGTGACCTACACAAAGCCCTAGGGCTATATTAAGTCTGTACCAACCTGAACGAGAAGATATTCTTGGCCTATTGGATTACACGTTACATAACCGATTTCATAACCAGTTTTTGAAGTTCCTTGATATTCTTTTGGAACGCCAACATCTTCTTTTGGGATTGCTCCAACTTTACAGTTTATTGAATGGACTTTGAATCTTGCTTTTTCAAGGATCTTGGATACTATTGCTGCTTCTTCCTGTAAACCTATGCAGAAGGCGATACTAAGCTTTTTATATTGCATAAGACGTGCGAACTCTATAATTTCCCTTAATCGAGGCCATTCAATGTAGCCACTTGCTTCAACAATCCCCGCACTTGAGGCAAGCTTCCTTATAGGGGTTTTCTCATATTCTCGACGAGCTTCCTCAATTATATCCATGTACTCACGCATCGGGCAACCTTTAGGTCCTTTGGTTTTCTTTCACCACATGCTAGAACTTTGCAATAAGCACATTTCATATATACCACCAACTTTAGTTTTTGGCTGATTTTAGCTCAAAACACATTGCATATCAATTTTTTAGATTTCTAATTTTGCAATATTACCAATATCATGCTTATTTATTAAAAATCTGTATTTTGCTGATTTTAGTTAATCCTAAAACGAAAATCTTCTTGCTACGATTTACTTGTGAAGCATTAACAAAACTAAAAGATATATCGGGGAACGTGGAAAACAAGATGATGTTTATTTCTTTCGGTTAATCGATGCTGTTTGTTAAGATGGGGCAACAAAGGCAATTTCATGCACCTATATCTTACATAATGTTTTAGGAGAGTTTAGGAGGACATTTCTAGCCAGTGGTCTATTTTAAAAGCTGTTTTCGTTTTTTATGGACTTTCCATTCATAGGCAGAACGTAGGGCTCCGTAAAGATACTTCCGGTTGAATAATGGCTAATCTTTCTTTCTCCCGACTAATAAGCTTTTTGTCCACTTGAGAGTAGTATTTTCTGAAGCTTCAAATTTTAGAAACCTTTAGATACTTAGAAACCATTTTAAATTATGATCACCGAAGTCTTGCAGCTTTGACAGAGTAACTCTTTAAATTGTATGTTGACGTTAATTGAATGTTATTTTGGTTAAAGGGGGTTGGATTTGGGTCTCATAGATGAACTTGAAAAATTGTCAAGTTATTCTGAAGAGCTTGGATTGAATTTATCTGCTGCTGAAGACCGGTTTAAGTGGTTTTTAGCTTCTTTACTCTTTGCTAAAAGAATTTCGGCAGATATTGCTAAGAAAACTTTTAGAAGATTTGTTGAAGAGAACTTAACTACACCTGACAGGATTTTGGCGGCGGGATGGGACAGATTGGTGGAAGTGCTTGACTCTGGAGGTTACGTGAGATATGATTTTTCCACTGCTACAAACATTATAAAAACTGTCAAATTACTTAAGGAGAAGTATGATGGTGACTTGGAGAGACTGCATGAGGAAGCTTCGAGCCCTAAAGACCTTGAGAAAAGGCTTATGGAGTTTAAGGGTTTTGGTCCGATAGCTGTAAATATATTTTTAAGAGAACTTAGAGGCATATGGTCTAAAGCTCAACCTAAACCTTCATCTTTTGCCATAGAAGTTGCTAATCGTTTAGGTTTAAAAGAGGTTGAAAAATTTGAACCGAAACTTGTAAGACTGTACTTGGAATACTGTAAAAAGCGTAGATGCAAAAAATGTCCGGTTGAAAAATACTGCAAGGAGATGAGGTAAAATTTTCGTGAGGCAGCATAACCATAACATTTTTCCTCAACTTCGTAGCGTCCTTAAATTAAATTGAATTGGAAGGAGGGGTGTTAATTGAAGTGGGTTACCAGAAGATTTGTGCACGTCGATCGTACCGCTAGTGCTTGGCTCATTAAAAATTTTATCGATGAAAATGCTGAGTTTGTTTTCATAGATTATCCTCGGGAACAGCCTAAACCGGAACATGGTACGCCTTTTGACATTAAAGGCGTTGAACTAGGCCATAAAGATGGGAAATGTACTTTTGAAGTCATTATGGAGAAATATAGGATAGAGGATCCGATTCTTAAGAAAGTTGCTCAAATAGTTCATGCAGCTGACATTGAAGGCGAACTTCAAAAGGTTCCTGAGGCAGCCGGCATCTTAGCCGTATTTACTGGGTTAAGACTTATCGCTAAAGACGATTTCGAGGCTTTAAACATAGGATTTAAAATATGGGACTCCATCTACGCGTATTTTAAAGCTCAGGAGATTAAAGAAAAGTTTAAAGATAAACTTAAAGAAATGGATAGAATTGCTGGAATAGAGTTTCTCAGATCACAAATAACATCCACGTAAGAGGGCGACGCTATGCCACTACCCATATTCTTACTTTTATGTTTATTAGGGTTTTTCGCTATAATGAGTTCTACCGCCTCTAAATCTCCAACATTGCCTCTTTACGCTGAGTATCTTGGTCTTAGCCCATTTGAAATAGGTTTGGTGGCAGCTGCATCAACTATTACAGGAATATTTGTAAATTTTTCAGCTGGTTTTCTCTCTGATATTTATGGTCGTAAAAAACTTCTAATAGTAAGTGGATTTGTTTTTATGACTGCTCCTTTTCTTTATCCTTTTGTGTCAGATGGATGGGAATTGGCTGCTGTAAGGGTTTACCATGGAATAGCAACAGCAACATTTGTGCCCGTTACCACAGCTTTAATAGCGGATCTTTACCCTTCGAAGAAAGGAAGCATGATGGGCCTGTTTTCAACTGCTAGAACATTTGGTAGACTAATAGCACCAACTCTTGCGGGAATAATTATTTATGCTTACAGTTTCCGCTTCACCTACATAACATGCGGCGTACTTGGAACAATAGCTTTTATACTTGTAACTTTCCTTCCATCAGACTATAAACATCCAAAAACAGAAACACTTGAAAAAGAGATGTCGGCGGGCACAGTTCTCAGCGGATATGCGATTGGAGTTTTACTTACGCTTGGTCTTATTGAAGCTTCAACCTATTTTGCTATGCAAAGCATTGAAACCTTTCTACCTCTATATAACGTTAGGTTTGCGGAAAATCCTTGGCTTGTAGGGCTAATATTTACATTGCAGCTGTCAATAATAGCATTGTTAAAACCGGTGATGGGAGCTACTTCCGATAAGATTGGAAGAACACCGATCATAGTTTTAGGGGCAGTAACATCAACAATAGGTATGATAACCTTATCAACATCTTCCAACGTTATAACAATTGTTCTCTCAATAACGGTGTTTGCTGTTGGTGTATCTATGAGTACTGCTGCCACAGCGCCCTTAGCAACAGAACTATTAGGAGAAAAAGCGCATGGAACGGCCGTAGGCATGCTGGAAACGATAAAAGACATAGGACAGGCTTCAGGGCCAATAGTTATGGGTTTAATAGCTTCAAAAACAACTTACAACTACGCATTCCTAATAGTAGCACTCATAGAACTCATCGCACTACTTATAGCAATTGTAGCCTTTAAAACACTCCGAAGACAATAAAACCTTCTTTATTCTCATCCATAAGATCTATTTTGTTATTCTTTTTGAAAAATGTATGACTATATTTCCCTAACGTAATATTTGTGGTAGATATTTAGTGCGTAACTGTTCACAAGATACGCTTTAACCTTAGTTTTAAAGAATTCTATTCTTAAAGCAATCTTTTAGCCTAAAAGTTTCTCAGCAACTTCTCTTAATATATCAACACTTGTCTTCAACCTTTAAGTTCCCTCAGCAACTTTCTAAGTTTTTCAATTTCCTCTACAGCGTTTCTCCACTCAATGCTGTCTTCCCATATCTCATGTTTATCTACGGGAACTCCTTCACGTTTTATCTTCTTCTCTAACTCCTCAAGACCACAACCATACCTCTTTCTGAAATTTTCAATAATCATCTTGTAGAATTCAGTTTCATCATTTAATCTTCTAATAATTTCCTCGACAACTTCACGTCGTACGGCAACTATTGCATCAGACATTTCTAAACCTCACAACTACATAACACATCCCAGCATTATAAGATTCACTAAATTTAATTTTGTAGCTTTCTTCCTGTACCTGCAAAACTAAAGCTTTCATGTAGTTTATCGCTTATTGTTTTTAAGTGCTTCTGATTTACGAATACATGGAGAGAGGTTCCTACTGTGAAAAATATATACTCGAAAATTAAATCTATTTGACTGCGTGTTAAATTGTATATGGAAGGCATTTAAACCCGTGAGGAGACCTACAAACATGAAGAGCCACATGCTGCATCCTATTTTAATAATGCTTCTCCTTATTAATGCGTTCTTTTCAAGCCATTTATGGAGTTATGCAACGCTCTTAACTGTTAAGGTCTATCAACCGTACTCGTTCAAGATATCGTTTATAATAACAGTGGATTGTACACCTTTCCTAGACAAAGCATCGTGTTGAAGAAGGATGCAATTTAAAGTTAAAGGTGAATCTAAGGGTGGTGGTTTTATTTTTCTTTGAGAACCTATTTTGGGAAATGAATGTCTCTGCTACCGTACATAAAGGTTAAGTACCGTGTGTTCGAGAGAATTTCTGACTCTGATATGGAAGATTTTTACATTTTTAGGAGGCTTCTTCTTAGAAAAGTTAGTTCTACGGTTAAAATAGCGTTTTTAAGTTTAGACGGGGAAATGGTTGTCGGTAATGTGTATAGATTGGGGAAGTTGTTTGTTCGAGACTTGGTGTGGCAATTGGAGATCATAGGTGAGAAACGGGAAGACGTTGAGGAATTTAGATATGTAAAGGAAGAGATAATTGAGGAAGCTAAAAAACTCTTCAAACATCGTGCTTCTATTTCTATTTTCTCGCCGTTCATATCGAGAAAATATAGGATAATGGCTGCAGAAATTGTGTTGAGGAAAATGGGTTTTTTAAGGGTTGAGAACTTTGTAATCCAATCTTCTAACGGTCCTGAAAAAGTATCCTTCATGAGGAGAAATGTGGCAGCGAAAATATGTCAAAACTCAATAGAGATTTTCTCAATGGATCTAGGTGCACGAGATGCTTTAGTTGAGGAGTTTAGAAAAACATGTAGGGAAATATTTGGGTTTGATATTTTTAATAGAAATCTAAAAGCGCGTAGAGAAAACGCAGAAGTGATTCGAATTCTTAAAAGAGTTTCCAAAGGTTACGGGAAAATCGCTATAGTATGCAATAGCGGTTCTTATGTACTCTATGTTTCAGGCAGTCTTAAACCGATACTAGAATCTATGAAGAAAATCTCTACTAACACAATGTTTAAAATAGTTTTTGACGTTAAAAAATGCGGCTATAGACTCTACGGGGTAATTTACGTTAAAAATTCTTTCTATGTTCGGAAACAAGAAAATATTAAGAAAATTAAGAAAAGACTTGAAGGTAAAATAATAAGACTCTATGGTGTTATTTAATTGTGACATTATAATGAAATAATTGCATAGAAAGATCGTTTTACATGTTTTATCTATAAAGGGTCTTGGCGTCGTAAAAATATCGAGATAGAAAATTAGCTCCTTGGGTATCGTGTAGATTAGCTAAAGAGGTATTTAAACCGGAGGCAGACGGTATCTTCATAAGCTGCACGAACTTTAGAACCTTAGAAATAATAGAAAATTGGAAAGAGAACTTGGAAAACCAGTGGTTACAGGTAATCAAGCATCTATATGGGCTGCTTTAAGAACTATAAAAGAACCAGTAGAAGGATATGGGAAACTTTTGAAGACATGCTTCACATTCTAAAACTTAAACATCACAGAGATTGAAACTCATAATTATTTTGACTTATTTAACTGCTTCATCATTTGATATCTTTTCTAGAACTTTTGTGGAAATGGATAAGGCAAATTTAGCATCACTGTTGCTGGGCATATATGTAGTGTGATAAACAGCGTTTCTCATTTTATTTAATTCTACCAACTTGTCGAGCATATCTTCACCTAACAAAGTTTTTAATTTAGATAGGAAAAGAGAGTTACTTAATGCTTCTAAAAGATGTAATGGCGATTTTCCGGTTTTCTTAATTAAATATCCTTTGATAGCAAGTTCCAATGCGGAATGAGCCATTAAAATAGAGGAATCGGGGTCTCCTGAGTCAAAATGTTTTTTGGCTTTTCTTATGTATTCTTCAAAAGCCATCGCACAAAACCTCCTGAAAACCTCAATATTTTTTTGAAGTAGAACTGCACATCTATTTCCTGAGGTTCCTCTAAATCTGCAACTTCATAAGAAGCAAACTCGCTGCTTAACGAAAATGGTACATCGAAGTTTCTATGTAAAAATAGAAAAGTGTCATGTTTGCATCTGGGGATTTCCCCGTGTAAAAACTGGTATGCAGCGCCAATCCAGAAAGCTGCCATAGCTAATCTATGGGCTGCTTCTCTAAGAAAGCCTTCTTGTAAATATTCTTGGGCTACTTTGATTAGTTTATCTGCTTTTCCAAGACATAGTGAGATTGTGAGTGAAGTAATGCCTTGATTCTGATACATCAGTAATTTAAAATTCTGTTC
>JAUQZC010000063.1 GCA_030587435.1 Candidatus Baldrarchaeota archaeon | reverse complement strand
ACAACACACTTAAAGCAGATATTATATATATATAAGCTTTTCGATTAAAATCATCACTTACAAATAATAATTAAGTCTTGGAGTATTTAGTGGATTTAGAACGCTTATGTGTCATATTTTGAAGTGGCAGTTCTTGCATTAGGTTTATGGTGGTTATCAGATTTATATGCTTCAAAATGTTTTTAAATAAATGAGGGTTAACTAAGGCTATGAGTGGGGTTGAGAAGCGGTATGATGAGTATTTGAGGAGAATTTATAAGTGGAATGTTTTTGGGCTCATTTTGAGCTGGATTGTTTGGGGTCCTTTTCAATCAATGGCTGACCCTTATTTTCAACTATATGCATATGAGCTTGGGGCAACTCCTGTAATTTTAGGTGTGATTTCCTTTGTTTCAACGATAACTTTAGGTTTTTCAAGAATTGTAGGGGGTTATGTGGCGGATAAATATGGTCGAAAGAAAATTGTCGTGTGTATGACTGGGTTATTCAGTTTTTCCTTTCTGATTTACGCATTTGCGCCAAATTGGACGTGGCTTGTTGTAGCTGCTTTTCTATCCAATGTTGCATTGCTGTATCAGCCTGCTTTGTGGAGTATTGAGGCGGATTCTACACCAAAAGAGTTACGTGGTAAACTATTCTCTCTGTATCACTTTTTACCTGATATTATTTCCTCGTTTTCACCGCTTTTAGCCATCTACTTTATTTCTCGATACACGTTTGTCCCTGCAATTCGATTCATATATTTTCTATGCTTTGTTTCCGGGGTAGCAGCAGCTACAATAAGAGAAGTTTTCTTGAAGGAAACATTACTAAGACATGAAGTTTTGGCTAGTAAAACTTTAAAATTTAGAGAAGCGTATCAAACCGCATTGAGCTTTGTGAAAGAAAAATTGCTATATGTTGTCTTAGTAGATGTTACAGCAAACATAGCATTATCTATGACTTTTTTAACCTCCATTTACTCTGTTGTTTTTCTCGGGGTAAGTGAAATCGGCTGGGGTTACATTTCTAGCTTTAGCCATTTTCTCGCTCTCCTTTTTCTTATGCCTTTCGGTTTTTTAATAGATAAAATTGGTCGTAAACCTATTTTAGTAGTTTCTACGCTTTCTTCCTTGTCTGGTTGCTTTTTACTGTTTGCTGCGCCTTATATGGCTTTTGAACCGTTTATTTTAGTTTTAGTTACTGTGAATTTAATGTCGATCGGTAATTTTGTTTATTTTACTGCGATCACCACAATAATTACGGATTTGGTTCCCTTAGAACTGAGGGGTCGAGTAAATTCCATAGTGGGTTTGATAATCAACGTGGTGTCTAGTATCGTCACGTTGGTTGCAGGCTTAATATATTCTCTTATCGGAGCAAATATCCCATATTTAATTGCTACGATAACAATGTTGTTTGCTATTTCAATAATTCTTTTGGGACTTCGAGAAACTAAATAAAGGAATAAAATATCGAGGGTAAAACTATATTTTTTTGTGATTTGCAGATAAGGGATTTAATGTAAAGGGAAATACATATTTAAGTTAAGTCACACTTTCAATAAACGATAAGTTAAGAGGTGAGGCTAAAGTGAGCGAAGCTCGAACTCAGCGATCCTTTTTCGATCAGTATCTAGGAAAACTAAGACATGTAGCGGAGATTATAGATTTAGCTCCAGAAGTAGTTGAAATTCTCAGTAAGCCGAAAAGAACGATTATAGTTTCTCTTCCGTTAAAAATGGATAACGGTAAAACAAGGGTGTTTACAGCTTATCGTGTGCAATTTAACGATGCTAGAGGCCCTATGAAAGGGGGGTTTCGCTATCATCCAGATGTGAATCTTGATGAAGTTAAAACTCTTGCAGCATTAATGACGTTGAAAACAGCCGTTGTAAACATTCCTTATGGCGGTTCGAAAGGAGGAGTTAAATGTAACCCCAAAGAGATGTCGAGAAGGGAACTTGAGGTTTTGACACGTGAATATGCAAAGGCTCTTGCACCTTTTATTGGTCCGGATATAGATATTCCTGCTCCCGATGTAAATACTGATGCTCAAGTTATGGCTTGGTTTTTAGACGAGTATAATAAAGTGGTAGGCAAAGTTGTACCTGGTGTAGTTACTGGTAAACCGTTAAGTATTGGTGGCTCAAGAGGTAGAGGAGAAGCTACTGGAAGAGGTGTTTTCTTCATCGGCTTAGAAGCCGCAAGTAAGTTGAATGTAAGTCTTAAGGATGCGAGAGTTTCCATTCAGGGTTTTGGTAATGTGGCGTTTAATGCTGCAAAGTTCTTTTACGAGCTTGGTAGTAAAATAGTTGCTGTTAGCGACTCTAAAGGTGGAATTTACAATCCTGATGGACTTAACATCTATAAAGTAATGGAAGTAAAAAGGAAAGAGGGAAGTGTTACAAAATATTCTGAGGCTGAAATAATATCGAGGGAGGACCCGTTAACTGTTGATTGCGATATTCTAATTCCAGCCGCACTTGAAGGGCAAATTACAGAGAAAAACGCTGGCAATGTTAAGGCAAAAATAATAATAGAGGGAGCAAACGGCCCGACAACTCCTGAAGCCGATAAAATACTTAGCGAAAAGGGTGTTTTCATTGTTCCAGATATTTTAGCCAATGCAGGCGGCGTAGTAGTTAGCTATTTTGAATGGGTTCAAAATCGAATGGGCTATTACTGGTCTGAAAAAGAAGTTAACGACAAATTAAAAACAATAATGGCAAATGCATTTAACGACGTTTATGAAGTTTCAAAGAAGTATAATGTTGATATGAGAACTGGAGCATATATTACTTCGATAAATCGAATAGTTGACGCGATGAAATCACTCGGCTGGATTTAACAATTAAACTTAGTCTAAATCTAAAATTAGTGAAAACATATTATGTCGCAAAGATTAGCAGTTGGTTATTTGGCTTTAAATAACCTATCATTTTTAATAATGGAGCTGTGGTAGTTTGTCATTTGCGCTTATTCCTGTAAAAAACTTGAGAAGGGCGAAACACAGGCTTTCACCGTTACTAGAAGAACAAGAAAGATATTTACTATGTTTAACCATGTTTGAAGATGTTGTAAACGCTTTAATTCATTCAAAGAGTCTGGATCACATAATTGTAATCACTAGCGATAACGAGGTTCTTACAAAGGCCAAAGACCTCGGAATAAAGACATTACACGACAGTGGCAAAGAACTAAATGAATCATTAACGATAGCAACGAATTACTGCATGAAAATAGGTGCAAAAAATGTTACAATAGTCCCCATCGACATCCCATTAATTAAACCTGAAGACATAGACGAAGCAATCTCCATGGACGAGAACTCAGAAAAGATGGTAGTAATTTCACCTTCAAAAGACGGTTATGGTACAAACCTCTTATTTAGACGGCCTCCAAACATAATTCCAACCAAGTACGGAGTTAGAAGCTTCGAGAAACATCGAAAAACAGCACTAGCAAACAACATAAACTTTAGAGTTTACAAGAACCCTAGAATAGCTCTCGACATAGACAAACCTGAAGACCTAATAGAATTCATTAAGATCGGGAAACACACGAAAACATTTAATATGCTACAGAAACTACATCTAGTGGAAAAAATAAAACAAAAATTCTTACTATTTGATAAGTCTAAGTGATAGCTAGTTTATAAGTTTAAAATTGAAACGAGGAAGCATAGTTTGTAGATTAAGGTTAGAAGGTTATATACTTAAATGTACGTTGCAGCTTATTTTATTTGAAGCCGTAAGTTTGGATGTGTTGTGAAATCAATTTATTGCGAAGAAGTTCGTTAACGTATTTATCATCTAGTCTTAAAGGGTGTTAAAGATGGATACTAGTGACATAAAGTTGAGGGAAGTTTACATTTTGAGAGATTTAAGTGAATATTTTAGGCTAAGGGAAATGCTTAATGAAATTTTGTCCAGCTACAATGTTAAATCGTCATTAGAGATCCTAAAAAAAATTGAAAAGGGAGAATTGCCTGAACATCCAACCTATGAAGACTACCTTGAAGCTAAAAGCTTAGAAGAAGACTTGAAATTGCTTAGAGAATCGCTAAAAAAACAGTTTGAGGAATTGATTTGAGCATTAAAATCCTCAAAGAAATTAAAGAACTTATAAAGAAAGAGTTCGGTCATGTCATTATTAGTGATCCAGTCATAATAAGGCGGAAATTGCGCATTCTGCTAGATGATGGTAGTTTTATTGAAATAAGATATCCAACAGTAAGAGAATATTCTTTACATTGGCAGAAAGGTAGTAGAATAATAAGAATTGACACAGCGCCGCATCATCGAAACCTAAAATCATTTCCAAGACATATCCATTTTAAATCCGAGGATAATGTTATAGAAGATAATATAACAGATCTAAAATCTTCTCCTATAGAAAACACCAAGAAATTTCTGAACTTTATCCTAGAAATGCGAGAAAAAATATAAAAAGATGCATAAAACTTATAGTTAACTAATATGTGAACCCAACCCTAAAAACTGCAAATTCTTTGTTTTTATTTATTTCTGAACGTGTTCTGAGGCCGGAAGCAACTTCGAGAATTGTTTCAAAAATTCTTTTCCCAGCCTCTTCCACGGTTTCTTTCTTCTCTATGATTCCTACATATATATCGATAACATCTGGCATTTTCTTAAAGGTGTCAGGTTGTGATAAGGTCTCCTGAAATATTAAGGTTTACTCCATGTTTCTTTAACATTTCTTGCATGTTTTTAATTAAGCCTATCGTTAACGTTACGCTTAGAATTCTTGGCAAAATGAATTCTATTAGTCTTCCTAGACTTTTAACAATTATTCCAATAACATCTTCTTTTTTATTGATTTGAATTTCTACTTAACAGTCTTTTAACCAAGCTTACCATTCTTACACCTTTTTAATCGGGCCGTTACATCTTCTACTGAACTGTTTCTATATATTTTAAGTTGTCAAAACTTTTTCTAATAAAGTAAGAGAAATATAAAGCTACCACCTTGCCAACAGATAACTTTTCTCTTTTAGGAATGTCCTCGCTCTTTCTTCAATTATCTGTTCAGCTTCTAAACTGTTCATATCTTTAGTTTTTTCAACGAAGTTAGCTGTTTTTGCAAAGTAAAGTGGAACTAAGGATTCAAGGGTTTTTAGAACACCTCTTTTATAGGCAGCTGCAGCATCGTATAAAACGTGGCTCCAAAGGACATCATCAAGATCAAATGTTTTTAACGCCCTTTTTAAACCTTCAAACGTGTTTTTTGAAAGAACTTTTTGTAAAATTTCCTTATTTTTCTCAAAGCCTTCTCTTGCCTTAATTTTCAATCTTTCGAGATCAACCTTAACTTCTTCTGGTTCAGTTCTTTCTATTTTCCCAATAATTGATATATCCTTAATTTCCTTCACGTTTCTCCAAATGTTCTCATACTTTTTCATCAGCATAAAGAGGGTTCCAACAACTTGATTAAACATAGGACCTAAGCTTTGAGCTGGGTCTTTTGGGTTATGTATTTTTGCTCCTAGAGATACTTGAGTGACTTTAAACCCTTCAGCTAACGCCGTGGTTGTTAAGAAAATATCCACACCAAATTTAGCAACATCAGTTTTCCAAACGTTCTCATCCCTCAAATAAACATCAAATAGTTTTGAACTTATTCCAAAGTCTCCTCCAATAGGTTGCCTAATTTTAAACCCGTACAAAGCCGTGGTCATTGGAAAGGCAATGTTATTTGTTATCGTTGCATCATACTTGTGTCTTATGTAGAAAGGAGCAACAAAATCAAATCCATCCATGACGGGTTTCGCAAACTTGTAAATCCACTCTGGAGCAATGCTTCTCAAATCACTGTCAACAAAAATTAAAATATCAACATCTTTTTCCCTTGCAAGCTCCATTAACTCTTTCATTGCACTCCCCTTTCCAGGAATTGGCCACTTGTAAACAAAACTTAAAACTTCAACCTCTTTTGGAACTTTTACATTTAAAACAACATCTCTTGTCCCGTCTTTACTTCCCCCATCAGCATTAGCTATTATTCCTCCCCCAAAATGTTTTTTCAAGCCTTCTGCCACTTGTTTAACCACGAAACCAATTGTGTCAGCATTATTATAGCTTGGAATTCCAACCATGATCTTCATTTTCATTCCTCCAAATTCAACTACCCAAGGGTTTATAACTGAATAAAAATTTAATATTTTTGTTCCTAACGGTGGAGGACATCCATGATGAAGGAAAAACTCCGAGTTGGAGTCATCGGGTGCGGAAATATTTTTAATTTAGCACATAAACACGTATTAAAGAAACTGGAAAATGTCAAAGTTATTGCTTTTATGGATATTAAGGAGGAGAGAGCTAAACAAGCAGCAAAAGAGTTTAATGCAAGTTATTACACGAAGTTAGACGAATTTCTCGACTTGGATTTAGATGTCGTTGAGATTCTGACACCGACTTATACGCATGCAGAACTGGCAATTAAATCTCTAAAGAGCGGAAAACACGTCATTGTTGAAAAACCGATTGCTTTAACCTCTGAGGAAGCTGAAAAAATGATAAAAACAGCAGAAAAAGAGAGTTTAAATCTTTTCGTCGGGCATGTAAGGCGCTTCGACAAAAGATGGATGCAAATAAAGGAAGTAATTAAAACAAGGAATATATTACCAATGCAGATAAAGAAGTCCGAATTTCAAAGATTACCTTTCCCAGGGGATTATTGGTATTGGAAGCCAGATAAAAGCGGAGGAGTTGCAATAGATTTAGGCGTCCACATTACAGACTTTTTAAGATGGTATTTTGAAAGTGAGCCCATAGAAGTTTTCGGTATTGGAAAAATGATAAGAAAAGAAGCAATAACAAACAATACCTACGACCATTTCACTATGATAATTAAATTTGATGGAGGACAAACAGGAATAGCTGAAGTGAGCTGGGCATATCCATACCCAGCTCGATACGGAGTATTTTACCATTATTTAGACATCATAGGTAAAAACGGAAGAATTAAATACATTCCCATGGACACGCCGATTATTGGCATTGTTAAAAATCAATTTGAAATGCCACGTTTTTCTCCAATGCTCTCAACTTTCCCAGATGCCTTTGAAAGAGAAATAAAACATTTCTTAGAATGCATAACAAAAGAAAAAGAGCCCATTGTTACAGCTTACGATTCAAAGATAGCTTTAGAAATAGCTGAAAAAGCCATAAACTCCACAAAAAAGGGCGAACCCATCAAAATGGAACCGCAAAATCCTTGCATTAAAAAAGAAGTTCCGTAAGGGAGGTAGAATGATGATTAGGTTTGGAATTATAAGTTATGCCCATCCTCACGCTTTAAGATACGTTCCAACTATAAATAATAGCCCAACAGCTGAAGTTTACGCGATTTCTGGAGACGGCTCTAATAGTAATGTTGCAAAAAGGGAAGCCCAAAGGTTTAAAGCCAAATTCTATGAGAACTATGAGAACCTTCTAAAAGACGAAAAAGTCGATGCTGTGTACATTGCCATTGAAACTTATAGACATAAGGAAGTTGCTATTAGAGCAGCAGAAGAGAAAAAACATATCCTTTTAGAGAAGCCTATAGCGCTAACACTTGACGATGCTGATGAAATAATAAGAGCAGCAAGGAAAAACGACGTAAAACTAATGGTTCCCTTTAATCCACGATTTACAACACCCTTAATGAAAGTTAAAGATATGATAAAAGCTGGAGAAATCGGCGAATTAGAATATATTTATACAATATCAGAATATGTAAAACCACCAATCTTCCTAGAAGGGTTAGATTTAAGCTGGTTTTTAGATGAAAGAAAAGCAGGTGGCGGCGGGTTCATGGATACAGCTCCTCACGGAATTGATTCTCTCTTATGGTTGACCGAAAGTGAGCCCAAGAGAATTTACGCAGACATAGGATCGAAAATTTACGGATTTCCAGTGGATGACATTGGAATTGCAGTTTTGGAGTTTAAAAACGGTGTCGTTGCAGTTTTAAATGCTGGATGGGGCAATCCAAAGGGCTACTCCTACGGACTTGAAATAAAGTATCATTTAATGGGAAAAGAGGGGTTTTTCGATATAAGAACAGCTTATCCAGATTTCACAGTTTACCAAGACAAAGCAGAAAAAATATACTGGGAGAGAACCGACGTTGAAAATATCGTAAACCTCTTCATACAATCAATCATACAAAACAAAGACCCCCCAATTACCGGGGAAGATGCCAAAAAAAACCTTGCAATTGTGCTGGCAGCTTACAAATCCTCTAAAACAAGAAAATGCATTTACCTATAAAATTCACATATCCATTCAAAATATAACAAAACTTCTTAGAATTATAAGCATCAAAATTCTCCAAAATTGAGTTTAAACTGGAAAATGAAAAATCATCTTAAAACACGTCCCAAACCGTGAAAGAACTTCTCGATCCTTCTCCACCAGGAGTTCCGAGTCTTTCCCTCATACTATTGCCCTTTCTGTTCGTTTATCAAAAACATGTAATCTGTCTAAATCAACTATTATTTTGATTTCTCGTCCAATAGGAACATCTGCTGCTCCTGGGATTTTAACTTTAACTATTTTCCCCCCAACATTAGCATGAACAATGGTATCTGTTCCCAAAGCTTCAACAAAGTCAACCACTCCCTTTATTTGCGCCTTATTTTTAACACGAGAGACATCAGAAATTCCTTCAACCATTAGATGTTCTGGTCTTACCCCCACAATTACAGACTTATCTACATAACCTCTTAATAGAGATGTAAATTCCTCTGTAAGTGGAAATTCAAAGCCTTCTCCCTCTAAGACCAAAGTAGAACCGTGCTCCTTAACCGTAGCCTCTAACAAATTGATTTCAGGAGCTCCAATAAAGCTTGCAACAAAGAGTAATTTGGGCTTAAGGTAAACGTCAGACGGTGATGCTACTTGTAAAAGTTTTCCCTCATTCATTACCGCTATCCTATCACCCATCGTCATAGCCTCAACTTGATCATGAGTAACGTAAATCGTTGTAACCTTTAACCTCTCCTGAAGCTTTTTAATTTCAGCACGCATCATAACCCTAAGCCTTGCATCTAAATTGCTTAACGGCTCATCCATAAGCAAAACTTCTGGCTCCACGACGATTGCTCTTGCAACTGCAACTCTCTGCCTTTGACCACCACTTAGCTGACTTGGATATCTATCTAAAAGAGCGTCAATTTGCAGGAGTTCCGCTGCCCATTTTACTTTCTCATCAATCTCCTCTTTAGGATATTTCTTGACTTCTAAGGGAAAAGCGATGTTCTCGTAAACTTTCATGTGAGGCCAAACTGCGTAGCTCTGAAAGACCATTGAAACATTTCTATCTTTCGGAGGCAAGTAGGTTACATCTCTTTCATCAAAGTAAATTCTCCCATCAGTAGGCTTCCATAAACCAGCGATGCACCTTAGTGTTGTTGTTTTACCACATCCGCTCGGACCTAAAAGAACTAAAAACTCTCCATCGTTTATTGTTAGGTTTATCCCGTCAACCGCCCTTTTTATTTTTCCTCTATCGACAAAATATTTTTTCAAATTTTCAAGTCTGACCTTGACCATTTTTGCACCTCACTTTCACTTAAGTGTTATGCCCCACATGGTAATTAAATACTTCCTTGCAACAAGTATAAAGAGTATAGCTGGTAAAGTCATGATAAATGCAGCAGCAAACTTATAGTAGTCTGGTGCAGCACCCCCACTCGCGCCAGCAATAATTAAGAGAACATGAGCAGGTAAAGTTCTATTATACAGAGTTAGTACAGAGGCCACAAAAACTTCGTTCCAAGAAATAACAAAGGTAAACATTGCTGCTGCTGCCAGTCCAGGTAAAGCTAGCGGTAAAGTTATTTTTAGGAATGCACCAAATCTTGTTAACCCAAAAATTAAAGCAGCTTCTTCGTATTCCTTAGAAACCCCGGCAAAGATGCTTGATGTAATAAGAATTACGAAAGGCAAAGCCATTGCTGTGTGAGCCAAAGCAACTCCTATAAGCGTGTCAATTAAGTGAAGTCTTATGTAAAGCACTACTAAAGGAATTGCCATCACCGGGATTGGAAACATTCTTAAAGCAACAATTAAAAGCTTTATAGAATCTTTCCCTGGGAAAATGAACTTGGCAATCGCATAGCCAGCTGGAATACCTAGGGCAAAGCTTATTGCTATCGTTAACAAAGCCACAAAAATACTGTTTTTTATCGCATCCAAAGCACCTAGGGTGATTAACAAAATTTCAACGTGTCTTGGAGTGAATTTTAAAGGAATAACTTTACTCGGATCATAATATTCACTTGGAACTGCAAAAGCATAAAGCATCGAAACGATTAAGGGAATAGCTATCCATGCAGCAAACGTGAAAATTAACGCATAGAATGCCACCTGCTTTAAGGCATATTTTATTTCACCATCCATTATTCTACCTCCAGATATTCAGCTTTAAAGAACTTAATGTATAATGCAGCGAGAAGAATTGAGATCCCCGCGATTACTAAGGTATATATAGATGCAACCCCGTAATCTTTTATTTCCGTTAATTGGTAGAAACCTTCACCAGCCAAAACAGGAATATCTCTTCCAGCTAATATCCAAACAACACCAAAAACCTGCATTGCAAAGAGCGTTCTTATGATTAAGGCGCTTTGGATGCTAGGCTTTAATAAGGGGAACACTATTCGCCTTAACCTTGTCCAATAACCTGCACCAAAGACTTCTGCAGCTTCAAGATATTCGCTACTTATCATTTGAAGCCCCGCAAAAATAATAACAAAAACTATTGCGGTTGCTCTCCAAATCTCTGTCAAAAAAATTGCTAAAAATTCCATGTGTCTAAATTGATAACCGAAAAAGTAAATGGGTCGGTCAATTACTCCAATACTTATTAGAAACTTGTTCAAGAAACCGTGAGACGACAACATAGAATACCAAATTAAACCAGCAGCAACGTCACTTATAGTAAGAGGTATGACAATAGTATAAAGAACTAAATCTCTTCCCTTAAACATTTTACTCATGGCTAAACTTAAAATTAACGCCAAAACAACTTGAGTTGGAACGATAACCGCAGCTAAAGCAAGAGTAAACTTAAGAGCATCTCGAAAATAATAATCATTGAAGGTTCTTTGGATATTATATAGTGAAAACACACCTTCCTTGGTAAACGCTAAAATGAGAGCCTGCATTAATGGATAGCCGACAAAGAACATCATATAAGCAAAAGCAGGCAAAATTAAAAAATAAGGGAGAAGTTCGGGTTTTTCTTTCATCTACACCCCTTCTTCACGGAATTTCAATACCAACTTCTTCAAAGAGAGCCCATAAATCATCAGCCAAATCCGTTGTAACGGTCGCTGGGTCTTCATCTTTTAAAACAATTCTATCCCACGCAGTCCTATAAATGTCTTTGAAATCGCCACCCTTTGCACCCAAGTTCGGAATCATCGCAACTACCGCATCTGATGTAGCTGACTGCGTTGCAACGCCCTCAGCTAAAATTTTTAGCGGGCCTTCTGGTAGTTTTTCACTTGCCTCTACAACTGTTGGGAAGAATCCCACCCCTTCTAGGATTTCATTCTGTATTTCTGGCCTTGTCAAATATTCAATTAGCTTCCAAGCTGCATCTGGGTTTGGAGCATTCTTTGGAATAGCTAATCCAGCAACAACTAGAATGAATCCTCTTCCCTTTGGTCCTCTTGGCACCGGAACTACAACGAAATTCTCTGGTTTTTCTGTGATTGCACTTTTGATTCTTGCTGTGTGGTCCCAAGCAACCAAAACATCTCCTTTAAGCAGAGGGTCAGCCATGGCATCCCAAGTGGTGCTCGATGGATGTACATATTCCCAAAGTTGGTCAAGATAGTTCCACATCGTTACCGCGTCTGTGCTGTTAAAGTATTTGGCTTGCGCTCCCGTGTAGGATGGATACAAATAGCCGTGTAGAAATCTTACAAACAATCCCTTTGACCCAGCAGGGAAACCAACCTGCGGAGAATGTGTATCCGTTTTGAGTTTTTTCGCCCATTCTAAGAAGTTGTCGTACGTCCAATTTTCTGTCCCATTTATAATGTCATCTTTTGTTAAACCGTCTGGAAGATGGTTAAAGGCTTCTTTGTTAATTACCATTACGTAGGTGGCGCTCATCCATGGGATGTAAACCTTCTTTCCATCGATTGTAGCGTAGTCTTCAAAAGTTGAGATGAATGTTCTTCCAGTTAACTCGGGCATGTCACTTAGATCCATAAGCCAACCCTTTGAGTTGAAATAGTCTAATCCTCCATGCAGTTCTCCAATGAGATCAATAGAAACGTTTCCAGCTTCCATTTCAGCTTCAAGCCTAATTGATAGATCGGAGTATGAAATTGGAACAAACTCTACCTCAATACCAGTTTCCTTCTTAAAGTCCTCTAAGATATCTTTGATGACTGCTTGTTCCTCCGGTGGATTAAGTTGCGTAGAAACCCAGACAATCTTTGTTGGCTTTGGCCTGAAGAACATGTAATAACCTACTACCCCTGCAACTACTATCACTATAACCAAAATTATTCCAAGGACATCTTTTCTCATTCAGAGATCCCTCTCTACCTATTGTTAAGGATATTTCTTTAGGATAAATATATAAGTATTATGCAGACTAAAATACATTGAGATGTTTTTCACTCGTTTTCTTAGTTTAAAAACTACATGGAAATAAGTAAATATTAAATTTTAGAAGAGCTGTGAAGATTCTTTCACTTAAATATTACATTCTTTAAATGGTTTTAAAATCACTTTATTACAGTTGAACGTAACAGAATTCTGTCGACATCAATTCAAGTATTGTAAACCTAGAAACCTTGTTTATTGCCACTAGTTCTCATACGCAAATGTTTCTTTACTGCCTGTTTGGTTAAGTGGTTTTCCACATCGAAAAAACGTAAATTTCAAAGTATGATACAACATCCTTCCATTTGAAATTCTAGAACTGCATATGCTGTCTGATTAAAGTCATATCAAGACACATAACATTTCCATCAGGTCTAACATAGCCCTCAAAACTAATATTTCTGGACGACATGGCCGCTCACATATATTTTCTCCATCTTATTCATAGCACATCGTTAGCAACATTAGTATACATGACGTAGGCTCCTAGCCTACATCTAAAACCCAACTCTTCTAGCACTTTTATGATCGGATCACTTCCATAAGTTAACATATATATTTGAATGTTACCGTACAAATGTCTTAAGTATTCTAATAGCCTGCAGAAATCCCTCTTGTCAAGTTTTTTATAAAAGGGGTTTATCTCAATAACATTTCCCATTGTAGTAAGAGGAACTTTATCTCTAATCTCCTTTAATATATAATCGTTGAAAGTAAACTCATATTCTCCAATTTTGACCATTTTAGAGAGTTCATAGATTATAGTGGTAGATTTATAACTTAAAATCTTATTTTTACCTTCTAAGGTTTTCAATACTTCTTCGGTTATTTTAATAGGGTAATATCCTAGGTGTACAACACCTTGCCTTTTGTTAAAGCCTATAGTTTTGCTAAGCTCGCTTAAATCGATACCGACTCTAACACCCTCATGAACCTTACTTGATTCATACATTCCTTAACATATAGCTCTTCTATAGAGAATTTTGAACCCGTATTTCTTAAACAGTTTTTGTGCAGCGATATTTTCAGGTTCTACGAAAAGGAAGATGTGAGGTGTTTTTAACCATTCTAAAGCATGTTTAAGGAATTGTGTTCCAACTTCTTTTCTTCTATGCCTTCTATGTACGAGAACTCCACCTATGTAACCTGAATTAAAAAGGTATTTGACAGTATATAAGCTTCCAACGATGTTGTTCCCAATTTTAATTATGAGAGGAGTGGAAAATCTGGCGTGATAAAATATATCATATAGGTAAATGTTTTGAAGATAGACAAACTTTTCATTCTTATGCTCGATAAACATTCTCTTAACACGATTTATATCTTCAATAGAAACTTTAGAAACCACCGATAAGCAATTGTTCGATTTGAAACTATTATTCGTGAACATTACATTTCCCTTTTATAACAATTCATGTTACACTTGAAATAGTGTTATGAAATCATACTTACTTAAAAATACATAGTTTTTTTAGGGTTCCGTGAAGAATAATTATTAAATTGCTGAGAATTTCTCTTCCTATCAACATTTCTTGACAATCTTCGAATGTCTCGATTTGAGTTCTGATTTTAAGATTTAAACTGGGTATTTCAAGGAAACCATAGGCTGCCTTGGCTCTTATGTATTCATGACTTGCTGTTTCTATTATTGGTTGTTTTTCTTCAGGTAGTTCAAACTTAAAAAGCTTTAACTTATGATATAAATGCTCAGAAATAAGTACATGCCCGTCATATCCCGTATCTATCTCAACTATGAGGGGTTCATCTACAGGTTGTTTTTCTCCTAAAGGATTTATTAAAAAGCATTCAATAATGGGTGCTTTGTTGAAATATTCAAAACATTTCAATGTTTTTCTCTGTAGATCTTCAAAGATCTTCCTCTCCACCTCATTATCCTCCTTTCCTCAGGCGTAACTTGATCCACTAAGACATGATCGTACTTTTCGAAGATTTCCTTGTTTTCCTTGCAAAGTTGTTCTAAGCTGTCTGCTACTGCCATTAGTCGTCCATCTGCAATAGCTATCCATTTTCCAAGATGATCTCTTAATAGTTTTCCTTTAATCATCCTATATGCAGCATTGTTAATTTTTCGAGCCATATCTATGTTATTTTCCTCTTTTCTATGCTTATTAAGCCATATTTTTAATGCTTCAGTTACTGCCTCCCCTATTTTCAATCCTCGTCTAACAGATTCTGCTTTAAATTCTCTATATACTTTTTCATCAACGCCGCGAATGTACACACCCATTTTTGATCACCGCTAACAAATCAACAAAGATATCAAGTATATAAAGATATCATTGTTGCAAGGGAATAATAGCAGCGCGTCAACATAAGTTTTAATTTTGTGTCTTAACTGTGTCTAATAACTATTGGTTTTTGTTTTTGGCTGTTTTCGTGTTCAAAATTTAATGCAAGTTTTGTAGCAGTTTATAAATACGTGAAACATGAATAAATTCCTATTTCAGAATGTTTTATTTTTCTATCCTGTAGAAACTTTATAATAGCTTATGACGTTATGAACATGTACATGTTCTCCCTCTAAAATGTCTTTTGAAGCAATACCGATGATTTCTCCATATTTTAATATTTTTTCACCTTTCTTGATGTTTTTAATAGCGAATTTATGTCCTTTCGGGACCTTATCTCTAATTTTAACAACCTTAATCATATCGCCTAGGAACACGTTAACAACATCTCCTGGCTTTAAATCTCTTAAAGCAACAGCAACATTATCAGAGTCATCTAATACCAAGGCCATAAAACTCACCAGATGAATGATATAAAATGACTCCATTTTAAGTATTTAGTTTAAAAATCATGAATTCATTTATCTTACCCAAGAACCCTTGATAATAGAGTTAGACAATATTTAATAAATTTACATTTAGCTTAAATAGTATGGCGAATATTTATTACTTAGGTTTTTAATGGAAAATGATTATGGTGGTAGTTCTTGAGTAGTATGGACGAGGTTGAACTTCTAGTTCAAAGGGCAAAAAATTTTTTAGATGCTGCTAAAGATCGACTTCTAAAAGGGGATTACGATCTAGCATGTTTTTTAGCCGAGCAAGCAGTCCAACTTTACCTTAAGGCGGCTTTATTGCATCACACGGGAGAGATACCTCGATCACATTCAATAAGAACCTTGATATCGATATTATTTGACTCCACCAAAGACAAAGAGTTACTAGAATTCTCTAAGAAAAACAGATTGACGTTAAGATTATTGGAACATGCATATATTGCTTCCAGATACTTGTTTGACCGGTTTGACAAGGACGATGCTGAGGAAGCTATAAAGGTTGCAGAGAAGGTGTTTAACGTTGTCCAAAAGCTATTTGAAAATATTAATGAAACGGGCTGATATTGTTCGAAACTGGAAAAACGCGGTAAAAAAAGTTGCAAAAGCAATTAGCAACGTATTGCCGGATGCTGAAATATATGTGTTTGGAAGCGCAGTAAAGAGAAGGATAACGGCTTCTAGTGACATAGATCTTTTAATTTTCTCCGAAAAAATACCCGAGAAAAATATTGCTAAGATGAAAATAATTTTAGAAATAGAAAACAAGGCAAAATTACCCGAGTATCATCCATTTGAATTCCACTTAGTTAATAAAAGAAAGAAAAACCAATACTTAACTAAGTATAAGGAGATTATTCCAATAAACGTTCTGTTAAAGGAAAGCACAGAAAAATAAGAAGGTATAGTTACCTTTAGTCTTTTTATTGAAATCTTAGCAGTCGTAGTATAAAATTTTGTTATTCTTTGGATTTTAAGTAGTTGTAGACCGATATGGCTGCTATAGCTCCTTGCGCAGCAGCTAAGACGACCTGTCTGAACTTTGACCCTTTATCCGTTACGTCCCCTGCTGCAAATATTCCTTCAACATTTGTTCTCATGAAATCGTCCACAATAATGTAGCCTCTTTCGTCAACCGCAACGCCAGATTTTTTAGCTAATTCGGAGTTTGGAACTAAACCTATATCCACAAAGATACCGTCGACTTCGATCTCTTTCAGTTCTCCGGTAGGAATAACTTCTCCACCTACTTCCTTCGTTTTTTCCAAAAGTAGCTTCTCGACTTTCATGTCTCCTTTAATTTCTCTAACTATGTACGGTGTTAAAATTTCTATTTTGCTGTTTTCCTTCACTCGTTTAACCTCTATTGGGTCTGCTCTAAACCAGTTTCTTCTATGAATTAAAATAACCTTTTTTGCATGTTTAGCCAAAAGTTGAGCGTCTGAAAAAGCTACATTACCTCCGCCAACAACAGCAACCACACGGTCTTTGAACAAGGGTGCATCGCATAGACCACAGTAGCTAACTCCTCTTCCCAAAAATTCCTCTTCACCTGGAACATTTAACTTTCTATGTTTTTCACCAGTAGCTAATATGATTGCTTTAGCTTCGATTGTTTTTTCATCCATAGTTCTAACAAGAAATCCTGACTCTTTCTTTTCTATGCTTTCGACTTCTTCCATAATAATATTTGTCATATATTTTTTAGCGTGTTCTAAAAACTTGTTTCCTAATTCGCTTCCAGGTATTTCTGGTAAGCCTGGATAATTGTCTACAATTTCAGCGTCAACAATAAGCCCTCCCAGCTCCTTTGCGACGATCAAGGTTTCCAATTGGAATCTTCTAGCATAAATGGCTGCAGAACATCCTGCGGGGCCAGCACCGACTATGACTAAGTCATATCTCTCCTTTATTTCCTCTTCTTCGACTAAGGCTTGAAATGTTAATAAACTCACCTAAAATCACTCTCCAACGCCATTTTTCTATTTTACATTTAAGATTTACAAGGGTAGCTAAGCCATGAGCTCGATGACTTTACATACAAATTTTTTACACATTATTTAACATTGTTTGTTTTTATTTGGTTAACATATTAATAATAGTGCAAGACGTATCAGTGAGTTTGTAAACTCTTAACATGCAAATTTTACCTAGTAAGTTTCCATTTAAACGTTAGCCGATGAATTATCCCAGCCGTTGTCGATAGGTTTAAATCTTAATGGTTTGTTGCTTGTGTTGCGGGGGGATTAAGAACAATGAACACAGAGAACAGCAAAAACAGCGATGTTCCACCGATAATATATGCTACAGCAGGTTTAATAGCTTTTAGTGGAGGCTTATATCAGCCTTACCTTAACATATATGCAGTTGAAATAGGAGCTACTTACAGTGAAATGGGTATAATAACTTCCGTCGGTAATGCTGCTCCAACAATATTACAGCCAATATGGGGAGCACTTTCAGATAAAAAGGTTAAACGAAAACCCTTCATATTTTGGGGATGTTTTTGCAGGAAGTGTTTTAATATTTTTGTTTCTTTTAGCAAAAGATCCTATGTTGTTTGCACTATTTCTTGCTGCTCACTTTATCGTACTCTCTGCTTCAACACCTACGTGGAATGCTCTACTAGGTAAAATAATACCTGAAAAAGTTAGAGGAAAAGTTTTAGGCAAAGTAAATGCGATAGCTTTTGCTGGAAGGTTTTTGCAACAGCTATAGCTGGAATAGTCATGACATGGATTCTGGGACAAACTTTGGAAACCCAGTATACATTTGTTTTTACGGCAGCTGCTGTTTTCGGCATATTGGGGTCACTGCTCATTTTAAAGTTTAAGGAACCCGTTGAGAATGGAGGTACACCGGTTTATCGGGGATTAAAAATAGCCTTAAAGGAAACCCTTAAAAATAAGTATTTTCGGAGACTTTGCTCTTTAGAGGCCCTTTTTGGAATGGCTATGAGTATGTCGTGGCCTTATTTCTCAGTTGTTATGGTGAGGAAACTGGAAGCCACGAAATTTGAGATAGCTGTTGCATCGATAATTTTTGGAGCTACAGCTTCCTTAAGCCAATTTTACCTCGGGAAACTTGTAGATAAATTTGGAAGAAAACCAATAATAGTAGTGTCACGAATAGTGCTTCCACTGTATCTCTTTCTATTCATTTTGTCTCAAAATATGTATTACGTTTATCTAGCAAATCTCATAGGCGGTATATCCAATGGATTGTCTATAGTTGCTATTTCAGCCTACATATTGGATTTTCACAAGATCATGAACGTGGAACCTATTTTGCAACCTACAATACGTTGTTCGGTTTAGCTACCTTCGCAGGCTCGATATTTAGTGGATATCTTGGCATGTTCTTCCAAACATTTCAAAGCGAAATACAAGCTTTAAACACGGTACTATCAATAAGCGTAATTTTAAGAACAATAACTGCCTTGATGTTTCTAACGCTAAAGGAAACTAAAAAAATAATACCTACAAAAGTACCTTTATTGCCGCCAATGCCCAAAACAGAAAAATAATGTTATGAAAGAGTTGAGTCAAGACCTTCTCCTTTAACAATCTTGTCTATGAAAATATCTCTAACTTTTTTGTATGCTTCGTAAAATTTCCGTTGACTTAACAGCACACTTTTAGGGTATTTTTTCAAGTACTCTATCGCCTTTTTCCAAGCTAAGTCGTAGGGCACCACGGAGTCTATTTTTCTAGCTACTTCCTTATCGTAGTCGCTGGGCAGTTGTTCTTTGTCTCCAATTATAAACCATCCACGCTCAGATATAAAAGATCCTTCATCACCAACATAAATGAGTTTCCTACCCTTTTCAACAACATGTTCAACCGGTTTCTCTACACCTGTTATTTTTCTTCTAAATATTCTATCTCTACCGTGATATTTAGCCCAAGCATAAAATATAGCTCTATTGAGACCAAAAGACTTTGCTTTTTCAAGATCTCCTGTCAGAAGATAGTATCTCGCTGCTTGAAGAAGAGCCATAACTTGAAATCTACCCACCTTCATAACAGGCTTTCTACCAGCCTTCCTGGTAATTGTA
>JAUQZC010000051.1 GCA_030587435.1 Candidatus Baldrarchaeota archaeon | reverse complement strand
CTTGTCCCCAAATGCAAGAACTTGAACTTCTATCTTAATTGTTTTCCCCTCTAAAGGCCTTAACCTATCAATGTACTTCTTTATATTTTTAAGAGTTTCATAAACGACGGCTGCCCTTCTTAAATCTGCTGTGGAAACCTTCATGTTTGTAACACGGTGAATTCTAATATTCTCTACAATGCATAGTGTAGTCCTGAAGTGAAATAGATGGTGATGGGAGAAGATGTATATTTGGTTTTTTACTTGCATTATGGGTATGATTGCGGTAATTCCCGTTCATTTTATATCAGTGGAACATTTAAAGCTTGAAGAAAAATATGGAAAAGAAAGAGGAAAGAGAATAGGAGAAATATGCGGTATAATTTCTGGCTGGCTGTTTTTCCTTTTTTGGATTGGAGTATGGATTTCACCTCAACCTAGATTTACCGTTCCAATTCTTCAAAGCATAGTGATAGGTTTACCAGCTGTAGGTTTAAAAGTACCTCTACTTCACCTGGTAATTTTTGCTCCGTTCTTTGTGTTGGGTGCTTGGTTTGGTATTAGTGGAGTAAAAGAGGTCACCTTGAGGGTTGCGGAAACGCATAGAACAGATAAAATCATTACTAAAGGTGTTTATTCTGTCGTTAGGCATCCACAATACTTGGGCGGATTACTTGCTCACGTAGGCATTTCATTTCTACTATCATCTCTCTACTCTTTACTGTCAACTCCATTAATAGCTGTAATTGTTTACCTTATATCGTGGAAAGAGGAAAAGGAGTTGACAAGAGAATTTGGTGAGGAATATGAAAAATATAGGAAAAATGTCCCAATGTTTATACCAAGACTGAGAAAGAAAACTAAGAGGAGTTAATTTAATGATGTGTAATTCTTTACTAATTTTGTCGCCCTATCCGGTTTTGCTCAGTGTGTTTTCCGATATTTTTATAAATACTAAGTGATTCTATGTACATAGTACTACTAGGTATATAGGAGGCATTTCATGGATGGAGTCTTTGAAGTTGAAAAATGGAAAAAGGAAATTAGACGCGGGGTCATTGAAATGTGTATCTTATCCCTGCTAAGTACTAAGGAAATGTACGGATATGAAATCTCAAAAATGCTCACCAAGCTAAGTGACGGTATACTCAGCGTCGAAGAAGGAACCTTATATCCTCTCCTACGTCGCTTAGAGGAAAAAAGGTACATTAAAGGGGAATGGAGATTCAAAGAAGGGAAAGCAAGAAAATACTATAACATTTTACCTTTAGGCCTAGAAGTTTTGAACCAGATGAAAGCCTTTTGGTTAAAACTTGTTAACGCTGTTGATACGATACTGTTTTGAGGTGATATAAGTTGGGAGAAGAAAAAGAAGCATTAGAACTGGTTGAAGAATATTTGAGAGAAGTCAGAAGCTATTTACCTGAAGAATCAGCCGAAGACATAATTGAAGAATTAAGAACCCACATCATGGATAAAGCTGAGGAAATGGGCGGCTTAACCGTTAAAAATGTCTACAGGATAATTAAAGATTTAGGTGATCCTAGAGAACTCGCAAGCAGATATGTTGTAGGTGGAGAGAAAAGAAAACTCAGATTTGAACTCGGTGTAAGCGAAGACATCTACCCATACTTTATACAAATGGTTTTCTGGATTAGCTTGCTACTAGTAATAGGCTACACAATCAAAATTATATGTTATGTCTACTCTGCTGGTAGTCTCGTAACAGTGTTCGACATACTTTCAACCTTTGTTAACATGATGGTTTCAATAGCGTTAACCATACTTTTCCTATATGTTTTCATGTCGTTTATTTCCAGTAACCCAGACCTGAAAGAAATGTTTCGCAGCTTCCTCAAAGACATATTTGGAGAAAAGAAAACCGGGAGAAAAGAGAAAGAAAAGAAAATTAAATCATTTGAAAAGAAGATTGAAGAAAAAGTTAGAAGATGTAAGTCAAAAATAAAGTCTATAGGAACATCAGCGAGTTCAAGCTTAATTGGCGGTATAATAGCTTTCATAGTAGCTTACGTAATCTACATTTATTTGTTTACATTACCCTTTAACTGGTTAATGCAAATATTTATACTGGTACTCATTTTCTACATTATTGCAGATGGCATTCTAAGCATTAGCCACTTCTTCTACATTAGCTACACCGAAAAGAAAAGCTACACAATCAACGTTGTTAGTTCAATAATTTCTCTGATATTTGTACCTTGGCTTATCCTAGCAAACATCTTCACGGAGGAAATCCAAATACCAATCATCGATATTAAAATATTTGAAACCGAAGACTATGGAAACTTCCTAAAATACCTAAGAGTTATTCCAATACCTCCAGAGTACATTTTCTTAGCAAAGCTTTTAACGCTTCTACTGCTAATAGTGGTCATCGTCAACGCCATTATAGTACTACTAAGATATACGAGAACTGCTCCTAAAAAACAATAATTTTTATTTTCTTCTTAAGTTTTAAAACACCGGAATTCTATTTTATATTAATTGTAATCACTAACCTACTAGAATTTAAATTACAGGTTTAAAAACTCTTTACCGTGATTAACTTAGTTTAGAAGCATTTCCAACTACTCTTACGGTAAAATACGAAGTGAAGTTTGATGGGCTCCGTCAAAAACAGTTCTCGCCACATGTATTGGCGTGGCGAGGAGGGGGAGACCTACTCACATATTGGCGGAGCCTTTCACCCTTTTTCTTTACCTTTACGTTGTTTTCATCCTGTCTAATTATATCAATGTCATTTTAGATTTAAAGTTTTACATAATTTACTATAAAATTGTTCTAGGGAATTAAAATATAGTTTGTACGAGAAGACAACCCTTTTCTATCTTCGATCTTAATTTTATGTTTGCAGTTGCTGCGGGAAGTCATTAAAAACGTCGTTAATCATTTGATTTAATCTAAAATATTACTTTAAGTTACCTCTCTATGCAGGCTTATTTTTCTTTTAAAACCACATTTAACCGACAAAAGTTTAATATTCATGCACTGAAGTAAATTTAGTGGTGTGTTTTAAATGTTAACTTGCTCAGAATGTTTTAGAAACCTTGAAAAAGACACAGTCGAGAACAACAATAAGTTAGTAAGAATAAATGTATTCGTCACAAAAGAACAGTACAATTTCCTTAAAAAACTCCGCACACGAAAAGTTGCCATGTCCACTTTTATAAGAGGCCTTCTAGCAATGTACATGGACACGTACACAAGCAACCACATAGAATTCATTGAAAGAAAAACATCAATCACAATTACCGAAAGAAAAACGATAATTTCAAAGAAAACACCCCATGTAAAAGGCTACGGAGAACTACACCAAGAATTAATGAAAGAGTTAAAACAAGTTTTTATGCAGAGGAAAACTTTCAATCTCACGTAATTTATCAATTCTAATTACTTTAGCAATGCTTTGCTCCTATTTTAACGTTAAATAAAAGGTTTATGACATAATGTAAGACGTTAAGGCTGAAATTTCTTTGCCAGTAACAATATTTTTCTTTTTCTCTTCTATCCAAAGTATTCCAGTAGTTTGGACCTATAATGTTGTTCAATAATCCTTGAAACGATCTTAAATCGTAAGTTAAAAATCTCGACAACTTCACATTCCTAATTACCGCTACGCTCACAGCATCAGTGTAGCTTAGTCCTTTCCTAGTAATGTTTTCTCTAAAGATTTTAAGACTCTCATTTTCCAATTCTCTGTCGCTAAATATTATTTGCACAAGAACGGTTTCGATGAACGTGTCCAGAAAAGCTTTTGCAGTTTCAGGTGAAATTCTGTATTTAAGTAGTGTAAGTGTTTCATCCAGAATATGATTAGTTATATAAAGACGCCCCCATCTACCCTCAATAGCATGTACGATCAATGCAAGAGAATCCACGTGATGAACATCTCCGAGGCTGTAAAAACCGAAATATTCCCGTATCAATTAAAACAGTCAACTATTCTCCCCATAAAGATATTCATCGACTTTCTCAGCATTTGTTGAACCTACATCCCTAGCATATTTTAATGAAGAAAGAACCTGCTCAATATTTCCCTTAAATTTACCTAACTCTTTCTCTGCAACTTCAAGAGCAAATCTTAAGGCTTGAACCAAACTTTTAGCCTGAATTAAACGTGCAATCCTCTCCAACTTCTTTTTATCCTCAACCGAAACCCTAATAGTTGTATACTTCAACAAAACCACCAAAACTATAAACAAATATCAACATATAAACACTGCTACATAGCTACATTTTTAGCTTGAAATCACATTTATGAACTTTCTGAGAATATTAAAATAAGCTAGTTAGAAGAAAGTAAACCAGAGAACTCATATTGTACAATTCTATTAGGGGCTTAATTGTGGCGGGGTTGCCTTATTGGTTAAAAAAGTTTTCGAATGTGATTGTTCATAAATGTAAATTGTAGAAAATAGGAGGTTATTTGGATTTGCAGAAAGTTTCAGGAAAATGGGGAATAATATTCATCACTATATAATAATACTAATAGCAGTTCTGCGAATGCTATTACGCTTCCATTGAAATATGCACCTTGTAAGTTATTTATCTTTCAACTCATTGGATAAAATTCGTAAACTGGGTCCTTTCGGAAAGACAAAATGTTATAGGGAAGACGTAGACTTCAACACATGTCTACTATGCCAACTTTATTGGATCAGAGGACTACTATATCGTTTCGTCCTAGATTTTGAAGCATCTGCTAAACTAACAGTGGTAGATATGATAGAGAAAATCTTGAAAAGAAGCAGAACAGACAAAGAAAGAAAACTAATCGAAGACATACACAAAGAAAGAAAAAACACTAACAGAAATACTAGAAAACTCAAAAAGAAAATAGCGAAAAAGAAATAACTTTCGTAAGACGCTCAATGGATCCTAGGAGTTAGGTACCATTATGAATAGTTTTATAGTAGTTCCGCCTAGGGAAACATAACTCATTACGTAAGACAGTACATATATGGGCCTTATTACGTAAGACAGGAGGCGATTTCTTTATTAATATATTAAATTATGTTATAATGTAGTGGGATCGGTATAAGGAGGAGAGAAAAAGTGCTAGATAGGGATTTAATGATGTCGGTGGTATCTGTTGTCTTAGCCTTGGTTTTCCTCTACTTTATTACAGCGTACGGAGCTATTTGGCTTTTCGTATTTATTGGAACTGTTATGGCTCTCGGTTTCATATACGCTGAACTCTATGAAAACAAATCATAGGTTTTGTAAAGTTTCCGAGACGTTTTTTATTAATTTAATAATGTTACTATATAATAGGAGTGGGGTGACTATGGGCAAAGGAGTGTATGTTGCTGCTGGTTATCTTCTATTTCTTGGTTTATTAGGAATTGCAGTTGTAATATCTTATTTTAAACCTCCACAGATATATAATCCTCTTCTCGTAATGGGCTTTACGCTTACAGCTTTTTCAATTCTCTTCGGTTTCTTCATTACAATTTTAGGTAATCCAAGGATCCAAATAGGCCGTAAACCTGCACTGTTTATTTGGGCAGCAACATTTATGTTGTTGTTTTCTGTTTTCGGAAATTATGCTGCTGCATTTTACGGTGTCGACGAGTTGCTTGCGTCTACTTTCTCAACTTCTCTTGTTGTTGCTTTGATTGTTCTTGCGGTTGTATTGATGGTTTGGAGTGTTGTTGGAGCTTATCAAGAGGAGAAAAGAAGGGGGAAGAAACATGGGAAAAGAAAGAGAAAATAAATTTGAAGATAGACTGTTTCTTATACAAGCAGCTATAGGAATACCTTTATGTCTTACGTTTTTTGCTCTAACAATATTCTACAAATCGTCCTTCTGGTTTTGGATACTAATAATCTCGATAATCGCAATAAACTTCACATCCAGCATGATATGGGCGCGTAAAACAGCAAACAATCCCAAGTAGCTCAAAATTTTAACCCATTTATTTTAGAAGAAAACAGTAATCACAAGCTTTACATAGCTTCAGAGATAAGTTCTAATATGACTTGTTCTGCTGTTATTTTCTCGGTGTATCTTAGTATGAAGTCCATTTTTCTGTGTCCTGTGAAATGTGTTATTAGCTGCGGTGATACTCCCTTTCTCGCAAGGTATGTTATTAAAGCGTATCGCAGCAAATGCGTGTTAATACCGAAACGCCTTACGCAGTACATCCTTACGCTGTCCCTTGATGGAATACCGGATATTTTGAGCCATTTTCTTATTTTTGAGATTTCGGTATTGGGATATGTTGGGGCATTATCATGATCCTTTCATTGGATCCCCTTTTTTCGCCTTTATTGTTAACTTTTTTACTCCTGTTAAAATAGCTTATTGAAGTAGATTTAAATGAGAAAGTGCGCGTTATGGTTTTGTTTTATGTTTATGGATGCATACGGTATATCGCAACTT
>JAUQZC010000178.1 GCA_030587435.1 Candidatus Baldrarchaeota archaeon | reverse complement strand
GCATGAGGCGTTTGAAAGTATTGTGTGTTTCTCCGGATCATACTGGTCGAGGTTTACACCCTTAACCACTGTGATGTCCGGGTTTTTAGCTGGAGCAGATATAAGAACCTTTTTGGCGCCTGCTGTCAAGTGCTTTGATGCGTTTTCACGATCCCTGAATCTGCCTGTGCATTCCGCTACCAAATAAATGTCCAAGTCTCTCCATGGAAGCTTCGCTGGGTCCGGCTCTGAAATAACCTTTATTTCCTTTCCGTTTACAACGAGATTTCCGTTTTTAACTTCAACAGTTCCTGGAAACCTTCCATGCACCGAGTCGTACTTAAGTAGATGCGCTAGCATTTCGGCTCCTGTTAAGTCGTTTACGGCTACAAAGTCTATGTCAGCGCCTCTCTCGATAGCAGCTCTGAAGAACAATCTTCCAATTCTGCCGAATCCGTTTATTGCAACTCTTACAGTCAACTCAAATCACCCATACAATTTTGAATCAGAAATATTCGCGGTTTATTCCTTATAATGTTTTTCGCAGATATTCATGGATGTCTTTAGATGTGTTCTAACTAAGAGGGGGTAGCGTTTTTCCATCTTTTTTCAAATATTTCTTCTAAAGCATACTTTACTTCATTTCCTAATTTTGTGATTATTGTATCCTTATTTCCGAGATCCTTTAAACTTGATCCTATTGCCCAGCAATTGCCATCTGAAATTATATATCTGTCGTGCAATTTTCTCTCATTAAAAATTCTAACTTCAATTTCAATTTCTGGATGTTCTTTTATGAAGTCTTTTAATTCTCTTTGGAATTTTCTCTTTTCTACAATTGTCTGTGTTAAAAGAAATACTTTACACTTACCCTTTATTTCGCTAAGAACATCGAGTAGTCTTACTCCGCAGTATGGATCACAAATTTTGAGCTGCGAACCAATATTGGACAACACTATTTGCTGAAATAATTTCTTGCCACTATATACTTTTCCGGACTCAATAAGCCACGTTCTTGCACCAATTTCATGACCCAGTAAATCTTTAACTCTTTTTAAGCCTTTGATTGTTAAAGAGAGAAATTTCGTTCCCCTTTCCTCTCTTTCATTTACTAAATTAGCATTCTTAGCGTCATGTAAACGTTTTCTAAAATTGTCTTCTTTTCTTCCCATAGAAGCAAACAGATCTTTAACTTCATTATAGTTAACTTCAGCTCTTTTATTTTTATTACAGCACATGTAAAGTGCTAACAATACAGCGTCTAAATCACTTAGATTATCGTTCAACAATAGCCTGTCATAAAATTCAAAAATCAAATTTCTTGCGGTTGATAACTCTTCTTCGGGAAAATATTGGTCTAGCTTCATTGTTACTTTGCCCCATATTTAGTTTCTATTTCGTGGACAAATTTCCTAATTTGCAAGGGATTCACTGTATAAACTCCCTTTTTCACACGAATTGCAAATTTAGAATCTTTTAGCTCTTTTAATCTTGCTGAAATCTGATTTTCAGGAACGTATAAGAAACTACTTAATTCTTTAGCAGTTGTTTCAGCAGATATTTCCCTTTCTAAGTAATTAGCTAAAAATCGGGCAGTTAATGCCAATTTAATTCTATCTGCAACTGTCATGTTTTTCTTTTCGATAATAACTTCCCCGTTTTTTGACACCTTACAAAACGGTAATATCTTCTCAATGCACTCGGACACCACTTTTTCGTCCAACTTCTCTTCTACTATAAATTTTTTCTTTAGCTCTTCCATATGCAATTTCACGATGCTAGTATAATGTATTTTAGTATTTAAAAATCTAGCGCGTATAGTTTTTCGCGGGCGCATTGTGTCCCACGTAACCAACACCCAGCCTCACAGTGGAGCCCAACGCTCCCCTTGGCTAGGCTCTCTCTTACGTGGGAACTTGCGCCCGCGCCCGCCGTGTTCCATGCCTGGGTAAACCCTCCTTCATCGTTAGACGCTGTTTAGCGCCTTTCTCGGTTGGGTCCGTCTGCATGGAATTGCCGGCGGGAAGGGGGCTAAGCCAATAGAAGCCTCATCGCCGATTCAATATAGGAAATTGTCTTTAACATAAACTTTATTCATGTTTATGTATGAAGCCCTCGTAGGGGCTTAGCATCGTCTAGGCTGTTATTCCAAATTTCACCGTCAGATACCCAAACCGTCTACAAACTAGAAGAAACATATAGCATTATTAAATCTAGACTAATGGAAGAAAATAAAGGAAATAGCAATAAAAAGCTAAATTAGCTCATCAGCCTTTTCCAGGACCTCTAAGAGCTGCAGCCCTTTCTCACTCGTCTTATAAATTTTAGTTCCATCTGGATTGGATTCAGCCTCAACAATTAAACCCTTCTCAATCAACTCCTTAAAGTAACGATTAAAACAGGCAAAATTCAAATTTGAACCGTACATAATCCTAGTCTTGTTTGCGCCGTTCCCAGCCTCTTTCAAAACATCCCTAATAACTTCAACACGACTCTTTCTACGCCTAGACATATCTAAATTCCGACTCCAAACTCAAATAACATTACGTGTATTATACACCAACCCACTAATAAGGATTAAACCCAAAACTACCTAAAACATCTTTCAACATTTAACTCAAGTGCAACAACAGGATTCTCCAGATCAAAATTCTCCAAAACCTCCGGATGTATCTCACCTAAAACACCAACATATCTGCCTTCAACATAAACCTTAGCTGTCCTTCCCTCTAAGAAGCTCGGATGCCTACCCTCCCTAACAAACCAATCCTTCAGTCCCAAATTAGCAAATAAAGCATCCAATATTGAACGCATCTCAGTATAATTTGCCTCCGCATGCGCCGAAACTGCCGCCAAATGCAACTCACGTTTACTCCTCGTTTCTTTTCTTAAATCAACCCTTATCACATCTGAAACTTCAAATAGGCGTTGAGGATAGCTTTCATGCTTGTTCTCGCTTAAGTTCTTCATTAAGCCCGGTAAAAGCCACTCCCTGCAAATAGAATATTCGGTGGAAACTGGATTAGCAAGCCTAACAGCCTTTCCCGGCTTTAATCTC
>JAUQZC010000118.1 GCA_030587435.1 Candidatus Baldrarchaeota archaeon | reverse complement strand
TACCCCTTAAGTACTGGCTCTATTTTTGTTCCTTGTCTAATATATAGTGCTCCCACGCCTTTTGGCCCATGAATCTTATGAGAGCTCAAAGTTAAGAGATCGATGTTAAAGTCTTGAACATCTATTGGAATTTTTGTATATGAGGACTGAGCGTCAACGTGGAAATAGATTTTCTGTTTCTTTTCTTTTAATAATTTACCAACTTCCTTTATTGGTTCAATGGTCCCAATTTCATGGTTAACGTGCATAATGCTAACCAGTATGGTTTTATCTGTCAATAAATTTTCAAGCTGCTCCATGTCTATGAATCCTTCTCTATCTACTTCAAGATAATCTATTTTGAATCCTTGTTTAGCTAGTTCCTCGGTTATTCTCATAATAGATGGGTGTTCAATCCTTGTAGTAATTATATGATTTCCCCGGTTCCTATTTGCGTAAGCAATTCCTCTAATTGCTAGATCGTTTGCTTCCGTTCCACAAGAGGTGAAAACAATTTCATCAGGTTTTGCGTTTATTGTTTCAGCTATGGTCTCCGCGCTCTGCTCGATTGCATCGTATGCTTGTTGCCCTAATGTGTGCAGTGATGCTGGATGACCATAATATTCATTCATGTAAGGTATCATAGCTTCTATTACTTCTTTAGCAACTATGGTTGTTCTTTCATTATCAAGGTACACTATCTTCTTCATTTTTACCCCCTTTTAGGTATGAAAAATTTATAACAACGTTATATAAATTTATCACAAAACACTAACAACCCTGCACATAGATAAAAAAGTGAAAAGTTCAAGCTTTTAAATATTCATACCAAGGTACTCAACATCCCTGATACAATCCGCTTTTCGTCGCATGACTTCAAACTAAAACCGTTACATCGTTGCAATGACTTTTTACACACCTCTAGCCCTTAACGGCTGCTCATAGCAGAACTTTCTCGACCTCAGAGATCATAAGGCTATACATTCTTAAGTTTTAAAAGAAGTTAAATAGTAGAGGTGGTTTCTTGACTGTTATTGAAGATTCAACGTTACGAAATAAATTTCACGTATTTAAAGATAGAGAACATGCTGGACGTCTTCTATCAAAATTTCTAAAGGAAAGATTAGAAGAAAAAGAGAATCTAGTTGTCTTAGCAATACCGAGAGGGGGAGTACCGATAGGTTGTATTCTTGCTAAACAACTTCAAGCAGAATTTGACCTAATAATTGTAAGGAAAATCCCAGTGCCATGGAATCCAGAAGCAGGCTTCGGAGCCATCACATCAAACGGGGAAATATTCCTGGATGAAAACGTGGTTAAATATCTTGGTTTAGAAGCCGAGGAGATTAAAGATCTTGCTAAAAAAGTTCTGGAAGAAATTAAAAGAAGAGAGCAAAGGTTCTTGGGGAACAGGGAAAAGGTGGATGTAACTAATAAAAATGTGATTTTAGTAGACGACGGACTAGCTACTGGCTTTACCATGCTTGCCGCTGTAAAATTCTTAAAAAATAAGCCTAGAAATATTATGATTGCTGTTCCCACAGCGTCTCGCGGAGCCATATCGCTTTTATCAAAACATGTGCACGCCATATATTGTTTAAACATTAGAAGTGAAATACCTTACTTTGCGGTTGCTGACGCATATGTAAATTGGAGAGATTTAACAGACAACGATGTAATACGATATCTGAAAAAACACCATTACATTTAACTTGCAGTCATCTAAATACCAAGGTTTACTTATCTTTGGTCTTGCTATCCTTAATAGGTTCTATATGAATTGTTACATCTTTAATATCTGGTATTTCTTGCATTATTCTATTTTCAACTTGATGTACTATCTCATGGGCTTCCTCTATACTCATATCGGATGGAACCAGTACATCTAACTCTATGTTTGGATAACCTTTTAATTTTCTCAAAAGCTCGATAAGATGCTTTTTGGTTTTTCATCGAGTTTCTTTGAAATTTGTCAGCGTTTTTATGAAGAAAAATTTTAAACGTCATCTAGGGGAACCAACTTATCAAACTTTTTTTCTTTAACTATTTTATCCGTATCCTTAACTAACAAGTATTCTTCATATGTTAGAAAAACATCTTCTAGGAAATCAAAAAACTCATCAATTTTCCTATCAATCTCCTTAACCTTTTCTAAAACACTCTCACTCATGACTCACCACACATCCATCTATCTCCACCTATCTTAAAAACTTACCGTTCAAATAACCAGCACTGTCAAATTAAAGTAGAATGTGCCATATTCTTCCGCGTGCACACTGATTCATAAATATTTCTTACATTTGGAAGCAAAATTTCCACCTAAGTAGAGGAGATACTAAAGTTCCTTATATACTCTTGCTATTGATTCTCCTCCAACATGTAGTTTGAACTCTAGGAAGTAGCCGAAAGGAGTAATGAAAACAGGTACACCCTTACTGGCAATTTTGCTTTCTAGCCATTTTATTGCTTCATATGCAAATTCAGGGGAAGACTTACTGGAAGATAAATGAGCAAAAGAATGAAGAACTACCTTATCAGCACCACATTTCCTTGCATGCCATAAAATGTTTTTCAAAGCCTTCCTAAGAACTTTATCCCTCTCTAACTCATCCTTTTCCTCAGCGTGAATAAAAATAAGTGAAACATTGGAAAAACTTTCTTCTTTCTCTACGTCTTCAGCCATGGGAATATTTTTCCGAGACGTTTTATACCAGAACTCCTTCGCATGAAACATTAAAAGCTTCAAACAAATCCCCCAGGTCATTTAACATAAAGACGGTCTTCAAACCTATTAACGTTGCATTTTAGGTTACCAAGATAAATTTAATGGTTATTCCACAGTATAATATATTCTTTTTCTGCCTTTTCCAACATTTTTAGCTTTAAGGAACTTTATTGTACCTATTTCCTTAGTGTTCGCTACATGAGGTCCTCCATCCGCCTGA
>JAUQZC010000048.1 GCA_030587435.1 Candidatus Baldrarchaeota archaeon | reverse complement strand
ACCCCCGTTAATGCTGAGTTGATTAAGTATGCTAGCAATGCTTTTCTGGCTATGAGAGTAAGTTTTATTAATACTATTGCTAGGTTGTGCGAATTGCTTCCTGGAGCTAACGTGGATATTGTTGCTCACGGCATGGGATTAGATCCGAGGATTGGTGCACAGTATCTTAAGGCTGGGCCAGGCTTTGGAGGCATATGTCTTCCAAAGGATCTTAGAGCTTTAATAACTGTCAGCGAGAAACTTGGTTTGGATTCGATCCTTTTTAAAGCTATTTATGAGGTTAATGAAGCTCAGATTAGACATGTTGTAGAGATTGTTGAAATGCTGCTTGGAGATTTGAGTGATAGAGTTGTGGCTATTCTTGGTCTTGCTTTTAAGGCTGGTATAGATGATATTCGTGAATCACCGGCCATTAAAATTATTGATCATCTTCTTGAAAGAAACGCTAAGGTTAAGGTTTATGATCCTTTAGCCATGAAAAATGCCAAGACTGTTTTGAAGGACAGAGTATTTTATGCTCCATCAATGTACGAATGTATCAAAGATAGTGATGTTGTTATTATTGTTACTGACTGGGATGAATTTAAGAAAATAGAGATTGAAAAGCTTCGAAGTCTTATGAAAAAACCTATTATAATTATTGACACGAGAAGAATACTTGATAATAAGATACCAGAAAGTGATGGAGAGTTTCTATATATAGCAATTGGGAAACCTTTACCATTAAAATTGCCGAAAAGAATTGAAGATATGCGCTAAATGTTCAAATATTTTAACTGATCTGCAACCAAGCCATTTATTTTACTATCCAGTAACTATTACTATCTTACTGAATAGATGATAACATTGAAAATATTCACTTTCGAAGCTATTCATATATTTTACTTTAGGTTTGATCGAAGATCTTGTAGGGAGACTCGAAGATCTTAGCAATAAAATATTTTTAAATTGTTTTTCGTTAGCGATTTTCGTTTAATTGATTACTTTTAATGACTACTTACTTTTCACCGTAATTAAGAAACAGATAACAGATAAATATATTTAGGAAGAATTCTACAGAGCTATATAGATGATATCTCACTTTCTCCTCAAAAGAGTTTAAAGGAAAGTTGGACAGATAAATTGTATTAAGAATACGGAGGAAGTAGATTGGGTAGGGTTTTTGTCTTAGCTTTGGATGGCTTGGAGTACGATTTGGTCAAAAAATGGAATTTAAAAAATTTAATGCAAAAAAGCTTCGGAAAAATAAAACTCCGAAAAGAATACTGCATTAAACCAAGATCTTTGCGTGCTGAGCATGAGTCTGGGGCGAATGTGCCTTATACTCCTATTGTTTGGGCTTCTTTTATTACTGGTCTTCCTCCTCAAAAACATAAAATTAAAACCATATGGACCTACGGAAAAATATTAGATTTCATTAGAAGGCTTCCCATTATCAGAGACATTAAGGGGAAAAGAAAGTTACTTTATAAGATTGGTTTGGGTCCTAGGGTTGTTAATAAGAGGGATTTGAATGCTAGAACTATTTTCGATGTAGTTAAGCCATCCATTGATGTTTATGTTCCAACATACAGCGACAACACAGAACTACACCGAAGACTAAGCAAAGCATTACTAACAAGCATTAAAGAATACGAGAAAGAAATATGGGAAGTCCATAGGCTGAGGGAGAGAAAGGTTTTTGAGAACCTTCACAGGGAATGGAAATTATTCATGGCATACTTTGACATAGCTGACCTAATGGGACACCTACATATCGCTAAAAGACCCCAGAGGCTTAGAAGAGTTTATAAAAGACTAGACATGCTTACTTTCAAAATAAAAAAACAAACCCCTGAGGATACTGTGTTTATTGTTGTTTCGGATCATGGGATGAAACCAGAGCCTGATGGCACAGGTAATCATAGTGATCATGCATTTTACTCGCTTAATATAGAGACAGACTGGAAACCCAGCGACATCACAGACTTCTACCACAAAATCATAGAATGGTGTTCATGAAATTTTAAAAACGTGCTATGTTGATATGTCAAATGAGGGACGATCAATGAGGATAGGTGTTATTCATCATTCATTAAATAGTACTGGTGGTGGTGAAAGAGTTTGTTTGAGTTTGATTAAAGCTTTAAAGAATAAGGGTTTTGATGTCGTTTTAGCTACTACCGAAAAAACTGAATGGGACGTCGTTGAGAAAAGACTTGGGTGTAGAGTGGACGTTGAAGAGGTTTCTTTTTTGCCTTTTAGGCTTAGGATGTTTGGCATTTATCAGCGACTCTTAACGGGTTTTCTAACTCCTGCACTTAAGAGATCCGTGGATATAATCATAAATACACATGGTGACATGATCTTTGGATTTGCAGATATAACCTATATGCATTACCCCGTAATAGCGTTAAAATATGAGAAGCCGGAAGTTTATGTCAAGTATCGGCAAAACATCTTTTGGAGATCTTATTTTGCGCCTTACGAAGTGATGCAGAAAACACTTTTGAAAATGTTTTTGAAAAACAGTTTAATATTAACAAATTCTAAATATTCTGCGCGAGCTATCAGAAAATATTTGCGAAGAAATTCGTTTATTATTTATCCTCCTGTCGATGTAGAATTCTTTCGCACAAATCTCGATAAAAAAGAGAATAATCTTGTTCTATCCGTTGGTAGATATACTCCTGAGAAAAGATACGAGCTAATTCCATTAATAGCAAAAGAATGTAAAGACGCAGAATTTGTTGTTGTAGGTTCAGTTTCTTTAAAAGCAGAACCATATTACCAGAAAGTTAAAAGTCTCGTAGAAAAATATGGATGTAAAAACGTAAAACTTCTTAGGAACATTCCTTTGGAAGAACTTAAAGAACTATACGCAAGAGCATCAATATATCTACATTTAATGGCTGGTGAACATTTCGGGATAAGCGTCGTTGAGGCAATGAGCGCTGGATGTGTTCCACTTGTGCATCGTTCAGGAGGCCCATGGCTAGACATAGTAGATCAAGGAAAGTACGGCTTTGCATACGGCAATGTAAAGGAATGCTGCAAAAAAATAAATGAACTGACAAAAATGGATTTATCCAGCATGAGAAAGAAAATTCAGAAAAGGTCACAAGATTTTTCAGAAGAAAAATTTCAAGAAAAAATAATTAAAATTATAGAAGAATATTTAAAGCTTGTTTCCTGAAAATAGAAGACCCAGAAATGCTTGATGTTTTAGGTAAAGTGTAGTACCTAGTTACTATTTCCTTTTTGGGTTTTGGAAGTTAATATGCCTAATGTAAGAGAGCTTGCTGATTTATTCAAGAACTAATACATGGGATTTTTAATGATCATTTGGAAAACACACGATAGAAATTGAAGAAAAATTTATAGAGGAAACTCATTAACATGTACATACATTGGATATTGTTGGAAACGTTTAGATGGGTGAAATGGCTTGGATACTATGGTGCAGGTGTTAATTGGTCTGATTATTTGTCAGTTTTTATGGAAGAAGGTTGATAGAAAGAAGTTATGGTGGTTTGCATTTGGCGTCTTTTTTCCTGACTTAGATTATTTATATCTTCGTCAATGCTTCCTTCACAATATATTTGCATTTGCTGTTCTTTCAATTATTGTTAGAGAATCATGGCTGGTTTTTGGTTTGCTTCTGCACTTCTTTTTAGATTGGCTTACAACAGATTTTCAGACATTGTTTTTCCCCATTGTATATGTCAAACTTGGGTCGGAGTGTTCATGGCTATGTTTGCCCTTGGTTAATCTTGTGGCTGCGGGTATTTTTCTTTTTTCTCTTGTTTATAGAGGTTACCCGTGGAAAAAGAGTAGTAGGGCTGACTTGTTAAGATTTACGGCAATGATTTTTGGTTTGCTCATTTTACTTACTATACATGTGTTCTACATTTTAAAGTCTGACATTCTAATAACGCTCTGTACATTTCTGGGCGTGTTACTTTTATTTGGGGGATGTTTTCTAAACGATGAGTATATCAGAAACTTTTTCCGGTTCCAAGTTTTTTATTTGGGCGGAACTGATGGTGCTGGCAAGAGTACGCATTCTAGGCTTTTAGCGAAGTGGTTGAATAAGCATAACATACCTGCTACTTCTCTACATCTCTTTAGAAATCCTATTCTGTCGCTTTTATCTAAAGCGGCGCATGGAGGGAAAGCTGTTAGAGGTATTGATTATAGTTTGGCTCATAGGCGACGTGTTAAAAGAAGCTTCCTTTCAAGGCTAAGACCATATGTACTTTTGCTGGATAATTTACTTTATATAACCACTAAGGTGTGGATTGAAAGAATTAAAGGAAAAAGAATCGTAGTGGCAGACAGGTACTTTTTTGATTACATTTTAAGGCATAAACTGCTCGGTTACCCAATTGACGGATTAGAATGGATATATAAACGATTGATGCCTAGACATGGAGCAATTTTAGACGTGCCTTTAGAGGTAGTTCTCAAACGTAGGTTTCAACATCCAGCCTGGTATCATAAGAAAGCAAAAGAAGAATTTAAAAAGCTTGCAAAAGAGAAAAATTATGCCATATTTGATACAAGTAAAAACATAGATTACGTACATAGGAAATTAAGGTTGCACGTCTTAAAATGCTTAGGTATTGCAAAATGAAAGTCAATTAAACTTTCATAGACGCTGTTATACGCTTCTAACTAGTTTAGAACTGCTCAGAAATATGTTGACTAGTAAAAAAGTGTTAAGGCGAATATCATTATATTTCATTTCTTTAGAAAGGGTGCAAAGTCATGAAAAACGTTGAGATGGTGGGGAAGTAGATTGGGTAGGGTTTTTGTCTTAGCTTTGGATGGCTTGGAGTACGATTTGGTCAAAAAATGGAATTTAAAAAATTTAATGCAAAAAAGCTTCGGAAAAATAAAACTCCGAAAAGAATACTGCATTAAATCTAAACCTTCTTGGGCAGAAGGAACTCCTGAAGAAGTTGTGCCTTATACTCCTATTGTTTGGGCTTCTTTTATTACTGGTCTTCCTCCTCAAAAACATAAAATTAAAACCATATGGACCTACGGAAAAATATTAGATCGTATTAGGAAACTTCCTCTCATTAGACACATTAAGGGGAAAAGAAAGTTACTTTATAAGATTGGTTTGGGTCCTAGGGTTGTTAATAAGAGGGATTTGAATGCTAGAACTATTTTCGATGTAGTTAAGCCATCCATTGATGTTTATGTTCCAACATACAGCGACAACACAGAACTACACCGAAGACTAAGCAAAGCACTATCAATAAGTCTTAAAGAGTACGAAAGAGAGATATGGAAGGTTCATAGGCTGAGGGAGAGAAAGGTTTTTGAGAACCTTCACAGGGAATGGAAATTATTCATGGCATACTTTGACATAGCTGACCTAATGGGACACCTACATATCGCTAAAAGACCCCAGAGGCTTAGAAGAGTTTATAGAGCGTTAGAAATTCTGTCCCTTGAGATAAAGAGGCGGATTCCTGGAGATACTGTGTTTATTGTTGTTTCGGATCATGGGATGAAACCAGAGCCTGATGGCACAGGTAATCATAGTGATCATGCATTTTACTCGCTTAATATAGAGACAGACTGGAAACCCAGCGACATCACAGACTTCTACCACAAAATCATAGAATGGTGTGAATAAGAAGTGCCTAACCTATTAAGGCTACATTCTTTATGTTTGTTTAGGATAACTCTTAAGTAGAAAGGTTGTAGGGAGTTAAAGATGAGTGTATATGTATGTTTAACCCATGATGTGGATACTATTTTTAGGTCTGCTCGAGAGGTTTTTGCTAGGAGAAGTAGGTTTTCGAGGGCCGATATTTTAAAGCACCTTTTTAGGGTTAGTAATCTCTATAATAATATTTATAGAATTTGTGAGGTTGAAGATGCTTATAAGTTGAGAAGTACGTTTTTCATTCCGGTAAATCTCTTTCCTATAGAGAAAATGTTGGATGAGATCAAGTATTTAAGGGATGGAGGGTGGGAAGTAGGTTTTCATAGCGTTATTGGAAATATTCAACCATTTTCAATCGTTAAAATGAGTTTAGAGTTCTTGGAAGAGGAGTTTTCGCTAAAGGTTTACGGAGTTAGGGCTCACTACCTAAGGGTTAACAATGACATTATTCGTATGTATTCAAAGTTGGGTCTAATTTATGATTCTTCATATAGAGTCGAATCTTTGGATTCCAAGGTTTTTTTGAAGCTTCCTGAAGGGCTATGGGAACTCCCAATAGCCATTATGGATACTGATGTCTTCGGGAGGCTTATGTTAAGTGAAAAAAGTGCTTGGAAGTATATTACGGCGAAAATTGAGAAACTTGTTAAAAGCGGATATAAAGTTATAACTATACTTTTCCATCAGGAGTCTTTTAGGATGAAAGGTGGTCGGCTATATTCTAGGTTGATTGACTGGCTTTGGGAAAAAGAGTATACTATGGGGTCTTGTTACAATTATCTTAGGGCTGAAGACCTAATTTAGCAGTAAAATATTTAATAAAGTTATGATGCGATTTTCTTGCTGTATGAATTCTGGAGGAAAAATTGTTGAGAGTGCTTGTTACTGGTGCTGGAGGCGTTGGTGGAATAAACTTTGTGAGAACATTGAAAGCCGCACCTGAAGATGTTTTTGTTGTAGGGACAGATTATAATGAATATTATCTCATGTTGAGTCCTGTGGATAAAGGTTATAGGAGCCCGAAACATAGCGATCCCGCATTTTTAAAACTTATTAGGGAGATCGTTGATAAGGAAAACATCGAGTTCATTCATCCCCAACCTGAAGTGGAACTTGAAGTTCTAAGTTATTACAAGGAAAAAATAAGGGCAAGAACTTTAATACCGCCTCCTGAAGTTGTTAGAGTCGCAAGAGATAAGTATTCAACCTGTATTCAGCTTAAAAACTCGGGTCTAGATGTTCCAGATACTAGATTATATAGTAGGGAAGCCGTTGAGGAGTTATCTAAAGAATATGGGTGGCCTCTGTGGTTGAGGGCTCGTCGAGGGGCGGGGGGAAGGCTTTCACTTCCGATTTATAGTGTTGAGGAAGCTGAGTACTGGGTTAAGCTTTGGTCTCTTAGAGGAATTGATATTGAAGAGTTTATAGTTCAAGAGTATCTCCCTGGAAGAGACATTGCGTGGGACAGTTTATGGTTCAGAGGTGAGTTGTATGCCAGTTTTACAAGGGAACGGTTGCACTATATTTTTCCTAATCTGTCGCCTTCGAGAATAACTGGTACACCGACGGTTGCAAGAATTGTGAGGGACGAAAGAGTGGATAAACTTGGGATAGAAGTTGTTAAAAGTTTAGATCCAAATGCTTCTGGGTTTTATTGCTTAGATTTGAAATACGATGCCGATGGGATTCCCAAGGTTACGGAGGTGAATGTTAAAGCTCATACAACGCTAAGCTTATGGTCTTATGCAATCATTAAAGCCTTCAATTTCGACTGGAAATATAATATACCTTATGTTTACGTAAAATCTGGAATAGAAGATCAATTAGTATCTAAACCGTTGGGTACGAACATCTTCCCGGAAAATATCATGCTAATAAGACATCTAGATGCAGGTGTATTGCTTGTGGACTCAAATGGCAAAAAGGTGGGGATTTTGTGAATAAGTGTATGAAAATAAAACTAATAATATTCGATTTAGATGGAACGCTGATAAAACTGCCAATAGATTACGACCGCTTGAGAAAAGAGCTATCAAGAAAGTCGGGTTTATCTCCAGATCATTTTATACCATTGCTAAACGGTGTATTGAAGGTGTCACCTAGGGTAAAGGTGCCAGAACTTTTGGAAATAGTTGATAGATATGAGTTAGAAGCCGTAGAGCGTATATGGATTGACCCTAAACTAAAAGACGTTCTACTTTATCTCAAAAATCTTGGATTCAAATTAGCACTTGTGACACTTCAGGGGAAAAAAGCTGTTGATGCAATTATTAGAAAGTTAAAGCTAAAAAACGTTTTTGACAGCATAGTTACAAGAGAAGATTCATATATTCGCAAAGAACAAATTAAATTGATAATAAGATCGTTTAATGTATCCCCAGAGAACGTCATGCTTGTCGCTGATAGAAGAAGAGATATGGATACAGCTAAAGAACTTGGTATAATGGGCGTGGCTATAAGAAACCCGAAAGCAGATGCTAAATACTTCATAAGTACGATAGAAGAAATTAAAAATATATTGCGTTTTTGAGAATGTTTTTGCCATGGATTTAGGAGTTACGTGATTTTTGTTGTTCTTAAATACTTCCTGCACTTATTGTTGACATTTACACTACGAAAACTAAATATATATTTTGTGGCTGTTATGTTCTCCTTAAGAAACTTTGTACTTAAAATTTAAGCATTTCAGAAGACATCCTTGGTGATTGTCCTTGGATGAAGATGTTTTGAGAAGTGCGCGGATAACGGTGAAAAGTGGAGCAACTCTGGCTGTAGGTAGGATAATTTCTACGCTAGTATCCTTTGTAACAGTTATTTTTGTAATTCGATTTTTAGGTGAGGAACAGTACGGGCTTTATGGATTAGCACTTGTCCCTATTTCAATGATTATGGTTTTCCGTGACTGGGGAGTACCTTCAGCATTAACAAAATACATTGCAGAGTTTAAGGCAAAAAACAACCTTTATGAAGCTAGGAAGCTTATTGTTTCAGCTCTCTTCTTTGTTATTTTTACTGGTACGCTTTTGGCTATTGTTACGTCTATTTTAGCTATGCCTATTGCTGTATTTTATCGAAAACCTGAAGTTGCTCCGTTAATTAAGGTAGTATCTTTAGTTTTACTTGCTGAAGCAATTTATAGGGTTGCTTGGAGTGTGTTTTTAGGACTTGAAGATACGAAATATAATGTAGCAATGTTAGTGCTTTTTTCAACTATCAAAGGTGGACTGGCTCTTTTCTTAGTCTTACTAGGTTATGGTGTTTTAGGGGCAATTATAGGCTATGTAGTAGGTTATTTTGCCTCTGCAATCCTTGGGATCATATTTGTCCCAAAGAAAATTTCAAAATATAAAAAAGAATACTCTAAAGGCTCATTCGTAGCAGATAGAGGATTAAGCTGGGGAAGCGCGCTTGGAATTCTTTTAGGTTTCGGTCTCCCTTTAGCGATTTCACGTACGATTACTGGCTTTGGTAATCAGTTCTACAGCTTTTTAGCTGGTAGATACTGTAGTAAGTGGGACTTTGGTAATTATGGCGCTGCAACAACACTACTGACTCCACTACCAGTTTTAACTTTGCCCATTTCGGCTGTTATGTTCCCAGCGTACTCTAAAATTGACGGTATAAAGGAGAATAAATTGCTTGGCTCTGTGTTTAAATTATCTGTAAAATATGTTTCGTTGCTAATCGTTCCCACTGCAGCGCTTATTATGGGACTCTCGGAGTCTTTAAACTCTGTAGTCTTTGGCGGCGGTTTTCCAGATGCCCCCCTCTATCTCACACTTTTAGCAAGTATATATCTTTATACCGTGATTGGCTATCTTAATGTTGGTTCACTATTAACAGGGCAAGGCTTCACTAAGATCGTGCTAATTACCAATCTCATCGGATTGTCAGTAGGAATTCCAGTAAGTCTTTTAATCATACCTTTGTTAGGTATTGTAGGCTTAATTATTACAAATATTGTGGTTACAACTGTGGTGGTAGTTTCTAATCTTATTTTTGTCAGGAAGAAATTTGGATTTAGCATAGAGTGGGAATATTCTGTTAAAATTTTATTATCTGGTGTTTCTGCTGGTTTTGTTGCATATCTCTTACAAAAATGGATTAATAGTTATCCCATCGTTGAACTGGTTCTGGGAGGGCTTATAGGCCTTGGTGTTTATGTCTTGCTTGTTCTAGTTAGTGGTGCTCTAACTATGAAAGACATTCATAACCTCAAAATCATTTTTGGTGGTATCCGCCCCCTTAAACGTGTTTTAAAACCTTATGCGAAGAAAATAGAGGGAATCTTAGAAAAAATAGTTGATTAGTAAAATTTGAACAAAGTTATACAGTTGTAAAAGAATTTACCGCAATTTAAAATTACACTGTCTTTAATAAATTATGCGAAACCATAAGTTTAATTAGTGTTATTTCATTACCGTATTTTAAAATATTTTGTCTGTGCTCATATTATGGGATATATGTTTAAATTTCCTTTGAATATTATAGTTTTAGCGAGGTTGAAGCTTTGAATCCAGATAGAATAGCAGTTTATGGTCTTGGTGGTGTCGGTTTAGGTATTTGCGCTGTTTGGATTAGAGCTGGCTATAATGTTATTGGTGTAGACGTGGATGTTAATAAGATTGAGGAGATTAACCGAGGTGTTGTTGAGCATCCTGATCCACTGGTTGTTAAAACTATTTCGGAGGCTGTTAAGAAAAACTGTTTCTCCGGTACTACCGATGGTGTTGAAGCATCTAAACTGAGCAGGATAAAGATTGTAGCCGTACCTTTACTCATAAATGGGGGTGAACCGGATTTTTCAGCTATTGATGATGTTGTTATTAAGATTGCTAGAGGACTTAAGAAAGGTGATGTTGTTATTGTTGAGACTAGTCTTCCACCTGGAACTACTGCGAATAGAATAAGACCTGTGTTAGAGTCTATAAGTGGGTTAAAGGTTGATGAAGATTTTTACCTTGCGCATTCTCCTGAGAGGGTTATGGTTGAACATGTTGTTCGCGACGTTGAGGAATCTTATCCGAAAATTGTGGGTGGTGTTAGTCCTAAGTCGACGGAAATTGTAACCGAACTGTATTTGAAAATTGCTAGGAAAGGAGTGATCAAAGTGTCAAATGCAACTGTTGCAGAGTTTGAGAAGCTTGTTGAAGGTGTTTATCGTGATGTTAATATTGCGCTTGCTAATGAGTTAGCTGATCTTGCCAGAGTTCTGGGGGTAGATTTTGAGGAAGTTAGGTTAGCGGCTAATAGTCAACCGTATTCACATCTTCATAAGCCGGGGCCTGGGGTTGGAGGAATATGCATACCTGTTTATCCACGTTTATTGACTTGGATTGCAAAGAGTTTCGGTCTTGACCTTAAGTTAACGTCGTTGGCAAGAAGAATTAATGAAAAAAGGCCTAAAGACATTGTTGAACTTGTTAGGAATGTGTTAGAAAGATTAAATTTTGATATACCTGTTATAGCTGTTTTAGGGGCTTCTTTTCGTGGTGGTAGTAGTGATTTAAGAAATTCTCCTTCTTTAGATGTTGCAAAGATGTTGGTAGAGAAGGGATATAAAGTTAAGGTTTTTGATCCTTATGTAAAGCCCTCTTTACTTTCTGGTTTTGGTTTTGAGGTTGCATCGAGTTTTGAAGATGTATTGGAAGGAGCGGACGTTGTGATTGTGGCTACAGATCATCCGGAGTTTAAAAAGATAGATTTTAATGATGTAAGAAGGTTAAGTGGCAAGGATAGGATAGCGGTGGTTGATGCTAGGGATATTATTGAACTTAAAGATATTCCATCGAATATAATATATGTTGGTGTCGGAAAACCTTGGATAGAGACGTAATTACCATTAAATGAAAATAGAAAGGCTGTTAGATTCATCTCCACTATCCTTGGACATTATTTGTCGGCTTGGTTCAAGATTTCTTGAGTGGATGGATGATGTTTGTAATATTGATGGATATATTTAAATACTACATGTAGTATTTAATGTTGGTGTTTTTATGAAGGATAAGGTTACTAGTATTAGGATTAGAGAAGATCTTTGGAAGGCTGCGAAGATTTTGGCTGTTGAAGAGGGTGTTACGTTGAGGGCTCTTATTGAAGAGTTATTGGAGTCTGTAGTTCAGGGAGCTAGGTTAGCTAAGAGATTCGAATTAGGAGTTCAAGAAGATGTTTTAAAAATATTTAAGTCCAAGAGGGAGAAGGGTGAGATTCCGTTTATTATAGTTCATGAGAAGACTGCTGTTGAATTGGTGAGGGAGGGTAGAGGTGAGTAGGTTTAACGCTTTATATTTGGATACTAATGTTATAATAGCTAGATATAAGCCTGCAGATCCATTGCATGAAGTTTCTGATAAATTGTTAAGTAGCGGAAAGTTTGAGTTTTTTATTTCTCCAATAACATTGTTTGAGTTGTATTTTGTTATCTCGAGATTATATCCTAATATGGTTTTTCCTCAAGAGGTTGAAAGTATTTCAGTAGATACGTTGGTTCATTTTATTGTAGAAGACTGTAATTTAAAACTTGTATCGAAAAATTATCTTGTAACAACTCACTTTAGGAAACAGAAGATAAGAATGCCTTTTGAATATTTAATGTCAATGATGTTAGCTGAAAGATTAAAGCTGAGAGCACTAGATCTCCTTCATATTGCTTATATTGCCATGTTAAGAGACAGCATACAGACA
>JAUQZC010000016.1 GCA_030587435.1 Candidatus Baldrarchaeota archaeon | reverse complement strand
GGCAATCGAAGCTTTAAGAATAAATGTTGAAGAAGCGCTTAGAATAGTGGAGGAAATTGAAAAACTAGAGACAGATATGGATGACCGATATCATGAAATCTCAGGCGAAATCATCAAACTTAGCGATGAACTTAGCACACCAACCCTCTTAACAGTTAGAGACTTCATAAACTTAATAGAATTTGCAATAGACACCGCTGAGGATGCAGGAGATCATATCCGAATGATAGCAGTAAAACACTACATCTAACAGTTAAAACCTCCTAATTTCAAATCGAAGTATAAAATTAAAATAAAATAGGTAAAGATTTGTTGATTATCGCCGTCTTTTATCGTGAACTATGTTGTCTATTGCGATTACAAAACCAAGCAATTGTAATCTATCTACATCGTCCTTAACAACATGGACAGCGTACTTGTCACTAAAATCAAAAACATCACCAAGAAATATGTCCCTGAGTCTATCAGCTTTACTAATGGTAGCCACCAAATTGTTTTTATCGTCGAATATTTTGAAATCCCAGCCAAATAAATTGCCCTTTGCAGTCAAAAGTTCTCTGCCATTTTCATCCTCAAGCCACAAAGACGGTCGGAAGAAGCTCAAAAGCTTTTTAGCAACCCTACCAACAAGCCTATCATTCGCATCCTTAATATCATAAGTCGGACGCAACGCAACAATCTTTCTATGAACCGCACCAACCATTGTTTGATTATCGGCTTCTCTAAGCTCTATTAAAGCTCTCAAAGAGAGTAATCTACGATGCATACGGCCAATAATACTTCCATGTTCATCATATATATCTCCGTAGCCTAAGTCCCAGTATTTTTCCTTAACAAAGTAATACTTCCTTGAGGGGTTCAAAAGACCGCTGCGAACAGGTGGTGGGGATGCAGGTTCGTCTGCTAGCGGCTGTCCGCATTTCGGACAAAATTTTGCACCTGGAACATCGATTTTATTTCCACAATGTGGACAAAAATCCACTTTAATCAACTCCGAACATCTGATATTTTATTTAGTTCGCACCCTTATAAATGCATCGAAATGTAGTAATACCTACTAAAACAAACATTACTGAACGATTAACTCTAGAGCCAATTAACCTAATTACCCATGTCCTGTGAAAAGAAACAAGGCAAAAAACGGATAAGTGAAACATAAAGGGTACTATTCCGCAGAAGTCGTGGAAAGCCTTAAAAACCGTTTAACTGCTGATGATTACAAAACCTTAATAACACAAATTAAATAAGACTTAGAAGGGAACTAAAAGCTGCACATAAACTGTAAACTGTTTTTGTATAATAAGAATTAAAGTTAAAATAATGTTAATCTTTCTTCTCCGGTTCAGCGAAGGGACGAACCTCTGGAGGATATTTTTCGGTGTATTCTTTGAGTCTCATAATCGCGTCAGCAAAATCCTCAGCGGAAATACCGGGAGACTGTATATTATTTTTATCAAACACTTCCTTAATTTTCTCTGCTATTTCCTCACGGTTAAGTATTATACCCTTCAATGCGGTCTCGATCTTTGAGATTCCATCTTCAGGAACCATGAAAAAGTCTCCAGTGATCATAATATCCAAAATCTTATCACCAATGACTTCAGCTGTAACCTTAATAAGCTTCTTAGCCTTATGAGCAACTTCAATGACTTTAACGCCATCAGCAATTTTAACAGCTCTATCACCAGTTAAACCTTTGTGTGCTAACTCAGGCATGTGAAGCCATTCATACGACATATGCTTAGGCTTAACCTCACGTTCAAAAATATTCATTTCATCTTCACTTGGCTCAGAAGGAATAAGTTTAATCCCTAAGATTTTCTCATATCCCTCTACAAGAAGCTTCTTAATTTCATCTATAGGAGGTATATAACCTAGTTCTCTTCTAATGGAAGTAACCCACTCCCTCATGCTCTTAGCCATTTTATCCCTAAACTTCTCGTCTGGAATCTTCAATACGCGAGCCATAGAGTCATAGTCTAAATCTAAAATAATATTGCCAACAAGAATAATTGCTTTACCAATCCTACCCGCACCATTACCAGAAATCTTCCTATTATTAACCATAACATCATTTAAAGGCTTAAACTCAGCGTTAAGACCAAGTTCACGATAAACATAAACAGTAACTTGCAGCAACTTTTCAAAAAGCTCATCAACCTTACGTGGAATAACTTTACTATCCTCACTAGCAACGACCTGATAAAATATCTGATCGCTATTCAAGTAGACAGCACCACCGCCCTGAGACCTCCTAATAATAGGCAAACCACGTTCCCTACAATACTCAATATCAATTTCCTTTTCCAAAACTTGATGATACCCTAGACAAACATAGGGACTTGAAGGCTGAACCAAAATAATGGTACTCGGAGATAGACCTCTATCGACAGCGAGAGCCACAGCCTCATAAAAACACTGAGCTACATAAGGCTCAGCCATACCTAAATCAATTAAACGCCAATTCTCCATAACACCTCACCCCTCAAATAATATCATATTATCCTTTTAAAACATTAGGATTCTACCCTCACAAAATTTAGGATAACCCAAATTAACTATTTCTGAAAATCACAATCACACATGGGTAAAATCTTATCCACATTCTATTTAAAACGATTTAACAACATTTCTATTGCTTCTCTCAAATCTTTTGCAACAACATTCGAGGCTTGTTTCCGTTTTCCTCCCTTCCTATCTAGTAGTATTGCATGCATGCCAAGTTTTTTAGGAAGCAGAACATCATATTGAAGACTATCGCCAATAACAACAGCTTCTTCAGGTTTAACGTTTAAAACGTCCAATACCTTTATGTATATTTTAGGATTTGACTTATCGCATCCAGCCTCATACCCAGTGCAAATAAAGTCAAAATACTTTTCAATAGGCCTTAAAGTTTCTTTAAAGAAGAAGTGAGCAATCGTGGTGACAATAGCAGTTTTAAGACCATAATCCTTTACCTTGCTAAGAACTTCCTCGACTTCAGGGTACAATTTCTGCCTACGTTTCTTACATAATTCTTTGAACCCTCTGAATGTTTCCTTATCAACCTCAATACCCAGCCTCCAAAACATTTGCATTAAAAAGGAATCTAAATCTGCATAACCGTATTTAGGATAATCCACCATAGCTACAAAATGCCATGCTGCTTTCAACTGCTGTGGAGAAATTTCGTAGCCGCGACTAAAAAATCGGAAGCCTCTTCATCAGAAGCCTCATCTTCAACATACATAAGTGTTCCGTGAAGATCAAACAACACAGCCTTAATCTTTCATGAATTCTCCTCAAAACTCTATAACTAAAGCTTACATTTTAAACACCAATTACTTCCACAAACCCAAATATAAACACTACTGACGACAAAATCTTATCAGAAAAGCAAATTTCTACAATCTAAAATTACCATAAACAACATATTCCTAAAATCCTATAAATAGTAACACTATCGTGTTAAAAACTGCAACTCGGGAGGAAGAAAATGAATCACGAACTTATTGATCTCCTAAGAAAATTATCAGAAGCCTATGGTCCACCAGGCTACGAAGACGAGGTTCGCCAAATAATGATAAAAGAGTTGGAGAAGATAACTGATGAAGTTTATGTGGACAACCTTGGAAATGTTATAGCGGTACATAAAGGCACTGATCCAAAAATTATGTTAGCAGCGCATATGGATGAAGTCGCACTTTTAATAACACATATAGATAAGAATGGTTTTCTCAGATTCCACGTACTGGGAGGCATAGATCCACGAGTACTCTACTCCCAAGAAGTAGTAATAAAAACCGAGAATGAAGTTGTTCACGGTTACATAGGCGCAAAACCCCCTCATC
>JAUQZC010000005.1 GCA_030587435.1 Candidatus Baldrarchaeota archaeon | reverse complement strand
TTTTTCCGCTAACTTTAATGGTATTAGCCCGGTGTGAACATTTATTATTAGATTTGTTTCACGTTTCACCTGTTTCAATACGTCTACAAAATTTTCAAGTGGAACATACCCGTTTTTTGTGTATCCTCCACTTATTAGAACTCCTCTTGCACCTTTTTCATGTAGTTTTAAACAGATTTCAAGAAGCTTTGATGGTGTTGGTGCGGGTATCATGTGTTTTAAATAGTGTTTTTCGCAATGTTTGCAGTTTAAAGCGCACCAAGTACCAGTTATTGATACGGGTGGAAACTTTCCGCCGGGAAAATAGCAGTGTACAGTCCTCTGAAAATTTCTATCTGATATTTTCCCAGCTGTATTTACGAGGTGGTCAAATACTTCTTTCTCAGCTGCTTCTTTAAGCAAACTCTCTATTTCCTCAAATTTCAAGTCATGTTGAGCAATCTCCATGTTTAAACCTCTATTCGCCTTTGGGTTCGCAGGGAATCTAGTTCTTTCTTAATTTTTTCTACCTCTTTTTTGGATGGTTTCCACGGGTAATTGTAGATGGGGCCTCTTGGAGACTCGTTGTAAAACGGTCTGTTGCAGTTTGGGCAGCCGCTTGTTCTAAAAGGTTGGCCGCTCTCAATAATCTTGTTCAATTCCCTGTCGGTCAGCCCGAAACCTACTATTTTCCCTTTCTCAAAACTCATATCTTCTTTTCTTACTATTTCATTCTGAATAAGGTATCTTGCAAGCTGTATTCTCCTATATTTACCTATTGGAGGGGGAGGAAGTTTTTCCAGTTTTGTTCCTGTAATAGGTGTAAAGGCAAAAAGTCCAACAGTAACATTAAGATCAGAAAACTCTTGTATAAAGTTGACAGCCTCTTCCTCAGTTTCACCTAATCCGATGATGAGGTGAGTTGAAACCTTACCGTCACCAAATATTTTAATTGCTCTTTTTATAGCTTTCATATGGTTCTCCCATCTGTATGGCCCCCTCACATGTTTACCCTTAATTTCATCGAATATTTGAGGTGTTGCAGCGTCAAAAGGTATACTTAGTCGCTCCACTCCTAAATCCTTTAGAACTTTCATTTTTTCTTCACTTATTGGGTGTATTGGCAGCGAAACTGGTATTTGAGGCGCTGCTCTGCGTATTTGATCGAGAATTATTTGAAGATCTTCAAAAAGACCAGGGTAATTTATAGTTTGAATACAAATCCTTCTCATCTTCCCGTTTTCTAATGCTTCGCAAACTTGATTAAAAGGATAGATAGGCCAAGATATTCTAGATAATAGTTTTAAGTCAGATTTGCTTTCTCTTGCCTGAGGGCAAAACGCGCAATTCGCTACACATCTTCCCGATGTATACGTCATGAGGTACGCGGTTGTCGGGTAAGCCAACAACTTAATGCGTGTTAATTTGAGTAACGCTGCAGTTCCAAGAGACACTCTTATTTTAAGAACGTTACTTAACATAAAGTCACTTCCTAAACTTTGACGCAGCGTGGAGTGAAATATTACAATGATTCTAGTCACCGTTATAAGTTTAGCCAAGAACGGTTAGTGGCAACTTGTAAACTACGTGATTAAATATTTAATTTATATATTTCCTTTAGTAACTCTCTTTGTTTTTCTATTACTTCTTCAGGGGACTTTGAGTTTCGATAAGCTTCAAGAAAAGCTTTATTTAACTCGAAAAAATGCTCCCCCCACTTAAAAATTGAAAGTACATCTCTTGCCTGCGATTCAAATCCCACTATGTAGAGAGCTGCAGCCAAAGCCTCCGCCGTACTTAACATCCCTATTTTACCGTAGTTCACGGGGTTTACAGCCACTAAAGCCGGCAAAATCCTCCCTCTTTTTTGAAACTGTTTAGGAAAACCTTCCTCAATTTTTTTCCATGAACAGTCAACCGCAACAATACCACTTTTTAACACCAGTTCTTTGTCCAAAGGAGAAAAGACATGTGAGACAAGGGGGTTAAGTATCACCGCTCCCTTTGGAACATATTTTAAACTGTAAATCACCTTAACTTTCCTATGCCTATGTAATTTTAACGCTGTACATTTCTTAGGGTCACATTGCCTCTCGTGATACACATATAGCTTAATGTTCGTTTTCTTTTCCTCCATTTCCACTACATGTTAGAAAGATTAATTTAAAATTCCATCGATAAAATATATAGGAGGGAAATTTTTGCCAATAGCTTTCGTCCTCATAAAAACTAAGGCCGGTCTAGAGGAAAAAGCCCTCAGAAAAATTTTAGAAATCGAAGGAGTAAAAGAAGCATACATAGTACTAGGCACATATGATATCGTTGCCAAACTCTCTGTTGAAAACCTAGAAAACCTGCAGGAAATCGTCAGCCAAAAAATAAGAAGAAACATAGAGGAAATAGAAGAAACAATGACTATGCTCGTAATACAAGGCGCCTCAAAGTAAACCTCTACTTCCTCAACAAATAGTTGCCAATCGCCAAATAATCCATCAAACCCCTCTTAAAAGTTTTAATCGCATCTGAAGGAGAACACACAATAGGCTCCCCATGAATATTCATCGAAGTATTCAAAACAGCACCAACACCAACCTCCTTCTCAACAATCTCAATAATACGTCTATACTCCGGACACTCACCCCTCTTAACAGTTTGAGGCCTAGTAGTCCCATCAACATGAACAACCGCGGGAATCTCCTCCACCCCCCTCTCAGTAACTCTAAAAGCAATAGTCATAAAAGGAGCATAACAACCATCAACCAAATAGTCCTCAACCCTCTCATACAAAATAGTTGGAGCAAAAGGCTGCCACCACGGACGCCCCTTCCTCCTATTAAGATCCCCCACAACCCTCTTATCAGTTGGCAACGCCAACACACTTCTATTTCCAAGAGCCCGTGGACCAAACTCCATCCTACCGGAAAACCTCCCAACAACAAAACCCTTCAAAAGCAAATCCGCAACAACCCCACCAATATCATCATAAAACTCAACTTTACCCTCCACCCCATACCTTTTGAAAGCCTCCCTTATACTTTCATCACCATACTCCGGGCCAAGAAAAACATGCTCCAACCGTCTCGGCTTAGCATCCTTACCGTCCACAAGCCTCATCCTAGCCCAAACCTCAAGCGCAGCACCAACACAAAGACCACCATCACCCATATGAGGAAAAACATACAAATCCCTTGAAACCTCCTCCCTAATCCTCATATTCAAATGAACATTCGCCGCAATCCCACCTGCAAAAACAATCCTCCTCTCACCAACCTCATCAACCACCCTCCCCAAAAGACTCAAAACCAATTCCTCAAGCCTTCTCTGAGCCGCAGCAGCAATATCAAACGAAGAAAAACCCTCCAATTTCTCTCTCATCAATTTAACAGCCTCAAAACCAACCACACCCAACCTATTCCTAAAACTCAAACCCCTAACATCCAAATCTATAAAATCTCTAACAACATCATAACATTTCGAAGCATCACCATGAGCAGCCATACACGCAACCTTAGCCTCATCAGACATCGGCCTAAAACCAAGCAACTCAGTTATACTAGCAAAAAAATCCCCCACAGAATTATAAGCACTAGACTGATAAAGCGGAACAATCTCACCGTTTTTTCCAAGACTAATTGTAGCGGACAAACCGTCCCCAGCAGCATCAATCGTAACAATAAGCGCACGATCCCAACCACACGTCCTATAAGCTGAAGCAGCATGACACAAATGATGATCAACATATATTTGAGGAACCCCCGGGAAAAGCTTTAAAAGATATTCCTCCAATTGAAAAGCCCTCTTCAACCTCCTAAAAACACCACCAACAGCAACATAATCAACCTCATCAAAACTCAACCCAGCAACACGAAAAACCTCACGTATAGCATTTCTAGGAACACCTCTTTGATGCTTAACACGCGTAAACCTCTCCTCACTAACAGCAGCAACCACAACCCCATCCTTAACCAACGCAGCCCCAGCATCATGACCGTCACAAACACCCAAAACAATCATCCCAACACACCCAAATACCACATCAGTAAAAGATAGATGAAGTTTAAATTTTAATGCCTTCTTTCAATAACATCAAACCACCCTTAAACACTTAAACAAGTTTCAAAAGGTCGAACCACAATGATACAGCTAAACATCGGATTCGACGACACAGACTCGCTCACAGGCGGCTGCACAACCTACATAGGCGCCAGACTAGTCCACAGACTAGAAAAAGAAGCAAAAGCCCAATTCACCGACTACCCAAACCTCATAAGACTAAACCCAAACATACCCTACAAAACAAGAGGAAACGGCGCCGTATGCCTAAGAATAAAAATAGAAGAAAACATGCTACAAAAAGTCGAAGAAATAGTCATCGAAGAAATAGAAGAAAACTCCGACCTCAAATGTGAAAAAACACACCCCGGAATAGTCTTCCTCCAAGGACCCATCCCACCCCAACTTAAAACATTCGCAGAAAAAGCCTTAACCGACGTCATAACGCTCAAAGAAGCCATAAAAACAGCAAACAAAGTCAACGCAAAAACAGTAACCTACAAAAAAGGAAGAGGCATCATAGGAGCCCTAGCAGCCATAGGAAACACCCTAGAAAACGACCACACATACGAACTACTCACCTACAGAACCCCAGAACACTGGGGAACACCAAGAACAGTAGACACCCAATCCATATACCTAATGGACAAACTAACCCACCCAGAAACCTTCAACAACATAGACCACCAAGAACAAAGAATACTAATCACACCACGAGGCCCAGACCCAGTACTCTACGGAATAAGAGGAGAAACCCCAGAAATAGTAAAACTAGCACACAAAATCGTAGTATCCTACGAACCGTTAGAAAGATGGGTAATATACCGAACAAACCAAGCAACCGACGAACACCTAAACAAAACAAAACTCAAAAAAATAAAAGACATAAAACCCTACACACCAACAAAAACCCTCGTAAAAATCATAGACACCCCGAAAACCATACCCGGAGGACACGTAATAGTAAAAGCAGCAGACCAAACAGGAACCATCCACCTCGCAGCATACGAACCAACAGGAAACTTCAGAAAAATAATCAAAAAACTAATCCCAGGAGACACAGTAATAGCATACGGAACCATAAAACCAAAACCAAACACACCCCCAACACTAAACCTAGAAAAAATAGAAATCATAAAACTAGCACCAAAAATAATATACAAAAACCCAAAATGCCCAAAATGCGGAAAAACCATGGAATCAGCAGGAAAAAACCAAGGATACCGATGCAAAAAATGCAAAACACACATAAAAAACATAACAAAACAAAAAATACAAAAACCAAGACAACTAAAACCAGGAACATACCTACCAACCCCAAAAGCCCACAGACACCTCACCAAACCCCTCCAAAGATACAACAAAACAAACAAAACAAAACCGACAAAACTCATACCAAAATGGCACCACCCCTAACAAAACCAAAAACAACCAACAAATTTAAAAAACCAAAAAACACACAAAATACACGACCCCACCACAACAAAGCGGGGTGGGGTAGCCAGGAGATCCCGCGGGGCTCATAACCCCGACGGAAACCCCCTCGGGGAAAGAAACCCCGAGATCGGAGGTTCAAATCCTCCCCCCGCTACTATTTTGCTTCTTTTCCTCTTTCGGGCTTGTTCTGAACTCTGTTCCTGGTTTTGTTTGTTTTGTCGGTTTTTGGGTTTCTTTTATGTTTTGGGATGTGAAACTGTTTGGTAAGTGGTGGAGATTAGAATTGTGGTGGTGATGAGGTTTGATGGGTATGGTAGTGCGTTTGGGGCTATGTGAAGCAGATTAATGGATATGGATAATGGTGGTTGTTGTTAAATGGGATTTTGTGTGTTTAGTCTTTGATTTCTTTGATTATTTTTATTGTTTTTGTTATTTCGTTTAGTAGTTTTGTTCCTTCTCTGACGGTTTTGTCTATTATTTCTGTGACTGTTGTGAATTTTAGGGTTTCCATGAAGATGTCTAAAATTATGGTAAGAGTAATGGCGAATAGTATCATGAATCCTATGAATTTTGGATCGTTGGTTTTTATGGGTTCGTTGATTATTAAAAGATAAATGTCGATGTAAATGAGTCCTATGATGAATGGTAGTCCAGTTAATGCCATGTTTCTGATATGTTGTGGCATTTTTTGAAAACGTTTTACCATTTCTTTAGGTGGAGTGAGTTTCTCAAGTTTTTTCATTTCTTCCTTGATTTTTTGATATTCTTTTAATTCTTCCTCTGATTTTATTTCTCTATATCCTAATTTTACAAGAGAGAATATTGTTCTTTTCGTTTTTTCCGAAAAGATTTCTGGTATTTTTTCAGTCCAGTTTCCTAGTCGTTCGCTTATCCGGTTACTTATGTTGAGTGCTAGGTTTACGGTGAGAGGGTAAAATATTCCAATAATAACGATACTTATTTGAACTAGTGATCTACATGTTAAGGGGTAAATGGTTGTTGGATACAGATTCCAATAAATTACTTCAACTAATGCGAGAAGTATTAAAAATGAAATTAAAGATATTCTAAGGTTTTCTTCGATTTTAAGGGTTCTCTCGCTTTCAGACTTTATCGTTGTTTTATTCAATTTATACCACATGTATTTATCCTGCTCTATGTGGATTAATTATTTTCGGGTTTAAACTATGATGTTCTCTTTTCGCTTTTAGTTTTCTAAGGGAGTGTTGGATTTATTTTTGGGAGAAGTGTGAGGTGTTTTTTGTCTACTTTTAGGGGCATTGTGATTTCGTTTTTTCTTTCTCCGATGGAGATGAAGAATATGTCTCCTAGCATAAGGTAATTGAGTGGTGTGGTTCCAGATTTGAATTTGTGGTCTAGAAGTTATGAGGTTATGTGTTATGGATATCTTAGCCGTGTAATCGAGGTTAATGTTTATATGATACCTTTTTGACATATTTTATTGTCGGGGAGGATTGGTGTGAGTAGTGTTTATGAGCTTTTGGTTAGGGAGTATTTGGAGTTTGTGCATGATTATTTTGTGAGGCAGGATGTTAAGTTTAGGAAGAGTAGGGGATATGGTGATATTGATATTGTTGCGGTGCAATTGGAGAGTGGTAAGGTGGTTGATGCTCTTGTTGGGGAAGTTAAATCGTGGAGTTTAAATAGAAAGGTAATTGACGAGATTGAGGAACGGTTTAATGATGAAGGATTTCAAGAGAGGTTGAAGGAATTGGGGTTGGTGAATCCTCGGAAATTTATTTTCTGCTGGGCTACGACCTCTGAGATAAAGGAATATGCGAGTCAAAAGGGGATAACTGTGATTGATTTTTCTGATATCGTTGATGAGCTTCGAGAAAAAGTAAAGGAGCTTAGAAAGGAGGGAAGGTGGTTTCACGACGTTCACTATCCGATAACTACTTTGATACAGTTGATTTTTCACTCATATCTAAGAGAGGTAAAAGGAGAAAAGGGACAAGAACAAGTAAGAGGTGCCTAAATGGGACGAACAGAAAATAAAAGTAGACAACTTTTTTAAATAAAGCAAACGTTTAAAGATTCGAATCATGTGATGAGATGCTGATGAGGATAATTAAAGGCAAAATGTTAAATATACGATTGAGCATAAGGATTGAACAAAAATATTAAGGAGAGTTATATATGAGGGGGCTTGTTTAGGATGGCCTGGAACTATACGGCATATATTTTATGGAAGTATAGTATAAGACGGGGAGAAAATATTATTAATTTCAGAAATTTTATGAATTTTATATTTGTTGAATTAGGAATGAAACATAGACTATTTTTTCATGATGGAGAGAGGGATTTATGCCGGGATTTAGAATATTTGAAAGATCTAGGTGCTATTGAATTGGTGCGAAATGATAAAAGTATTACCAAAATAATAGTGAAAGAATTGTTGGGAGAGATAGCAAAGGCTGTTGAGGATTTTCCACGGAAAATAAAGACAAGATTGTTTGAAGAATATTTAAAGAGAATAGATAGTGCTATAGATGTCTCGTTGGGTACGTGAGTTAAATGTGGAAACCAATTATAGGTACTGGTATATTTGAGGGAATATTTTACGATCTTGTTGGATATTATGAATACCGATTTAATCGTGACATAGGTAGGGAAGTAAAATATGAAAAAGTAAGCGACTACCAGACTATTGACCCAATATACGATAAAATTTACTTACCCAAATATATAAGATACTTAATGCTCCTACCAATAACCAGTAGGTTGTCAGAAATTAGACAACTTGCTCATACTTATCTATTTTTGCCAGGTGCTTCTCATTCACGACTCGAGCATAGTATTGGTGTAATGTACAGAAGTACTAAGATACTTAAAAAATTAAAAAGGGAATATAAGCTAAAAATTGAACAAAATGATGAACTTATAATCCAGATAGCTTCTCTACTACACGATCTTGGACACCCAGCATGGGGTCATGCTTTAGATGGAATCACCGGCTATGTTGTTGATTTGTTAAAAGAATTGAAGTTTTTTCATTTGTTTTCTCCGAAGAAGTTAGACATAGCTATTACAATTTATCTTCTGCTGGAAAATGAGCAAATTAAAAGAGCTCTAGAAACGTGTTATTACAGGGAAAAAGCAAATGACCAGCAATTACACACTCCTGAGAAATTTATAAAGTTCATTGCACAGATTATTGCAGAGGAAGAATTTCCTTTGTTTTCCGACTTAAGTGATAAAGACATATTACGAAGAGCCCATCTTCTGACGACAATAATAGGACAATATGAAAAGAGGGGAGGTGTCAACACGGATAGACTAGATTGGATGATAAGAGATTCTCATCACGCTGGCATTCTAAAGAAGTTAAGTGATGAACAACAGGAACAATTTATACAGTTCATGCAACAAAATAAAAATGATTCCTTTCAAATTAAATGCCATAATGGTGAGTATCTAGATATAGATCAAGATTTTAGGAAATTGATGGATAGTTTGAGGAAAAAAATTTATAAGATCGTGTATGAAGGACTTGAAAGGTCTCTCATCGATTCTCTTCTCACTCGATTAGCTTATACTGTAATTGATATAATCTCACAGGTTGGAGACCAAATAGCCAGTTATTCCACAAAAATAAAGGCTGTAATGGGTTATTTGCTTATGCAGGATTTCCTTATGAAGGAATATACAAATAGAATATTAAGTATAGCAAAAGGTTACAGTCATCTACTTATGGGTGATGATAAGTATCGGGAGTTTGTCAATAAATCAGCAAACTTAATTGACTTTTTTGATTATCTTCCATGTATAATCGACGTTTTGGAAAATAATGTCCAAAGGATACATAATCCCAAGATAAACATGAGTTTTGACTGTGTAAACCTCGATGTTTATGATAAAACTATTCTAATAGTTTCATCTCAGACGCTATCCGAGATATTGAAAAGAGTTCTTCAAAACACTAAAATGAAAAAAGAAGTCGCATTAACAAATATATATAACCTCATTTCCGCCTCGCGTTCAGATATATATCTAACCTTGGATATACCACTATTGGAGTATAATATTCAAAAAGATATTAATGAGCATATACATAACCTGAATTGTCATGTATTAGCAAATTATTACTTTTTTAGAAGAATTGATAGCGACTTCAGAGATATTAAGACCTTGAACGATCTATACAGATATTTAGAAGGAAAAGATATGGAAAAAACACCATACCTCTTTATTATATTTGATAGAGCCCTAGAATCCGACGAGGAGAGAAATAAAGTAACGGAAATTATATTTAATCAAATATTCATGTATTTCCTACCAATTTTTCATCAGATTGACTCGAAGTGAAAATTATTCTTGCTTTCCATTTTCATAATGCTTGATATCATAAAAAGTCGGCGACTACACGAAAAATACGCCATAACGGAATTTTAGGAATTGTTTCATTTAATTCTACTACTGGGTGGATGTCATAGTTTTAATTAATGTTTTGTGCGGCTTTAATAAGTTTGTTTACTAGGTAGTCTGGCGGCCAACGGTACACGGCTACGGGGATCCCTATCTGTCTAAGGAAGTTAAGGGCGTCTCTGGGGAAACCGGGCTTTAAAAACTGTTGTTTAAAGACGACTACCCATCCACCTAGCCTTTTCAAGACGTCAAATGTCATGGGATGAGCCATTCTGCTGATTAAAAGTGGCTTTAGGTTTAAAGTTCTACAGATTTCGATGAACTCGTTTACAACCGCTCCCTTAGGGGGTTCCATTCTGTTTTTAACTTCAATGCCAACGAATATATCTTTATCAGGAAGCTTAGCTATGAAATCAAGGTCTCTTGGTCTCCCAGGTCCTCTATTCGGCATATAGACTAAACCGTTAAAATAATAGGTATCTTTAGCAACAACTGTGAACCCAGCTCTAATTAAGGCTTGTTCCACCAAATATTCTGCATAATCTTCGTATTTTAACCCTTTATAGTTAAAACTTCTTTCATAATTCTTAAGTAATTTTGCGTATTCAGCTTTCTGCTCCGCAATCTCTTTTACGTCATCCCATTCCAAATCAGGAGGGAAATACCATCTATGGTCATCTACCAAGCTAGTTTTTATTTTCTTACGGTCAACAAGGACTTTTAATTTGTCATGAGTATCTTTATGAGGATACTCGTCTTCTAGACAAACTTGAAGCTCACGCAAGTAGGCAACCTTCTTTTTACTAATAAGATCAATAATTTTAGCTGCAAATTGATCCTCGGTCTCAGAAAGAAGTCTTTTTATTTCATCTCTCGGTATCCTATAATGGCCTCCAGCGGTCTTTAACGTCCTTATTCTTCCAGCATAAATCCAACGTTTTATGGTTCTAAAACTGACACCAATTATTTTAGCTGCTTCCCCAGTAGTATAGTACTCTTTATCTAACTGGGACAGCCCTTATATCCCGCCA
>JAUQZC010000129.1 GCA_030587435.1 Candidatus Baldrarchaeota archaeon | reverse complement strand
AAATGTTTTAAGTATAAAGACTAGATTTGCATCTATGGACAGGTTGTTTGATCGTGTAGTTGTTTGTCCGCCAGCAAAAACTTATGTTAATTGCGTCTCTACCAACCCGGAGCACGATACCATTGATGTAAATTTGGCTTTGAAACAGCATCAAGAATATGTTAATATCCTTAGGGAAAACGATATTCATGTAATTGAGCTTAAGCCTCAGGAAAAGTATCCTGATAGCTGTTTTGTACAGGATACCGCAGTAATAGGAACTAAAATAGCGGTTATTTGCAGGTTTGGAGAGAAATCTAGGAGAGGAGAAGAGGAAATTATAAGGAAAATTCTTGAAAAAGAAATGCCAGTGAGAGACATTAAGGCTCCTGGGACTTTGGAGGGAGGAGATGTTTTAGTGACTGATCAAGGTATAATTTTTGTTGGAGAGACTAAAAGAACAAACAGAAACGGCATTAATCAACTTGCAAGGTGTTTTCCTCATATTAATGTAGAAGTTGTACCTGTTTCAGGTATTCTTCACTTAATGTCAGCATGCAGCTACCTGGGAAGTAAAACAATCGTCGTGTGCCCTAAATATGTTGATCCAAGTATTTTTCACGGCTTTAAGCTTATTAAGGTGCCAGAAGAGGAAGTTTATGCCACTAATCTTCTTTATATTGGAGATAAAAAGGTTCTAATGCCTGATGGCTACCCCAAAACTAGAGATAAGCTTCGAAAGACAGGTTTTAAACCGATAGAAGTAAACCTTTCAGAGTTTTGGAAAGGTGACGGCGGCGTGACATGTCTTTCTCTGCCATTTTATAAATGCCTTTAACGCACCATAGTGTAGGGAATTCGGAGGAAAAATAGTTTGTTATGCTAAAAGATAACATTACGAAGAGTTTAAATATTACGAGACATTACCCATAGCCTGATGTAGGAATTGACATTCAGGTGGGGAAATATGGGTTTTAATAAAATCTTAAAGGATTTTCCAATTATTTCTAAGGTTAATTATTTGAGTACTGCTAGCATAGGGCTGGTTCCAACCCCAGTGATTGAAGCGGTTAAAGATTTTTCAGTTAAATTAGCTCGACAAGGCACTCTGTTTTTAGATGAAGAAAAGGAGAGTATAGTTTATGATGGTCTTAGAAGAGAGGGAGCTAAACTTCTAGGTTGTAGAGAAGAAGATATCGCCATTTTTAATAGTGTCACCGAAGCGTTAAATTGTATCGCGTGGAGTTTAGAGTTAAAAGAAGGGAAAATAGTGTCAACTGACGTCGAGTTTCCAACTGTTACTTATCCTTGGCTTAGAATTGCTCGTAAAGAAAATGTTGAGGTAAAACTTGTTAATGCTAAAAACTGGTATGTTCCACTGGAAGATTTACTAAATGAAATCGATGAAAACACAAAAGTTGTTGTTTTAAGCCACGTAGAATATCTAACAGGTCAAAAACACGATCTTAAGGAAATTGCTAAGTGTGCTCACGATGTTAATGCTATCGTGATTGTTGACGGCGTACAGGCAGCCGGATACCTGCCATTAAACGTTAAAGAACTAGGTGTTGATGTTTACATTACTGGTAGCTACAAGTGGCTAGTTGCACCCTTTGGAACCGCAATAGCATATATTTCAAAGAAACTATATTCAGAACTGGAGCCCACATTTGTTGGCTGGCGGTCAAAAGAAAATATGTGGGATCTTAATCCTCGAGAATTAAGTTATGCATCAACTGCCAGAAAATTCGAGTACAGCACTAGTGCATACAGCGTGAAAATTGGATTAGTAGAATCAATAAAATATCTAAGGGAAATAGGAATAGAAAATATCTACAATCATAATATGAAATTGATTCAAACAGCCATGGAAGAATTAAGCTCAATTGAACATGTTAATTTGGTAACACCCGCCAATCGCGATGAAAGAGGTTCCATAGTAACATTTGGAGTAGATAAAGAAGACCCTAAGAGAATCGTCGAAAAACTACGTAAATTAAAGAGACCAGTAGAACTAACTATTAGACAAAACATGATCAGAATATCACCTCACATCTACAATACTGAGGAAGACATCTCTCACTTCACAGATAATCTAAGAAAGATTTTGTCTTAGCAAAAACTTACATCAAGAATTTTTCTAATTTTTGGTTACTAAGATAACATGAAAGATTAGAAAAAACGCGATTAAAATGGTTTAGTTTATATCAGGAATCAACATTTTAAGTAATACTTCTTTTCTAAGCTATTAAACGGTTTACTCTATTTTTGAATTCCACAGCTTTATAAACTGTTTAATGAAAGTTATCTTGTGAAGTGGAGTTGAAATTTAATGGAAATTGTTAGAAAAATAGATAAGAAACCCTATGATAGATTGTCACATGTAAGTAATTGCACTTTTGGACCTTTAAACGAACCTATGGCATGGGTTAAACCTAAAGAAATAGTTGAAATTGAAACTCATGACCGCTTTGGAGACATAGTGAAAATAGGTAAAGAACTAAAGGAAATAGTTAAAGAAGGACTGTTACGCTTTGTTAACCCTGTAACTGGACCAATTTATATCGAAGAAGCAAAACCTGGAGATACACTTATCGTAGAAATATTAGATATAAGGATTCCAGAAATAGGTGTAACAACTGCTTCCCCAGATTCTGGAGCCCTTAAAGGTCTAGTAGAAATATCAGAAATCAAAACTAAATTTTTGAAAATTAGGAAAGGGAAAGTAGTTTACGAGACAAGTAAGGGAAGTAAGGTGGAAATACCTGTAAAGCCGTTCATTGGAACTATCGGTGTATCTCCTGAAATTGAAACTATTTCTACAACAACACCTGGACGTCACGGAGGCAATATGGACTGCCCAGATATATGTCCCGGAAATAAACTTTATTTACCTGTTTTCAGGGAAGGAGCACTATTTAGTTTAGGTAATGTTCACGCTGTACAAGGAGATGGAAAAATTTGTGGAACATCTCTAGAGGTTCCCGCTCATATCAAGTTGAAATTTGATTTAATTAGAGATAAGAAAGTTAACTGGCCTAGGGTGGAGTCTCCAGAGGAAATTATGACTATTTGCAGCGATAAGCCTCTTGAAGATGCTGCAAAACTTGCTTTTATGGAGTTAATAAAGTGGATGAAATCAGATTATAATTTTTGGGAAATCGACGCCTATATACTTCTCAGCTTAGCAGCTAAACTTAACATTGCTCAAATCGTAAACCCATTGTACACAGTAATAGCAAAAATCTCCAAACAATACTTACAATAATACAATCCAACAATCACTCTCCTAAAATAACCATGAACTCTCTCATCTTCCAGTAAGTTTCTAAGAATTCTAATCCCCTACTACTAATACTATATTTCTTCTTATCGTTAATTTTTTCCTCATGAAGCAGCCCTGCAGAAACAAGCTTTTCAATAAACTTTTTAGCCCTATCTACTGGTAAACCAGCACCATAAGATGCTCTGGTAAGAGAACACGGCTCAAGTCTTCGAATAACCTCAAGAATTTCAGCATAAATATCATACTTAGTTCTTCTTCGTGAACGCTTCAACTTATCCTCCCCATAAATTCAAAACTACATCACACATCTCTTAAGCTATCATAGGACTGCACTCTTAACCTATTTAAGTTACCATGCTTCTTTTCCAATATATGTCAATATTTTAGCTATTTTAACTATTTTCCGAATGCCACAAATACTTTTCTTATTAATGATGCAAACCTTCTTTCACTTTAAATTTAGTGCAGTTGATGTTTAAAAATAAGGCACAAAAAGAATTCATAATTTGTAGTCACATTTTGTGATTACTCTTCGTGCCTCAAATTTTTAAATAGCCCAATTATGTTTTCTAAAGAGAGAGGTGTTAGAATGAAAATCCCACCACACAGTAAAGAAACTGTTGGTATCGTTAAAGAAGACCTAGAGATTGGAAGAAACAGCATTATTAGGGGAGAAGGAACTCCACCGAAAATTGTTGTTGAAGGCCTGATAGTTTGCCGTGGCAGAGTTTTATTTGAAAGCGATGTAGAAGCAAGAGGAATTGAAGGTGAGGAAGACGCCATAGAGATTAGAGGAAACCTTATCGTAGAAAATAGTGTAACCGTTGAAGATGGAAGCCTCTACATACATGGAAACTTAAAAGCAACTCGCATAGATATAGATAACTCTCTTAGAGTTAGAGGCAACACAGAAGCCGAGGAAATAAAAGTTGGAAGAAGCCTAGAAACAATAGGAGAAATAACTGCGGATAAAATAGTAGTTGGAGGTACATTTGAAGCCAAAAGCGACGTGAAAGCCGAAGAAATAAAAGTTGGAGGAACACTTGAAATTAAGGGAAAAGTTTCAGTTACAGATATCAGTGTTGGAAGGAGTGCGGAGTTAAGCAATGGAAATGTTAGCGGTTCAATAAAGGTTGGAGGAAGCCTAGAAACTGAAGGTTTCCTTAAATTTGAAGAAATAAAGGTTGGAGGAAGTGCAAGAGTGAAAACAGGAAAGGGGCGTATAATAAAGGTTGGAGGAACACTTGAAATAGATGAAGATATAAAATTTGAGAAGATAAAGGTTGGAGGAAGCCTTAAAATAAGAGGCAAAGCTGAAGGAAGAAGCATTATAGTGGGTGGAACATTAAACGCCAAGCAATATATTAAATTAGAAGAAGACTTCTCCATTGGAGGGACAGCTAAAGTTGAAGACATTTTAGATGCTGCAAACATAAGGGTTGGAGGAACTTTGGAAGCTCGAGAAGTTAAAGGCAAAAAGGTCTCAATAGGAGGAAAAGTTGAAACTGTTGAAGGAATAAGGGCAGAACAGTTTGAAATAGGTAGAAGAGGCGAAGTTATAGGATCTATATATGCTAAGGTAGTCATAATAAATAGAAGAGCAACTGTTGAAGATGTATACGCTGAAGAAATACGTATGAAACGAGGATCCTCAGCCAGAAACCTGTATGGCAAGAGAATATACATTGATGATGAATGTAGAATCTATGGAGAAATAAAGTATACGGAAGAGCTTGTAATAGGTGAAGATGTGACCTTAGTTAAATCTCCTGAAAAAGTTGACAGTCTTGAAAACATCTAATTAAGTAAAACACGAAATTAGAATACATGTAAACTATTTCTTTGCGCCTTCTAAAGCACTGCGATATTTTTCTAACATGTCTTTAAATGCAGATCTTAAATACAATGGAATCAGTTGATCATTATGAACATTGTTTTTAAGGTTTTTGAAGCTA